>CAJCIO010000143.1 GCA_903970465.1 Gammaproteobacteria bacterium
CCTTTGCTGCGGGCCTGTGCGGCTCGCCCCTTCCAGCAGGCCGCGTGGAGGCGCCTGAAGAGAGGGCGATCCCGGCAGGATGCCGGGTCAGGCGCGTTAGGCCATGGATGGCCTATTGCGCCGTGCCCTCTCTTCAGGTGCCGTAACGCGGGTACCCTGAGCCTAAGCGAAGGGCCAATGGGCAGGGCGAGCCGCACAGGCCCGCAGCAAAGGACCATTCCCCAATCTCCAGGCACCCGCACGCAAAAAAACCGCTATCCAAAATACCCTGGCGGCTTCGTTCAAAGGCAAGCCCCCTCGCTACAGGCTGCCAGACGCTACATGTGGCACCGCAGTATCGGTGTCGGTAACCGGCGGCTCATCATCGGGACGACGCAGCTCGCCAACGATGAACGCATAGCTGATGAACGCCCCGGCGGCATTCAACGCCACATAGATCAGCGCACCATTGAACGACCCCATGGACTGCACCATGTAGCCGATCACAATTGGAGTGACAATCCCGGCAACGCTGCCGAAGGTGTTGAAAATGGCGCCATTCATGCCCGCACTGCGTTTAGGCGAAACGTCGGAGATGATCGCCCAGCCCAGTGCGCCCATCACGTAGAAAATCCACGGCCCGCCCCAACGCCTTGCCCGTCATTGTCTGTGTGTTTTCCCGGCTGTTTCAGGTGTGATTCGAGGTGCGTTGCAATCAAGCGTTCAGGGGGCGGATCGTATCAGTCGCGCAGGGTCACAGGCGAGCGGCGCTGACATCGGCCACCTTCTACCGGTATATTCAGCGCCGCCTGGCAGGCTCGCCTGGTAATTTGCGTTGTAACTCCGGGCCCCTTCGCGAGCACGCTTTGCTCCCACAGGTGCACCAGTCTGCGGGGGCAACGCGTGCTCACGAAGGGGCCGGCAACATTCGCCCACCACCAAAGCAGCATGCACGGAAGGGTCGTCTTGGATAGCGCTAAACACAAAAAAGGCCTGACTGACGTGGCCGAACTGGCCGGGGTCAGCCTGAGCACCGTCGATCGCGTGCTCAACGAGCGCGGCAGCGTTTCGGACGTCAAACGCCGCAAGGTGCTCAACGCCGCCCGCACGCTGGGCCTGCGGCGCCTGCTGCCCTCCCCCGTGCATGGCCTGCTGCGCTTCGACCTGTTGATGGTCGAAAGCCACACTGACCACTACCAGCGCCTGACCCAGGCCTTCCAGCGCCAGGCACGGCTGCTCAAGGCACGCCTGGTGTTGCAACACCAGACCTGGCACGACCGCAACCCGCAGGACCTGATCGACTTCATCAATCGCCCGCGCACCGCGCGCCAGGGGCTCATCGTGGTTGCCCACGACACCCCCGCGATCCGCGCCGCCCTGCAACTGCAGATCGCACGCGGCGTGCCGGTGGTGTTGCTCACCAGCAGCCTGTCCGGGCTGGTCGGCGCCACCTACATCGGCATCGACAATCATGTGGCCGGGCGCAGTGCCGGGCGCCTGCTGGGGCAGTGGCTGGGGGCCTGCTCGAGCGGTGGCCAAGTGCTGCTGATCACCAACTCGCTGCTCTACCACGCACACCAGCAGCGCATCGGCGGCTTCATGCAGGTGCTACACGAGCGCGCGCCTCACCTGCAGATCAGCGCCCCGGTCGAGTGCCACGATGACGACGCCCTCACGGCCCGCGCCGTGCACCGCGCCCTGGACAACGGCGCCACCCTGGCCGCCATCTACAACACCGGCGCCGGTTCCGAGGGGATTCGCAAAGCGCTGCTGGCGCACAATATCAGCCCCGCCTGGATCACCCACGAGGCCAGCCAGCAACATGCCCGATTGCTGCGCGAAGGCCTGCTGTCACTGGTGCTCGACCAGGATCCGGAAGGCCAGGCCGACGCCGCCATCCAGCACCTGCTGTACGCCAACGGCGATCTGGACATCCCACCGCAGATGCACCCGCAACTGCGCATCGTCATCGACGAGACCTTGCCCCACCGAGCTTCATGAAAGTTTCTTGAGGGGAACACGTCAATTGGTTAATGGCGCGGTGATATGTCGCGCCTTACCATCGCCCGCCGTGACTGGTCGGTCGCGAGGGCTCTGGCTTGCGCGTCGATCGCTACTTCCTCCCCCCAAACAGGATTCATCATGCAGCGCAGAGATTTTCTTTCATCGGCGTTGGCACTGGCCGCCGCGTCCACCCTACCGGCTGCGCGCGCCGAAGTGGTCACCGGTGGCCAGCCCTGGGAACCGGGCAAAGCCAACGTTCCGGCGCTGGCCGCCCCCCGCCAAGGTGGCCTGGCGTATTTCACCCAAGCCGAGTTCGACACCGCCGGCGCCTTCGCCGAACGTCTGATCCCGGCCGATGACCTCAGTATCAGCGGCAAGGAAGCAGGCTGCGCCACCTTCATCGACCGCCAACTGGCCGGTGACTATGGCCGCGGCGCCACGCTGTACCGCCTCGGCAAATTCGTCAAAGGCACCCCCGAGCAAGGCACGCAATCGCCCTACACCCCGGCCGAGCGCTGGCGCAAAGGCCTGGCCGCGATCGACAGCCATTGTCAGCAAGCCTTCAAGAAAACCTTCGTGCAACTGGATGGCACCCAGCAGGACGATCTGCTGCGCAGCATGGAGAACGGCACCCTGGCACTGGGCGACGACGTCGAGACCAAGGAGCTGTTCGAACAGATCCTCGCCAACGTCCGTGAAGGCTTCCTGGCCGACCCGATCTACGGCGGCAACAAGGACATGGCCAGCTGGAAAATGCTCGGATTCCCAGGTGCGCGCTACGACTTCCGCGACCTGATCGGCAAAAAAGGCCAGAAGCTGCAGATCATCCCTACCAGCTTGATCGACAACACCCTCTGACCGACCTCGGAGGCGCGCCGCCCCCTGTGTGACCGGCGTAGCGCGAAAAAATTATGTGAGCAGTGCGGTCTCCCCGACACCTGCCGTCTTGCCTGTGATTGACGAAGTATTGATGAGGTATTGTTCATGGCGAATGTACGCCCAAAAGCTGACGCAGTAATCGTCGGCCTCGGCTGGTGTGGTTCTTTGATCGCTGAAGAACTGACCCGTGCCGGACTCAACGTGGTAGCGATAGAACGCGGCCCGTGGTTCGAAACCTCCACCGATTTCCCGCCGTCGGTCGACACCGACGAATTGCGCTGGGACACCCGCCGCAGCATGCTCCTGCCGCCCGCCATTGAAACCACCACCTTTCGCAACAACCGTTCGCAAACCGCCCTGCCCACCCGCGACTGGAGCCTCAACGAGCTCGGCTACAACGTCGGCGGCTCGGGCACTCACTGGGCCGGCATGGCCTGGCGCTTTTTGCCATTCGACTTCGAGCCCTGCAGCTATACCCTCAAGCGCTACGGCAAGAAGCAACTGACTGAAGGCCTGATCGTGCAGGACTGGGGCGTCACCTATGACGACCTCGAACCCTTCTACGATCGCTTCGAGAAAATCGCCGGTGTATCCGGCAAGGCCGGCGTGCTCAACGGCAAGCAGATCGAAGGCGGCAACATCTTCGAAGGTGACCGCAAGAGCGAGTTCCCGCTGCCGCCACTGGCTACCACGCGCCTGACCGATCTGTTCACCGAAGGCTCCAGCAAGCTCGGCCTGCACCCCTTCATGGTACCGGCCGGCCAGGCCTCCCAGGCCTACACCAACCCGTTGGGCGTGCGCATGGGCCCGTGCACTTACTGCGGCTACTGCCTGTACTACGGCTGCGGCAACTTCTCCAAGTCGAGCCCCAATGCCTGCGTGATTCCGGCATTGATGCAGCGCAGCAACTTCACCGTGCTGACCGAGTCGGCGGTACTGCGCGCCAATCTCGCCGAAGACGGCAAGACTGCCACCGGCGTGACCTACCTGGACCGCAACCAGAAAGAATGGGAACAGCCAGCCGACATCGTCATCTTCTCGGCCTTCCAGATGCAGAACGTGCGTCTGCTGTTGCTCTCCAGGATCGGCAAACCGTACAACCCCGAAACCCGCAGCGGCGTGGTCGGTCGTGCCTACAGCTTCCAGACCGTGTCGGGCGCCAACCTGTTTTTCGAAGACGAGCAGCTCAATCAGTACATCGGTGCCGGGGCCCTCTCGGTGCAGGTAGACGACTACAACGGTGACAACTTCGACCACACCGGCAAGGGCTTCATCGGTGGCGCCGGGATCCTCGTGGTCGCCCGTGGTGCGCGCCCGATCGGCAACACCGACGCCGTACCGCCTGGCACTCCGCGCTGGGGCAGCGAATGGAAAAAGGCCTACAAGCACGCCTTCCAGAACGGTACGTTCATCTTCAACCAGGGCACCAGTTTCTCCCACGACGAGTGCTACCTGGACCTGGACCCGGAGTACAAGGACGCCCACGGTGATCCACTGATTCGCGTGACCTTTGACTACAACGAAAACGATCGCCGCATGGCGAAATTCACCGAAGACAAAGCCATCGAGATCGGCAAGGCCATGGGCGCCAAGATCGTCAATGGCTTCGACTCGGCCGCCATCAACTACGGCCCGTACCTGCCAGGCAGTGACCACACCATCGGTGGCGCGGTCATGGGCACCGATCCGAACACCAGCGTGCTCAACCGCTTCCAGCAAAGCTGGGACGTGCACAACGTGTTCGTGCTCGGCGCTTCGTCGTTCCCCAACAACGCCGGCTACAACCCGACCTCCACCATCGGCGCCCTGAGCCTGTGGACGGCCAAGGCCATTATCGATCAGTACCTGGCCAAACGCGGCCCTCTGGTGGAGATGCCAGCATGACGCCCCGTTTTCGCATGACCCTCGCCGCTGTCGCGGTGCTGTCCATGGGCAGCGCGCTGGGCCTGTACGGCGCCCTGGGCATCGCCGATGCCGCCGACGGTATCGTCCAGCCTGGCCAGCAGAGCGGTGACGCTCAAGGCATCAAGGCCCAGCCCAACAGCGCCAAGGAAGACCCAGCCGTGATCCGTGGTCGCTACGTCGCCATCGCGGGCGACTGCGCCGCATGCCATACCGATCCGCATCAAGGCAAACCGTTCGCCGGTGGCTACGCCCTGGAAACACCGTTCGGGCAACTGCTGGCCAGCAACATCACCTCCGACAAGACCACCGGTATCGGCGCCTGGACCGAAGCGCAATTCACTCGCGCAGTGCGTGAAGGCAAGGGCAAGGACGGCGAAAACCTCTACCCGGCCATGCCGTACAACGCCTACGTGAAAGTCAGCGACGCCGACATGCATGACCTCTGGGCCTACATGCAGACCGTGCCCGCGGTCGACAACAAGGTGGTGTCCAACCATCTGCCCTTCCCGTTCAACATCCGCCTGATGATGATGGGCTGGAACCTGCTGTTCTTCGACAAGAGCCCCTTCGTGCCGGTGGCCGGCGCCACCGAGCAGATCAACCGTGGTGCCTACCTGGTGCAGGGCCTTGGCCACTGCGCGGCGTGCCATACCGCGAAGAACTTCCTGGGTGGCGACAAGCGCGGCGCTTTCCTGCAAGGCGGCGACCTGGCCGGCTGGCATGCACCGGAAATCACCAGCAACCGTTATGTGGGCATCGGTGCCTGGACGCCGGCGCAGATCGTCCAGTACCTGAAGACCGGCAGCAACGACATTGCCGTCGCCTCCGGGCCGATGGCAGAAGCGGTGACCAACTCCACCCAGCACATGACCGACCAGGACCTGCAGGCCATCGCCGCGTATCTGCAGACCCTGCCCGGCTCCTCGGCGACCAGGCCAGCACCTTTGACGGCAACCGAAAGTGCCATGAAGCAAGGGGCGAACGTCTACTCGGCCAACTGCTCGGCGTGCCACAACAGCGACGGCAAGGGCATCAACCAATTGGCGGCCGGTTTGAACAACAATCCGTCCCTGCAATCGGCCAGTGCCGCGAGCCTGATCACCACCGTGCTGCAAGGCGGTCGTGGTGCGGTCACGCTGGACAACCCAACCAGCGGCGCGATGCCGAGCTTTGCCTGGAAGCTGTCGGACCAGCAGGTCGCCTCGACCCTGACCTATATCCGCAACACCTGGGGTAACGCCGCGCCGGCTGTGACCGCAGACGACGTCGCCAAGGTACGCAAGGATCTCAAGCTACCTGGGCAGTTGAGTACCACAAACGCTGCGCGGTAGAGATTGCAGTAACGCGCACGTCGCACTACCTGCATTACAAAAAAAATGACACGGCGGCGGCCACCTGCCGCCCGTGGATCCAACACAAAAGGGATGAATCACTATGCCTCGTCAATTGCTGCCCCTGGTGCACCCGCGCTCTGCCATGGCGTTGTTTTTGTCGTTATGCGCCGCTTCCAGCTTCTGCGTCAGCGCCCAGGCGGCTGATGCCTTTGCCGTCGACTCGCCGTGGATGACCGGCGACTGGGGCGGTCTGCGCACCGACCTGCTGAACAAGGGCGTCGACATCAAGCTGGGCTACACCGGCGAGTCGGCCTCCAACGTGCACGGTGGCTACAGCCACGACCGCGTGACCCGCTACGCCGACCAATTCAACATCGGTGCCGACCTCGACCTCAACAAGCTGCTGGGCTGGAGCAATGCCAACGCCAGCCTCTCCATCACCAATCGTAACGGCCACAACATCAGCGACAAGATCAGCGATCCACGCGCCACTGGCCTGGGCTCGACCCAAGAGATCCAGGGCCGCGGCGCTGTCACGCGCTTGAGCGAACTGTGGGTGAGCAAGGGCACCGAAGACGACGTCGTCAACCTCAAGGTCGGTCGCTTCGCGGTCAGCGATGATTTCGCCATCGAAGACTGCCTGTTTCAGGGCCTGGCGTTCTGCGGGTCGCAGCCGGGCAACTACGTCAACAGCATCTATAACGGCCCGATCAGCCAGTGGGCCGCGCGCCTGCGCTATCGCGTGACGCCTGATGTGTACGTGCAGATCGCCGCGTTCAACATCAACCCGTCCGACCTGGCCAACGACAACGGCTTCAAACTCAACGGCTCGGGCACCAAGGGCACCCTGGTGCCGGTCGAGCTGGTGTGGATGCCGAAGGTCAACCATCTGCCGGGCGAGTACCGTGTCGGCTACTACCACAGCACCGCCAACGGCACCGACGTCTACAAGGACTCGAACAACCGTCCGGCGGCGATTACCGGCGAAGACTACCGCAGCGACTCGAGCCGCCACGGTTTCTGGCTGGTGGGCAAGCAGCAACTGACTTCGGTCGGTGGCGATACCTCGCGCGGGCTGGTGCTGACCGTCAGCACCACCTTCCAGGACAAGGCCACCACCCCGGTCGACAGCTACCAGAAAGCCAGCCTGGTCTACAAAGGCCCATTCGATGCTCGCGCGACCGACACCCTGGGTTTCGGTATCGCCCGCGTGCACGCGAGCTCGGAGTTTTTGCGTAACGCCAAGACCGCCAACGACCAGAGCGGCCTGAGCTACGACGACGCCGGCTACGTACCCGAGCAGCACACGATGTACCAGGCCGAGCTGAATTACAGCATCCAGGCGACCAAGTGGCTGAACGTGATGCCGAACGTGCAGTACATCAAGAACCCGGACGGCGTGCGTCAAGTGGATAACGCACTGGTGCTGGGCCTGCAGGTCCAGTCGCAGTTCTAAGCGATTGTCGCAAGGCTTGCCGGCCTCTTCGCGGGCAAGCCTTGCTCCCACAGCGGTACCACGCCAGATCGGTTGACGCCTGCTGGAGCAAGGCTTGCTCGTGAATCAACTCGTTCGACTTCCAGCCCTACAGCACCGTGCTCAAGGGTGGCCGTGCGGTAGCGACCGATAGCAATATCACGGCTACGGGCATGCCGTCGTTCGACTGAAAGCTCAATGATGGGGATATCGCTGCGGCGCCGGCGGTGGATGCGCAGGCGGTAGGCAAGGCCCGGGCGGCGCTCAAGGTGGCCGAGCCGATGTCGACTCGGCGATGACACCAGATCTCGCTTCCATAGGTATAGGCATCAACCTGTGGGGGCGGGTCTGCGCGTTCGGCACCTGGTTCAAAAGCCTCCGAAGCGCCGAAATACCGGCGACTCAACGCTCGCCCAGGTCTTGCGCCAACCGCACCAGATAGCCATCCGGATCCTGGACCAGAAACTGGCGCTGCCCCACTTCCCTTTCGCCCGCTCGATACCATTTTTCTTCACAGGC
>CAJCIO010000144.1 GCA_903970465.1 Gammaproteobacteria bacterium
GATCGTCGCCCCACCCTCGGCCGGTGGCAGCACCTGGATGCGCCGTTTCGGCGATTACAGCGACGCCTTCGCCAGCGGCTGGATGCGCCTGCGTGGCAGCCGACGGCGGCGCGGCGTCGATCGCGGCTTCATCCTTTCCGACCACGCCGACTGGCCGGGCTTGCTCTGGGCCATCGAGCAGACCGGCGCCGAGCGGGTGATGGTCACCCACGGTTCGGTGAACGTACTGGTGCGCTATCTGCGCGAGCAGCGCGGGCTGGATGCACAAGGGTTCGCCACTGAATACGGCGATGAGGACGACAACCCCGAGAGCAGCGCCGAACCCACTGCGGATGCCGCGCCATGAAAGCCTTTGCCGCCCTTTACGCCGACCTCGACGCCACCACTTCCAGCAACGCCAAACTGCAGGCCCTGCAGGACTACTTCGCCCAAGCCGCGCCCGAGGACGCCGCCTGGGCGGTGTATTTTCTCGCGGGCGGCCGCCCTCGCCAGTTGATCCCCACGCGCTTGTTGCGCGAATTGGTGACCCGGCTGTCTGGCTTGCCCGAATGGCTGTTCGAGGAAAGCTACCAGGCCGTTGGCGACCTCGCCGAAACCGTCTCGCTGGTGCTCCCGGAAAACCCCCACAGTGCCGAACAGGGTCTGGCCTGGTGGCTTGAAGAGGCGCTGCTGCCCTTGCGCGGACTGCCCCCCGAGGAACTGGCCGAGCGCCTGCCGCCGCTGTGGGCTCAGCTCGACCAACAAAGCCTGATGGTGTGCCTCAAATTGATCACCGGCAGTTTTCGGGTCGGCGTCTCCAAGCTACTGGTCACCCGAGCGCTGGCGCAACTGGCCGATCTGGACAGCAAGCGCGTGGCCCAACGGCTGGTCGGTTATACCGATCTGTCGCACCGCCCCGTCGCGGCCAGCTACCTCAAACTGGTCGCCTCTGAGTCCAGCGACGAGCACGCCCAGCGCGGCGGCCAGCCTTATCCGTTCTTTCTCGCCCATGCCCTGCAACAACCCGTCGAGCAGTTCGATGCCGTGCTCGGGCCCTGCAGCGACTGGCAGGTGGAATGGAAGTGGGACGGCATCCGCGCGCAATTGGTCAAGCGCGAGGGCCGCTTGTGGATCTGGTCGCGGGGCGAAGAACTGGTTACCGATCGCTTCCCCGAATTGCACAGCCTGGGCGCGAGCCTCCCGGACGGCACTGTGATCGACGGCGAAATCGTGGTGTGGAAACAGCCCGCCCGCGACACCGACAAGGCGCCCGAGGATTTCGCCCTCGAACCCGCGAGTGACCACGATGCTCAGGACGCTCCGGCAGTACAGCCCTTCGCCTTGCTGCAACAACGCATCGGCCGCAAGACCCTGAGCAAGAAGCTGCTGGACGAAGTGCCGGTAGTCCTGCTGGCCTACGACTTGCTCGAATGGCAAGGCCAGGATCAACGCAGTACTGCGCAATGGCAGCGTCGCGAGGCCCTGGAGCAATTGGTCACCAGCCAGGGCCAGCCGGTATTACGGCTATCCCCGGTCATCAGCGGTAACACCTGGGCCGAACTTGCCGAGCTGCGCCAGGAGTCCCGGCGCCTGGGCGTCGAAGGCATGATGCTCAAGGCCCGTGATTCGCTGTATGGGGTCGGTCGCACCAAGGACATGGGCGTGTGGTGGAAATGGAAGGTCGACCCGTTCAGCGTCGATGCCGTGCTGATCTACGCCCAGGCTGGCCATGGCCGTCGGGCCAGCCTTTACAGCGACTACACTTTCGCGGTCTGGGATGGCCCGCCGGGCAGCTCCGAGCGCAGCCTGGTGCCATTCGCTAAGGCCTATTCCGGACTGACCGATGCCGAGATGCGCCAAGTCGATGCGATCGTTCGCAAGACTACGGTCGAGAAATTCGGTCCCGTGCGAAGTGTTACCCCCACACTGGTGTTCGAATTGGGTTTTGAAGGCATCGCTCTGTCGAAACGCCATAAAAGCGGGATCGCCGTGCGGTTTCCGCGCATGTTGCGCTGGCGCCACGACAAGCCGGTCGACGAAGCGGACAGTCTGGAAATGTTACAAGACCTGTTGAGTTGAGGTCGGCAAGGCACCACAATGGCGCACAAATTTCGTCACGCACCGTTAAGTGCACTTATATGTACAGGCGCGTACGTCGTTAACAAACCGTTCGGTCAAAACTGCGACGAAAAGCAATTCCCACGCGCCGCGACATCGGTCCATTCATGGACTATGGTGCGAATATTGCTATTACCCTGATGTCTGGCGATAGCCGGTAACAGAACTCGCGTGCTCGCACGTATTTTTGGTTTTCAAGGACCGCACAATGAAAAAAGCATTGCTGACCCTCTCTGCACTGGCTCTCTGTCTGTCTGCTGGTAGCGCGCTGGCCAAGGAATACAAAGAGCTGCGTTTCGGGGTCGATCCTTCCTATGCACCGTTCGAGTCCAAGGCCGCCGACGGCAGTCTGGTCGGCTTCGACATCGATCTGGGCAACGCCATCTGCACCGAGCTGAAGGTCAAGTGCAAATGGGTTGAAAGCGATTTCGACGGCATGATCCCGGGCCTGAACGCCAACAAGTTCGACGGCGTGATCTCGTCCATGACCGTGACCGAAGTCCGCGAGAAAGCCATTATTTTCTCCAACGAGCTGTTCTCCGGCCCGACCTCTCTGGTGTTCAAAAAAGGTGCAGGCCTGACCACCGATGTCGCCACCCTGAAAGGCAAGACCGTCGGTTACGAGCAAGGCACCATCCAGGAAGCCTACGCCAAGGCCGTCCTCGACAAGGCTGGCGTCAAGACCCAGGCCTACGCCAACCAGGACCAGGTCTACGCCGACCTCGTCTCGGGCCGCCTGGACGCCTCGGTGCAAGACATGCTGCAAGCAGAGCTGGGCTTCCTGAAGTCGCCACAAGGCGCCGGCTACGAAGTCAGCAAGCCGATCGACGACCCACTGCTGCCTGCCAAGACTGCCGTCGGCATCAAAAAGGGCAATACCGAGCTCAAGGCTCTGATCGACAAGGGTATCAAGGCACTGCACGATGATGGCACCTACGCCACCATTCAGAAGAAGCACTTCGGTGACCTGAACCTGTACAGCGGCAAGTAAGCGACACCTTGCATCAACGCCCGCTCCTCACGAGGGAGCGGGCGTTTTATCGAGCGCAAAAGGTTTGATACATGTTTGATTCCCTGCTGCAAACCCTGGGGCTCAGCTCCCTCAGCTTGAAGGGCTTTGGCCCGCTGCTGATGGAAGGCACCTGGATGACCATCAAGCTGGCGGTACTGTCGTTGCTGGTGAGCGTGCTGCTTGGCCTGGTCGGCGCGAGTGCCAAGCTGTCCAGCGTCAAGGCCGTGCGCATCCCGGCGCAGGTGTACACCACGCTGATTCGCGGCGTGCCCGATCTGGTACTGATGCTGCTGATTTTCTACAGCTTGCAGACCTGGCTGAGCAATCTGACCGATGCCCTCGGTTGGGACTACATCGAGATCGACCCTTTCGCCGCCGGGGTCATTACCCTGGGCTTCATCTACGGCGCCTATTTCACCGAGACCTTCCGCGGTGCGATCCTCGCCGTGCCGCGCGGTCAGGCCGAAGCGGCCACCGCCTATGGCCTCACCCGTGGCCAGCGGTTTCGCTACGTGATCTTCCCGCAAATGATGCGCTTCGCCCTGCCCGGCATCGGCAACAACTGGCAAGTGATGCTCAAGGCCACGGCGCTGGTGTCGCTGATCGGCCTGGCCGATCTGGTGAAGAACGCCCAGGACGCCGGCAAGAGCACCTACGAGCTGTTTTACTTTCTGGTGTTGGCGGCGCTGATCTACCTCTTGATCACCAGTGCTTCCAACATCGTCTTGCGCCGCCTGGAGCGCCGCTACAGCGCCGGTACCCGTGAGGCCGTCCGATGATCGAACTTCTGCAGGAATACTGGAAAGCCTTTCTTTACACCGATGGCGTCAACATGACCGGCCTGGCCATGACGCTGTGGCTGCTCAGCGCGTCGATCTTTATCGGTTTCTTCCTCTCCATCCCGTTGTCCATCGCCCGCGTGTCGCCCCGGTTCTGGGTGCGCTGGCCGGTGCAGTTCTATACCTACGTGTTCCGCGGCACGCCGCTGTATATCCAGTTGCTGATCTGCTACACCGGTATATACAGCCTGCAAGCGGTCCGTGACCAGCCGCTGCTGGGGCCGTTCTTTCGCGACGCCATGAACTGCACCCTGCTGGCCTTCGCGCTGAACACCTGCGCTTACACCACGGAGATCTTCGCCGGCGCCATCCGCAGCATGAACCACGGTGAAGTCGAAGCGGCCAAGGCCTATGGCCTGCGCGGCTGGAAGCTGTACGCCTACGTGATCATGCCGTCGGCGCTGCGCCGTTCGTTGCCCTACTACAGCAACGAAGTGATCCTGATGCTGCACTCCACCACCGTAGCCTTCACCGCGACCATCCCGGATATTCTCAAGGTCGCCCGCGACGCCAACTCGGCGACCTTCATGACCTTTCAGTCGTTCGGGATCGCCGCGCTCATCTACCTCGCCATCACCTTCACCCTGGTCGGTCTGTTCCGCCTGGCTGAACGTCGCTGGCTGGCGTTTCTCGGCCCGGCGCACTAGGAGCTGTCATGGAACATCGCACACACAACCTGATCGCCCCGATGCCTGGCACCGCGCGGCAGATCCACAGTTTTCACTTTGCCCCGGATGCCGCAGCCGCCGGCAAGATCTACATCCAGGCTTCGCTGCACGCCGACGAGTTGCCCGGCATGCTGGTAGCCTGGCACCTCAAGCAGCGCTTGGGCGAGCTGGAAGCCGAAGGCCGCCTGCGTCGCGAAATCGTGCTTGTGCCGATCGCCAACCCGGCCGGCCTCGAGCAAGTGCTGATGGACACCCCGCTGGGCCGTTACGAGCTCGAGAGCGGGGAGAACTTCAACCGCCGCTTCGTCGATCTCAGCCAGGTAGTGGGTGACGCCATCCAAGGCTTGCTCACCGATGATCCGTTGCACAACGCCAATCTGGTCCGCCAGCACATGCGCGAGGCCCTGGAGCGCGAAGTGCCGAGCACTCAATTGCAATCTCAGCGCCTGACCCTGCAACGGCTGGCCTGCGACGCTGAAATGGTGCTCGACCTGCACTGCGACTTCGAGGCCGTCGAGCACCTGTACACCACTCCTCAAGCCTGGCCACGGGTCGAGGCGCTGTCGCGGTATCTGGGTGCGCACGCCAGCCTGCTGGCCACCGACTCGGGCGGCCAGTCGTTCGACGAATGCTTTTCGCTGGTCTGGTGGAACCTGCAACAGCGCTTCGGTGACCGTTTGCCACTGAGCAGTTTTTCGGTGACGGTGGAATTGCGCGGCCAGCACGACGTCAGCCACCCGCTGGCGATTGCCGACTGCAAGGCAATCCTCGATTACCTGAGCCACTATGGCGCAATCGGTGGCGCGGCCGAGTTTTTGCCAAAATTGCTGCAGCCCGCTACACCGCTGGCCGCCGTCGAGCCGGTGACCACCCCGGCCGGTGGGCTGTTGGTGTTCTTCGCCGTGCCTGGCGACTACGTCGAGGCCGGCACGTTGATCGCCGAAGTCATTGACCCGATCACGAATCAGGTGACCCCTGTCCACAACATTCAAGCGGGCCTGCTGTACGCCCGCTCGCTGCGCCGCATGGCCACCGCTGGCATGGTCATCGCCCATGTCGCCGGGCGTGAAGCCTACCGCAGCGGCTACCTTCTTTCGCCTTGAGGATTCCTTGCGCATGTACAAACTGACGATCGATGGCCTGCACAAGAGCTACGGCGACAACCAGGTGCTCAAGGGCGTCTCGCTCAAGGCCAAGACCGGCGACGTGATCAGCCTGATCGGCGCCAGCGGTTCGGGCAAGAGCACCTTTTTGCGCTGCATCAATTTCCTCGAAACTCCCAACGACGGTGCCATGAGCCTGGATGGCAAGCAGATCCGCATGGTCAGCGATGCCACGGGTATGCGCGTAGCCGATACAGACGAATTGCAGAGGATCCGCACGCGCCTGGCCATGGTGTTCCAGCACTTCAACCTGTGGAGCCACATGAGCGTGCTGGAAAACATCACCATGGCGCCGCGCCGGGTGCTGGGCGTGAGCAAGCAGGACGCCGAGGAGCGCGCGCGCCGCTATCTGGACAAAGTCGGCTTGCCGGCGCGGGTCGCCGACCAGTACCCGGCCTTCCTTTCTGGCGGCCAGCAGCAACGGGTGGCGATCGCCCGGGCCTTGGCCATGGAACCGGAGATCATGCTGTTCGACGAACCCACTTCGGCCCTCGACCCGGAGTTAGTGGGTGAGGTATTGAAGGTGATCCAGGCGTTGGCCGAAGAAGGTCGCACGATGATCATGGTCACCCACGAAATGAGCTTCGCCCGCCAGGTCTCCAGCCAGATCATGTTCCTGCATCAGGGACTGGTGGAAGAGCACGGCGAGCCCGCCGAGGTGCTGGGCAATCCAAAAAGCGATCGGTTGCGGCAGTTCCTCAGCGGCAATTTGAAGTAGTTTGGGGTTGCCGATGACGGCCCCTTCGCGGGCAAGCCTTGGTCCTACAGATGCAGGGCGGTGGGAGCAAGGCTTGCACGCAAAAGGGTCGGCGCAATCGACGACAATCTGCAGTTGCCAGCAAATTCCAGGCAACTAATCCCCCCACTAGCGAGTCTGTGAACTACCCACTACAGGAGTTCACCGCTCGCGCATGCCAGCCTCTCGCGATGTAGCCAAGCACTGGTTTGCCGACCGCGGCTGGAAGCCGTTCGCCTTTCAGAAGGCCGTATGGGCCGCGGTCAAGCGTGGCGAATCCGGGTTGCTGCACGCCAGCACCGGCGCGGGCAAAACCTACGCGCTGTGGTTCGCCGCCCTGCAGCATTTAGCCCCGCCACCTGCTCCTGCCGTGGCGCCTGCAACCAAACGCAAACCGCCGATGGCGCCGCTGACAGTGCTGTGGATCACGCCCATGCGTGCCTTGGCCGCCGATACGCTGCGCGCCTTGCAACGGCCCATCGATGATTTGAACATCCCCTGGAGTCTTGGCCTGCGCACCGGCGACACCGGCAGCAGCGAACGCGCCCGCCAAAGCCGGCGTCTGCCCAGTGCGCTGGTGACCACCCCGGAAAGCCTGACCCTGTTGCTGACCCGCGAAAACGCTGCCACTGAGCTCGCCAGTGTGCGCCTGGTGGTGGTCGATGAATGGCACGAGCTGCTCGGCAACAAGCGCGGCGTGCAGTTGCAGCTCGCGTTGGCACGCCTGCGCAGTTGGCAGCCCGGACTGATGGTCTGGGGTATCTCCGCAACCCTTGGCAATCAGCTGCAAGCCCAGCAGGTGCTGCTGCCGGACGGCGATGGCATCAGCGTGCAGGGCGAAAATGCCAAGACCCTGCTGGTCGACACCCTGTTGCCGGAGACCATCGAACGCTTCCCCTGGGCCGGTCACATGGGCCTGCGGATGCTCAAGCAGGTCGCCGCGCAGATCGAGGCCTGCAACAGTTGCCTGGTGTTCACCAACACTCGCGCCCAGGCCGAAGTCTGGTACCAGGCCATCCTCGAGGCGCGACCCGATTGGGCCGGGCTGATTGCTCTGCACCACAGCTCGCTGGCCCGTGAAACCCGCGACTGGGTCGAACAGGCCCTCAAGGATGGCCAGTTGCGTGCGGTTGTGTGTACGTCCAGCCTGGACCTGGGGGTCGATTTTTTGCCGGTCGAGCGAGTGCTGCAGATCGGTTCGGCCAAAGGTGTCGCGCGCCTGATGCAGCGCGCCGGACGCTCGGGCCATGCCCCAGGCCGCCCGTCAAGGGTGACCCTGGTGCCGACCCACAGCCTGGAACTGGTCGAGGCGGCCGCCGCCCAGGCTGCGGTCGCCGCGCGCCATATCGAAGCCCGCGAGCCGCCGCACAAACCGTTGGACGTATTGGTTCAGCATTTGGTGAGCATGGCCTTGGGCGGCGGTTTCGAACCGCCGGCGCTGCTCAATGAGGTCCGGAGTACCTGGGCCTACCGCGACCTGAGTGACGAGGAATGGGCCTGGGCCTTGGCCTTCGTTCGCCACGGCGGCCATTCGCTGACCGCCTACCCTGACTACCAACGGGTCGCACCTGACGCCGAGGGCCGCTGGCGCGTACCGGACGCGCGCCTGGGCCGTCGGCATCGCATGAGCATCGGTACCATTGTCAGCGATGCCAGTTTGCAGTTGAAATTCTGGAGCAAGGGCGGCGGCGGTCGCACCTTGGGCAACGTCGAGGAAGGCTTCATCGCCCGCCTGCGGCCCGGTGATGGCTTTCTGTTCGCCGGGCGCCTGCTGGAGCTGGTACGGGTCGAGAACATGACCGCCTACGTCAAGCGCTCGACTGCGCGCAAGGCGGCCGTGCCGCGTTGGAACGGCGGGCGCATGCCCTTGTCGAGCGAATTGGCCGATGCGGTGGTGGAGCAGCTCGATGCCGCCGCCCGCGGTGAGTATCACAGCCCTGCACTGCAAGCCGTGCGGCCATTGCTTGAGCTGCAAGGCCAGTGGTCGGCGCTGCCGACGAGCCATACCTTGCTGGCCGAAACCCTCAAGTCCCGCGAGGGCTGGCACCTGTTTCTGTATCCCTTCGCGGGCCGCCAGGTGCACCTCGGGCTGGCCAGCCTGCTGGCCTGGCGTCTGAGCCAGAGCCAGCCGCTGAGCTTCTCGATCGCCGTCAACGACTATGGCCTGGAATTGCTCAGCGCCACGGCCGTGGATTGGCCACAGGCACTGGCCAGCGACTGGCTCAGCCCGGACAACCTGCTGCACGACGTGCTCGCCAGCCTCAACGCCGGTGAGCTGGCATTGCGGCGTTTTCGCGAAATCGCGCGAATCTCCGGCCTGGTGTTCGGAGGCTATCCGGGGGCGCAGAAGAGCACACGCCAGGTGCAAGCCTCCAGCGGGCTGTTTTTTGAAGTGTTCAAACAATACGATGCCGGCAACCTGTTGCTCGGCCAGGCCCAGGAAGAAGTGCTGCGCCAGGAGCTCGACGTGCAGCACCTTGAACAGACCTTGCAGCGGCTGCAACAGCGGCGCCTGGATATCCATTCGGTCAAGCGCGCCACGCCCTTGGCCTTCCCGCTGATGGTCGAGCGGTTTCGCGAAAGCCTGAGTTCGGAAAAACTCGCTGACCGCATCCAGCGCATGGTCAATGACCTTGAACGGGCCGCAGGCCCTGAGCAAGGCGCATGACGGCCTATCACCCGATCAGTGTGGCTGGCACCGAGCTGTGGTTGCTGCCAGAGAAAGCCGCCTACTGGCCCGAGCAGAAAATCCTGCTGGTGGCCGATGCGCATTTTGGCAAGGCTGCGGCCTACAGGCGCCTGGGCCAGCCGGTGCCCCATGGCACCACCCAAAGCAACTTGCTGATGCTGGACCAACTGCTTGCCCAGTATCCCTGCCAGGCCCTGGTGTTCCTTGGCGACTTCCTCCACGGTCCAGGCTCCCACGCCATTGCCACCTTGGCGGCACTGGCGCAATGGCGGGTGCGGCATCCGCAGCTGGGGATCATTCTGGTCCGCGGCAACCATGATCTAAGTGCTGGCGATCCACCCGCAGAGCTCGGTTTCGAGGTGGTGACCGAGCCGTTGCGCCTCGGGCCGTTCGCCCTGCAGCACGAGCCGACACCCTGCCCCGGCCTGCATGTGCTGGCCGGGCACGTGCATCCGGTTTATCGGCTACGCGGCAAAGGCCGCCAGAGCCTGCGCCTGCCTTGCTTTCAGATCGGCGCGGAGGTCAGCGTGCTGCCGGCCTTCGGCGCCTTTACCGGTGGCTACGCAGTGCAACGCGAAGCCGGTGTGCGTCTGTTCGTCAGCGGTGATGGCCAAGTCTGGCCGATCAGTGACGGGCCACCGGCCACGGATACGCCAGCCAGCGCTGAAATCGCTGGCTGAAACGGCCGCTGGCCAGGTCTTGATGGAGCCACTGGTCGACGTACTGCTTGAACACGATGTCCTGGGGCAACAAAGCAGCTTTTTCAGAGAAATCGAAGGGTTTGTCCGGGTGCACGGCGCAAAGCTGGGGATGCAGCTTCTGTTGCAGCCGCGTTTCCACCGCATCGGTCATCATCAGGTCAGCCTTGCCGTCGACGATCTGCTGGAAGATGGTGACGTTGTCCGGATGCACGATGATCTGTGCCTGCTTGAGCTGCGCGCGGGCGAATTTCTCGTTAGTGCCACCTGGATTGACGATAGCCCGCACGTTGGATTTGTCGATCTGCGCCAAGGTCTGGAATTTGCTCTGGTTCTTGCACAAGGTGATCGGCGTCTTGCCGTCGCGCTGGTAGGGCTCGGAGAAGAACGCCTGTTTCTGGCGCTCCATGGTCACCGACACGCCGCTCAACGCCAGGTCGTAGCGGTCGGCTTGCAGGTCGGCCATCAGCGTCGGCCAAGTGGTCGGCACCAACTCCAGCTTGACGCCCAGTGAATCGGCCAATCCCTGAGCGATCTCGATGTCGAGCCCGACGAACGTGTCGTTATCGCCGTTGCGGTAGCTGAAGGGTTTGTAGTCGCCAGTGGTGCCGACACGCAAGATGCCGCGGGCGATGATCTGTTGCAGATGGTTGCTGGGCACGGGAGCCGGGACCGCAGCGGGTAGGGACGCCGGTGTATCCACCGCAAAAGCCGGCGCGCCGAGCAGCAGACCAAAGGGCAATACGCCGATTGCACAGCGGCGTGCGATTCGCTGGAGTCGAAAGTACGAAGACATGGCAAACCCTGTTGTCGGGATTATCTGAAGGCCTCAGAGGGCGCCGAGCAGATTAGCCGACAACGGGTGTGCTTTGACAGGCCGATCGTTACGCCAATGGGGTAGGCGGAGCGTCATCAGGTTGCATCGGGCTACCAGGTTCGCTCGGCTGCGGATAGTCAGGTTCAGGCTGACCGGGCGGCACGCCACCGGCCAGGTGCGCGTAAGGATCTGCAAGCAATGACCAGGCAAGCATGCCGATCTGATTGGGTTGCAGCCTGGCCAGTTTGGAACTGATGGTCGGGTCGATTTTCATGGACACTCCTGAGCAATGGCCCCATTCGCAGCAACGAACGGGGGCAGTTCGCTCAATAGAGTGCATTTTTGGCGACTAATTCCGTCGCTTCGTCGGCCCAGTGGTGGATCAAGTGCGCGGCAGAGTGACGCCACGCTGGCCCTGATACTTGCCGCCGCGATCCTTGTAGGACACTTCGCACTCTTCGTCCGACTCCAGGAACAGCATCTGCGCCACGCCTTCGTTGGCGTAAATCTTCGCCGGCAAGGTGGTCGTGTTGGAGAACTCCAGCGTCACATGGCCTTCCCATTCCGGTTCCAGCGGCGTGACGTTGACGATGATGCCGCAACGGGCATAGGTGCTCTTGCCCAGGCAGATGGTCAGGACATTGCGCGGAATTCGGAAATACTCGACGGTACGGGCCAGCGCGAAGGAATTGGGGGGGATGATGCAGACGTCGCTCTTGATGTCGACGAAGCTCTTCTCGTCGAAGTTCTTCGGATCGACAGTCGCCGAGTTGATGTTGGTGAACACCTTGAATTCGTCGGCGCAACGTACGTCGTAGCCATAGCTGGATACGCCATAGGAGATGACGCGATCAGCACCCTCGCCGCGCATCTGGCGCTCGACGAAAGGTTCGATCATGCCGTGCTCTTGCGCCATGCGGCGAATCCACTTGTCCGATTTGATGCTCATGGCGGGCTGTCCTGAATAACGAGGTAGAGAAAATCTGACGGGCATCTTACCGGGCCCAGCCCGCCGGTTAAAGGACCTGCGCCATTTGCTCGCGGGCCCCGCAATCTTCCGGCTCGGCGCGAGCTGTGGCAGATAGCCACACTTGCTGGAGCGCAAGCCGCACGCTCGGCGGCTTTCGGCCCGGTCGATGCCCCTTCACTCAAGAAATACTGTAAAGCACGAAAAGGCTATTGGCACCTCTGGGAAAAAGGTTTAAGGTGGCGTCACTGTGTTGCTTATGTCTCTGAGAATCTCTACACGATGTTTTACATCTTCACGAATTTTCCTGCTCTTTGCACTCAGTCTCGGCCAGGGCATTTCCTGAACCGCAGTTAACTTTGTCCAAGGAGATACACCATGTCCAATCGCCAAACCGGTACCGTTAAGTGGTTCAACGATGAAAAAGGCTTCGGCTTCATCACTCCACAATCCGGTGACGACCTGTTCGTTCACTTCAAAGCTATCCAATCTGACGGCTTCAAAAGCCTGAAAGAAGGCCAACAGGTCTCTTTCATCGCTACCCGCGGTCAGAAAGGCATGCAAGCTGAAGAAGTATCGGTTATCTAAACCGCTGCTTTAAAGCTTAAAAGAGCCCCACCCCTCAAAAGGTGGGGCTTTTTTGTGCCCGCAGGATTGTTGCGCTGCTGCCGCCCTCTTCGCGAGCAAGCCTTGTTCCCCCAGGTTTGCGCAATGCCCTGCGGGAGCGAGGAGCTCTGCTCGCTAAGAGGCGGGCAAAATTACATCATCTCAGTCGTCGGAAACAGTGATGGTCGGCATCGCCGGGCTGGCGGCCTCCTGCAGCACCAGACGCGCGCCCACCTGACGGGCCAGCTCCTGATAGATCATGGCGATCTGGCTGTCCGGTTCGGCGATAGCCGTAGGCTTGCCACTGTCGGCCTGCTCGCGGATCAAGATCGACAGCGGTAAAGAGGCCAGCAACTCGACCCCGTACTGGCTGGCCAGCTTTTCGCCACCGCCTTCACCGAACAGATGCTCGGCATGACCGCATTGCGAGCATATGTGCACGGCCATATTCTCGACCACGCCCAGCACCGGGATGTTGACCTTGCGGAACATCTCGACACCCTTTTTCGCATCCAACAGCGCTAGATCCTGCGGCGTGGTCACAATCACCGAGCCGCTAACCGGCACCTTCTGCGCCAAGGTCAGCTGGATATCACCGGTGCCGGGCGGCATGTCGATGACCAGATAATCCAGGTCGTTCCAGGCCGTCTGGGTGATCAACTGCATCAAAGCCCCGGACACCATCGGCCCGCGCCAGACCATCGGCGTATTGTCGTCGGTCAAGAAAGCCATGGACATCACTTCGACGCCATGGGCCTCGATGGGCACGAACCATTTCTGCTCCTTGACCTTGGGCCGTGTGCCTTCGGCGATACCGAACATCACACCCTGGCTGGGACCGTAGATATCCGCATCCAGGATCCCTACCCGGGCGCCTTCACGGGCCAAGGCCAGAGCGAGGTTGGCCGCCGTCGTCGACTTGCCGACGCCGCCCTTGCCAGAGGCCACCGCGATGATGTTCTTGACGTTGGCCATGCCAGGGATCTGAGCCTGCGCCTTGTGCGCGGCGATCACACACGTGACCTCAACCTGGGCCGATGACACACCGTCGAGGCCTTCGATGGCCAGTTGCAGCATCTGCGCCCATCCTGACTTGAACAGACCGGCGGCATAGCCTAGTTCGAGCTGCACCCGGACGTTGCCTGCTTCAATATCGATAGCGCGTACGCAACCGGCACTGACAGGATCCTGATTCAGGTAAGGATCGGTGTATTGGCGAAGGACGGCTTCCACCGCTGCGCGGTTGACGGCGCTCATGGACACTCCCGGAAATAAAGACTGAGTAAAATAGGCGGCTATCCTAGCGCTTATCACCGCACATCAACAGCGACACGGGCAATGCTCGGGGATGAAAAAAAACGCCCCGGGCTTTATAGTGGTCGGTCTTCGATCCCGTTCAAGTAGCCGAGCCCCATGTCCGAGCCCCGCAAGATTCTCGTCACCAGCGCCCTGCCCTATGCCAATGGTTCCATCCACCTTGGCCACATGCTCGAGTACATCCAGACTGACATGTGGGTGCGCTTCCAGAAGCACCTTGGCAATCAGTGCACCTATGTCTGTGCGGACGACGCTCACGGTTCGGCCATCATGCTGCGCGCTGAAAAACAGGGCATCACCCCGGAACAGCTGATCGACGAGGTCAAGGCCGAGCACAGCGCCGACTTCGCTGATTTCCTGGTGGACTTCGACAACTTCCACTCGACCCACGCCGAAGAGAACCGCGAACTGTCGTCGCAGATCTACCTCAAACTGCGCGATGCCGGGCATATCGCCACTCGCTCGGTGACCCAGTATTTCGACCCGGACAAGAAAATGTTCCTGGCCGACCGCTTCATCAAAGGCACCTGCCCCAAGTGCGGGACCGAGGATCAATACGGCGACAACTGCGAGAAATGCGGTGCCACCTACGCCCCCACCGAGCTGAAGAACCCCAAGTCGGCGATCTCCGGCGCAACCCCGGTACTCAAGGACTCGGAGCACTTCTTCTTCAAGCTCAGCGAGTTCCAGGACATGCTCAAGACCTGGACCCGCAGCGGCAGCCTGCAGGACGCAGTCGCCAACAAGCTTGCCGAGTGGCTGGACGCCGGCCTGCACGACTGGGACATCTCCCGTGACGCGCCATACTTCGGTTTCGAAATCCCTGACGCGCCAGGCAAGTATTTCTACGTGTGGCTGGACGCGCCGATCGGTTACATGGCGAGCTTCAAGAACCTCTGCGCGCGCCGTCCGGAACTGGACTTCGACGCCTACTGGGCCAAGGACTCGACGGCCGAGGTGTACCATTTCATCGGCAAGGACATCGTCAACTTCCACGCGCTGTTCTGGCCCGCCATGCTCGAAGGCGCCGGCTATCGCAAGCCGACCGCGCTCAACGTGCACGGCTACCTGACCGTCAACGGCCAGAAGATGTCCAAGTCCCGCGGCACCTTCATCAAGGCGCGCACCTACCTGGACCACCTGTCGCCCGAGTACCTGCGTTACTACTACGCTTCCAAACTGGGCCGTGGCGTCGATGACCTCGACCTCAACCTCGATGACTTCGTGCAGAAGGTCAACTCAGACCTGGTCGGCAAGGTGGTCAACATCGCCAGCCGTTGCGCCGGCTTCATCCACAAAGGCAATGGCGGCACCTTGGTCGCCGGCAACGCCGCGCCGGAGCTGACCGACGCCTTCCTGGCCGCCGCGCCAAGCATCAGCGAGGCCTACGAAAACCGCGATTTCGCCCGTGCCATGCGCGAAATCATGGCCCTGGCCGACCGTGCCAACGCCTGGATCGCCGAAAAGGCGCCGTGGTCGCTGGCCAAGCAAGAAGGTAAACAGGACGAAGTTCAGGCCATCTGCGCCTTGGGCGTCAACCTGTTCCGTCAACTGGTGATCTTTCTCAAGCCGGTGCTGCCGAACCTGGCCGCCGATGCCGAAGCATTCCTCAACGTTGCGCCGCTGACCTGGAACGATCACAAGACCCTGCTGGCCGATCACACGCTAAACCCGTTCAAGGCCCTGATGAACCGTATCGACCCGATCAAGGTGCAAGCCATGAGCGACGCCTCCAAGGAAGACCTGGCCGCCAGCGATACCGGCGCGCCGGCCACCGGCAACGGTGAATTGGTCAAGGAGCCACTGGCTGCCGAGATCGAGTTCGACGCCTTTGCCGCCGTCGATCTGCGCGTCGCCCTGATCCTCAAGGCCGAAGCGGTCGAGGGTGCCGACAAGCTGCTGCGACTGACGCTCGACATCGGCGATCAGCAGCGCAACGTGTTCTCCGGTATCAAGAGCGCCTACCCCAACCCCGCAGAGCTGGAAGGAAGGCTGACGATGATGATCGCCAACCTGAAACCGCGCAAAATGCGGTTCGGCATGTCTGAAGGCATGGTGCTCGCAGCGGGTCCAGGTGGTGACGAAATCTACTTGCTCAGCCCGGACAGCGGCGCGAAACCGGGCCAGCGCATCAAGTAGTCCGCGCGCCGGCCTGGCAGACGCCAGGTCGGCTCGCTTGTCATGTCTCGCACCCTGCACTTGACCAATCCCATGAGCCTGATACAACGCATCGATGCCCTGCTGCCGCAAACCCAATGCGGCAAATGTGGCCATCCGGGCTGCAAGCCCTATGCGCAAGGCATTGCTGCCGGCGAGCCGATCAACCGTTGCCCGCCGGGCGGTCGCGAAACCATTGCCGCCCTCGCCGAACTGCTGCAGACCGCGGTCATCGAGTTGGACCCGCTACGGGGTACCGCCCCGGCCCAGATCGCCTCTATTCGCGAGGCCGAATGCATCGGTTGCACCAAGTGCATTCAGGCGTGCCCGGTGGATGCCATCCTCGGTGCTGCCAAGCAGATGCACACCGTATTGATCGATGAGTGCACCGGCTGCGATTTGTGCGTGGCGCCATGCCCGGTCGACTGTATCGATCTGATACCACTGCATGCCTTTACACGGGACTTGATTCCCTTGGTGGGCGACCTGAACCTGTCGCCCATCCAGCGGCAACTGCGCGCAGGCAAACGCGATCAGGCCCGGCTACGTTTCGAAAATCGCAGCGTCCGCCTGCAACGCGATCTGCAACGCAAACACCTGGCACGCCAGGCAAGGCTCGCGGCGTCTGCGCTGCATGATCCCGCAGTCAGCACTGTCTCGAGCCCGCCCCTCACAGCGATCGAGCGGATCAAGGCACAGAAAGCACTGGCGCAGAACAGCGCGCTGAAGCAGGCAAAGATCGCCGTGGCCATGACCCGCGCCCAGGTCAACAAGACTCGTCAGGCCTATGACTCGCCGCCGACTGCCGAACAGTTCGCGCGCCTGCAGACCTTGCAGGATGAACTCGATGCGGCCGAGGCCCGTCTGCTGCGCCTGCAGCCCTCCACCCCAGCTTCTACTCAGGATTGCCGACCGCGATGAATGCCCTCAAACGCCGTGAAATGTTCCGCCGCTGGCACGAGGACAACCCCGAGCCGAAAACCGAACTGGCCTACACCTCGGCGTTCGAGCTGCTGATCGCGGTGATCCTGTCGGCGCAGTCCACCGATGTCGGGGTCAACAAGGCAACTGCCAAGCTCTACCCGGTGGCCAATACGCCGGCAGCGATCCACGCGCTGGGCGTAGAGGGCCTGTCGGAATACATCAAGACCATCGGTCTGTACAACAGCAAGGCCAAGAACGTCATCGAGACTTGCCGCCTTCTGGTAGAACTGCATGGAGGGGAAGTGCCGCAGACCCGAGAAGCCCTTGAAGCACTGCCAGGAGTGGGACGCAAAACCGCCAACGTGGTGCTCAATACCGCGTTCAGGCAACTGACCATGGCGGTCGACACCCATATTTTCCGGGTATCGAACCGCACGGGGCTGGCGCCAGGGAAGAATGTGGTGGACGTTGAAAAGGCCCTGATGAAATTTGTACCCCGTGAATACTTATTGGATTCCCATCACTGGTTGATCCTCCACGGACGCTATGTTTGCCAGGCGCGCAAGCCTCGTTGTGGCAGTTGCCGAGTTGAAGACCTTTGCGATTACCGGTTCAAGACCTCGGACGATTGAGACTCCCACGACCGTTCGTTAGCTACTCATTGGTTCTTTATAGAAAAAGCGCATCACCCGATTGAAAAAATCTTTTTCCCCCGGTCGCCGAATATCGCTATAAGAGGCGCCAACGGCCCATGCCTGGAGAGGACAGATGAGCACTGATAAAGAACAACTGGATGTTGACGAAGATTTTGTCGTGGTTGACACCGACGAGGCCGAAGCACCGGTCGAAGTCGCGAAGACCAACCTGAGCAAACGCCGCACCATTGATAACCTGCTGGAAGAACGACGACTGCAAAAACGCCTTGCCGATCTGGACTTCGATATCTAGCGGCCGGCGCCTGCGAACGGACCACTGTTGGCCAGATTGCGCCGAGCCTTCGCTGGAGTCCGGCGGCAAGATTTGCCTGGTATCGCTCAAACGAGGCCATTGCGCTGGGCGAGCTCAATCAGGTCTACCAGGGAGCGGGCGTTGAGCTTGCTCAGCAGCCGAGTCTTGTAGGTACTTACTGTCTTGTTACTGAGGCACATGCCCTCAGCAATATCCTTGTTGCTCTTGCCTTGAGCCAACTGCTGCAACACCATCATTTCACGCCCGGACAGGCGCTCTACCATGTCCGCTTCGGAGGCATTCGCCATGTCTGCGCGCACCGAATGCAACGCCTGATTGGGGAAATAGCTGTATCCGGACAGGACGGCTCTGATGGCGCTCAACAGCTCCGTAAGGTTTTGCTCCTTGCACACATACCCTGCCGCGCCCGACTGCATGCAACGTCCGGAAAAGTGTCCTGGCGTCTGCGAGGTCAGCACCAGCACCTTGACCGGCGGGGCGTGAATGGGTGCCGTCAGGCGGTGAATGACCTCCAGCCCGCCAAGCCTCGGTATGCGTATATCGAGAATGACGATGTCCGGCTTGTGTTCCCGCGCCAGCTGCAGCGCATCGACACCGTTATCGGTTTCCGCCACCACCTCGTAGCCATGCCGCTCCATCAACATGCGTACCGCCAGGCGAACGACCGGATGATAATCCACGATCAGCACTCTATTCATGGGGCATCCAAATCTCGCTGTTAGAATTTTTAGAGCGCGCAAGATAGCGCAGTCTTTCTTCCGTTTGCATCGCAGCACTCCCTCCAACTAGCGGTTGAGACGATTCCTACAACAGCGAACGAATTTTCCTACAGAACATCCTTCCGACATCACCGTAAAACATCGTCAGCTTGCCTCGCCAACAGCTCTCTCTTCGCAAGCCCAAACGGTACACAAGCGTTCAGTGATCAGCAAACGACTCGACATCCGCAATCTTCACAAGGCGTTACCGAGCATCATTCATAACTGATAATGTTTTTAACCGGTTATTACATTTCAATAATCAGGCGGCAGGTTCAATGCACGTTATTTATGTACGTCGCCGAACCGCAGAGGGATTGAGACAATCGAGAAAACCACCCGCGCACCTCTGGATAGAGCCTGACGCTGCGTCGCAAGGCACTCGGATTTGCTCGACAGAAATTGACTTGCAGACAGTACCGCACCAACCTGGAGCGCCGCCCCATGGAAAGCACGAAACTAGCCAAAAGCCCGCTGACGATCATTGCTATCTTTGCAGCCACCATTGAAGCCTCGGCGCTTGCATCACTTCCACTGCTCGAATCAGACAATCAGTACATATATACGTGGTTCCTGATTGGCTTCCCGCCTTTTTTGACACTGCTGTTTTTCGTAACACTTAATTTCAACAATCGCGCACTCTATTCACCGTCAGACTTTACTGACCAGGAGAATTTCCTCAAGACCCAGAACACCAGAGAGACAACTGCAGGACTGTCCGGCTCGGCCAATGATTACAACCAGTTGGCCATTGCCGCCCGCGACGCAAGCAAGATTGCGGAGTCGGCTTATCTTCCATTACCGGGTGGATTGGTGCATGTCATCGACTGCCAGCACGTCAGGGACTGCCATCACTGCTTCGAGCTGATCGAGAAAATCAGCGCGCTGTCTCGCGCCAGTGACCAGCATTCGGTGGACAGCCAAGTGGTCATATTGGTCAGCAGCGATCGCCTGAGCACCTGATGTGCCTGACCGAACCCCGATTAATAGCCCCCAAAACGAAAAAGCCCCGGCATGAGCCAGGGCTTTTTCAGTCAGCAAACATCAATCAAAACAGTTTGCGACCCTTGTTGGCAGCAATACGCATGCGCAACGCATTGAGCTTGATGAAGCCCGCCGCATCCGCCTGGTTGTAGGCGCCGCCATCTTCTTCGAAGGTCGCGATATTGGCGTCGAACAGCGACTCGTCGGACTTGCGCCCCGTCACGATGACGTTGCCCTTGTACAGCTTCAGGCGAACCACACCATTCACATGCGCCTGGGAGGCGTCGATCATCTGTTGCAGCATCAGACGCTCAGGGCTCCACCAGTAGCCGGTGTAGATCAGGCTAGCGTACCTGGGCATCAGTTCATCCTTGAGGTGCGCGACTTCGCGATCAAGGGTGATGGACTCGATGGCCCGGTGCGCACGCAGCATGATGGTGCCGCCCGGGGTTTCGTAACAACCACGGGATTTCATGCCCACATAACGGTTCTCGACGATGTCAAGACGGCCGATACCGTGTTCGCCGCCGATACGGTTGAGAGTCGCAAGCACGGTGGCCGGGGTCATTTCGACGCCGTCCAGTGCCACGATATCACCGTTGCGGTAGGTCAGCTCCAGGTACTGGGCCTGATCGGGCGCCTTCTCCGGGGAGACCGTCCAGCGCCACATGTCTTCTTCATGCTCGGTCCAGGTGTCTTCCAGCACGCCGCCTTCATAGGAGATGTGCAGCAGGTTGGCATCCATGGAGTAAGGCGATTTCTTCTTGCCGTGACGCTCGATCGGGATGGCGTGCTTTTCAGCGTAATCCATCAGTTTCTCGCGGGACAGCAGATCCCACTCGCGCCATGGAGCAATGACCTTGACGCCAGGCTTGAGGGCATAGGCGCCCAGTTCGAAACGCACCTGATCGTTGCCTTTGCCGGTCGCGCCATGGGAGATGGCGTCGGCGCCGGTCTCGTTGGCGATTTCGATCAGGCGCTTGGCGATCAGCGGACGCGCGATGGAAGTACCCAGCAGGTACTCGCCTTCGTAGACGGTGTTGGCGCGGAACATCGGGAACACGAAATCGCGCACGAACTCTTCGCGCAGATCGTCGATGTAGATTTCCTTGACGCCCATGGCTTGAGCCTTGGCGCGTGCCGGTTCGACTTCTTCGCCCTGACCCAGGTCAGCGGTGAAGGTCACGACTTCACAGTTATAAGTATCCTGCAGCCACTTGAGGATCACCGAAGTGTCCAGGCCGCCGGAATACGCCAGAACGACCTTGTTTACGTCCGCCATGCCATCACTCCACGGGGTTGTACGGAAAACCGCTGATTCTACCGTCCAAACCCATGGAATTACAGTGGCGCGACAGCCAATGACGACAAAGCGACGGTTTATTGTGTTTTCCGGGACCGCTCGCCGCTATGTGGGAGTGGGCTCTGCCCCGCGAAGCTTCGCAGGCAGAGCCCACTCCCAGAGGGGTTCAGGGCTTGGCCGGCGTAGTCGCGGGCGGTGCTGCCGGCTTGGCTGGCGCAGCGGCGCCGGGTGATGCCGCAGCAGCCGGCACCGCAGGCTTGGCGGCTGTCACGGGTATCACCGGCGCCGTGGAGGCAGGCGCTTGCGCACTGGGGACCAGCGTCGGCGGCATGACGAACGGCGCCGGAGCGGCCTTCTGCTCGCCCGTGACTCTTTCAAGCTCGATATTCACCCGGCGGTTACGGGCGCGGTTGGCCGGCGAGTTGTTCGGCACCAGCGGAAACTGCTCGCCATGGAAACGCATGACGATATGCTCCTCCGGCACGCCGTTGGCCTTCAAGTATTCCATGACCGCTAGCGCCCGACGACGCGACAGATCGCGGTTGGTCAGGCGATTGCCGCTGTTGTCCGAGTGGCCATCGAGCTCGACATGGTTGACGGTTGGATCGGCCCTCATGAAGGCCAGGATCACGTCCAGATGTTTCTTGGCCGTGGCGTCCAGTTCGATGTCCTTGGGAAAACCGACCTGGGATTCGCGCACTTGGTCGAAATTCATCGACAGCAATTTGCCGGCACAGATCTGGAAGTCGCCGTAAGCCTTGATGAAATTGATCGGCAATACCCGCACTTCAGTACCACGCGGGCCCTCGCCGGCACCGCTGCGCACCACCACGCTGCGGCCTTCGAGCAAGCCGTTGAGCAACCGACTGGCCTGCCCCTGAGTGCTGCTCAACAGGTTGTCGCCGGAACCCAGGCGCACCGCACCGAGGTTGATATCGTTACGCCCAGGCTGCCATGCTGCGGCGGCAGCCAGTAGCGTTGCCGAGCCATTCCCCAACATGGAAGAGGTAGAGGCCAGGTGAAAAGTGGCCTGCTCGCCAGCACGGCGCACGAACGCGCCACTGCCGAAACCGCTGACAGGCTGGGTCAAGCGGCACTCGAACTGATCGCCGTCGACTGACCACGCTGCATTTTCCATGCGAGTCTGGAAGGTCAGCGCCATGGCAGGCAAGCTGGCGAATGCGGTGAATAAGGCTATATAGAGCTGGCGCACGGGAGACTCCCCTGATTGCTTTTACATACTCAGGGGATATCGGTCGGTTGTGGCAAAACTTGATAGCGAGTGCCTGGACCGCCGTTTTCCGGTAGCATTCGCCGGGAGTTCGACCCGCCTGGAATCCCCAATGTCCGACCGCCTGACCCTCCTGCGTCCCGACGACTGGCACATCCATCTTCGTGATGGCGCAGTGCTTCCCCATACCGTAGCCGACGTGGCCCGCACCTTCGGCCGCGCGATCATCATGCCCAACCTGGTGCCGCCGGTGCGCAATGCCGCCGATGCCGGCGCGTACCGCCAGCGCATCCTCGATGCACGCCCGGCCGGCAGCGCGTTCGAGCCCTTGATGACGCTGTACCTCACCGATCGCACCCAACCCGAAGATATCCGCGCGGCCTTTGCCACCGGTTTCGTGCGGGCCGCCAAGATGTACCCGGCGGGCGCCACCACCAACTCGGATTCCGGGGTCACTAGCCTCGACAACATCAGCGACGCCCTGGAAACCATGGCCGAGCTGGGCATGTTGTTGTTGGTGCACGGTGAAGTGACCCGCGGCGAGGTCGACGTGTTCGACCGCGAGAAACTATTCATCGACGAGCATCTGCGCCGCGTGGTCGACCGTTTCCCGACGCTGAAAATCGTCTTCGAACACATCACCACCAGCGAAGCCGCGCAGTTCGTCACCGAGGCCCCGGCCAACGTTGCCGCGACCATCACCTGCCAGCATTTGCTGTACAACCGCAACCACATGCTGGTCGGCGGCATTCGCCCGCATTTCTACTGCCTGCCGATCCTGAAGCGCAATACCCACCAGGTGTCCTTGCTGGACGCCGCCACCAGCGGCAACCCGAAGTTTTTCCTCGGCAGCGACTCGGCGCCCCACGCCCAACACGCCAAAGAGGCCGCGTGCGGCTGCGCAGGTTGCTATACCGCCTACGGGGCCATCGAGCTGTATGCCGAAGCTTTCGAACAGCGTAACGCCTTGGACAAACTCGAGGGTTTCGCCAGCCTGTTCGGCCCGGCGTTCTACGGTTTGCCGGTAAATACCGACAGCATTACCCTGGTCCGTGAAGAATGGACTGCCCCGGTCAGCCTGCCGTTCGGCGAGCAGACTGTCATTCCGCTGCGCGCCGGTGAAAAACTGCGCTGGCGCCTGCTGGAGAAAAATGCGTGAGTGAAGATCATTTCGACGACGAGCCCGAAGGCAACGGCGGAGGCGGTGGCGGTTCGCGCCATCCCATGGCCGCACGCTTCCGCGGCTATCTGCCGGTAGTCGTCGATGTCGAAACCGGTGGCTTCAATTGCGCCACCGACGCCCTGTTGGAAATCGCCGCAACGACCATCGGCATGGACGAAAAAGGCTTCGTGTTCCCCGATCACACCTACTTCTTCCGGGTAGAACCGTTCGAGGGCGCCAATATCGAAGCGGCGGCGCTGGAGTTCACCGGCATCAAGCTTGACCATCCGCTGCGCATGGCGGTGAGCGAAGAAACCGCCCTGACCGATATCTTCCGCGGTATCCGCAAGGCCTTGAAGGCCAACGGTTGCAAGCGAGCGATCCTGGTCGGCCACAACAGCAGCTTCGACCTGGGATTCCTCAACGCGGCCGTGGTGCGTGGCGACATCAAACGCAATCCGTTCCACCCCTTCTCGAGCTTCGACACCGCGACGCTGGCTGGTCTGGCCTACGGGCAGACTGTGCTGGCCAAAGCGTGTCAGGCTGCGGATATCGACTTCGACGGGCGCGAGGCCCACTCCGCTCGCTATGACACCGAAAAGACTGCCGAGCTGTTCTGCGGCATCGTCAACCGTTGGAAGCAAATGGGCGGCTGGCCGGATTACGACGAATAATACTCGTCCTGTAGCGAGGGGGCTTGCCCCCGATTGGTGTACCAGTCGCAGTATCTATGGCTGATACAACGCAATCGGAGGCAAGCCCCCTCGCTATGTTCAAGCAATGGTGGACCATTCATCGCCGACCACACACGTTTCATGTTCGTACTTTGACAAGCATTCTCATTACCATTAAGATCTCCGTCATCAGCTTTTCACCGCGACGGTTTTTCTCTATGTACGTCTGCCTCTGCAAAGGTGTCACCGATCGTCAAATCCGCGATGCAATTTTTGATGGCTGCTGCAGCTATCGGGAAGTCCGGGAAGCAACGGGCGCAGCCTCGCAATGTGGTAAATGCGCTTGCCTGGCCAAGGATGTCGTTCGCGAGACCCTTACTGAACTCCAGGCGACACAAGCGGCAATCCCTTATCCAGTAGAATTTACTGCAGCTTGACCCTTCATTTTGAAGAACCGGACCTAGTGTCCGGTTTTTTTATGCATGAAATTCAATTAGTTAGCACCATGATGCGGAACACAAACATTCTTATTCCGATTAATTTTCACTTATTATTCAATAACTTAGGTTTGACAGTCATCGTGCCCAGGCTCAAACTCCGGGTCATAGACAGTTACAGTGCCGGTGAGGGCCAACCATGAAAGGCGATATCAGTGTTATCCAGCATCTCAACAGAGTCCTCGGGAATGAGCTGATTGCAATCAATCAGTATTTCCTGCATGCACGCATGTATGAGGACTGGGGCCTGAATCGCCTCGGCAAGCTCGAGTACAAAGAATCCATCGACGAGATGAAGCACGCCGATAAGATCATCAAGCGCATCCTGTTTCTGGAAGGCATCCCTAACCTGCAGGAACTGGGCAAGATCCTGATCGGCGAGCATACCCAGGAAATGCTTGAGTGCGACCTCAAGCTTGAGCAGAAGGCCCTTCAAGACCTGAAGGCCGCCATTGCCCACTGTGAAAGCGTCGGTGACTTCGGTAGCCGCGAAATGCTCGAAGACATCCTTGAGTCGGAAGAAGAGCACATCGACTGGCTGGAAACCCAACTGGGTCTGATCGACAAGATCGGTATCGAAAACTACCTGCAATCGGGTATGGGCGAAGAAGACTGATTTTCACACCAGCCACAAAAAAGCCCGGCTCCTGCAAAGGAGGCCGGGCTTTTTCATCTGCAGTGAGGAGGCATGCCCCCTCGCGTCAGTCAGCGCCGATCAAGCCTGGGTTTCAGCGGCCTTGGCTTTTTCGACCGCGGCCTTGATAGTGCTTTGCAACTCACCGCTGGCGAACAGATCAGCGATGATGTCGCTGCCGCCGATCAGCTCGCCACCGACCCAGAGTTGCGGGAAGGTCGGCCAGTTGGCGTATTTAGGCAGATTCGCGCGGATTTCCGGGTTTTGCAGAATGTCCACGTAAGCAAATTTTTCGCCGCACTGCATGATGCACTGCGATGCTTTGGCCGAAAAACCGCACTGCGGCGCATTGGGTGCACCTTTCATGTAGAGCAGTACGGTGTTGGCGGCGATCTGGTCTTTGATCGTTTCGATGATATCCATTGGAGCACCTCGGCTGAACTTTCCGACTCAGAATGTCGGCACGGTGACCAATGGTAACAAAAAGCCGAGCAAAACGCTCAAGCATGGGACCACCGGCCCACTCTTACGACTCAAGAGCAGTGCGCACGCCTCAAGAAGTCAGTGGCACTACCGTAGACGGAGGGTTGAGCAGCTGGATTTCCAGCACAGTCTCTACCTCTTCCTGAGCCAATGGCACGCCCGTCAGCTCACCAATCAAGCGCCAGTGCTCATCGAGCCCGGTGCTGATGGTCGCCATTCGGTCGATCATGCGTTTACCCGCAGCGCGAGTAACGGTGTCTTCGCTGCGCAGCAGTTCGAACGACATCGAAGTCATCGATGCGGTCAGATGGGTCAGCGTGCGGGCGGTGATGCCCAGCAATTCCATCAATTGTTGCTCTCTTGAATCCATTCCACGACTCCCTGTATCGCCTGGGACACAGTATATATCTCACCCAAGGGCTTTATGGAACGTCCCGTTATCGGATCGGAACGAATTCCGTGACACCTGCCTCTATCAATGACCCTGGGCGCTTCAGCGGAGTTCATTGCCAAGGACCGCAGGGCCGGTGTACAAAAACCCGTGATCGGCCACTCGGCGAGTAACACGGGCTGCCAAGGCCCTGCTCAAAAGCGCCTGTCATAACTCGTTGCACTCTTTCCCAAGGCATTCCGATGGCGGTATTTCGGAGGGTTCGCGGCATTTTTTTTGCAAACCGATCGATAAAGAGTAGCCGCTGTTGGTAAGGCGCGACATTTTCTTATACGATCGCGTCCTTCCCTTATTTTCGTCGCCCCGTGCGGCTTTCGCCCGCAGGTCTCAACTGTTTTTGTAGAAACGGTCTTATAGAGGATCTGCGGTCCGTTGCAAAAAGGTAGTCAATGATGAGCGCAAGGCACTTTCTCTCCCTGATGGATTGCACGCCCGATGAGTTGGTCGGCATCATTCGTCGAGGGGTCGAGTTCAAAGACCTGCGTAACCGCGGCGTACTGTTCGAACCGCTGAAAGGCCGGGTACTGGGCATGATTTTTGAAAAGTCATCGACCCGTACACGGCTTTCCTTCGAGGCCGGCATGATCCAGCTGGGTGGCCAGGCGATCTTCCTGTCGCCGCGTGATACCCAACTTGGCCGTGGCGAGCCGATCGGCGATTGCGCCATCGTCATGTCGAGCATGCTGGACGTGATGATGATTCGCACCTACGCCCACAGCAATATCACCGAGTTTGCGGCCAACTCCCGCGTACCGGTGATCAATGGCCTGTCCGACGATCTGCACCCCTGCCAGTTGCTGGCGGACATGCAGACCTTCCTCGAGCATCGTGGCTCGATCAAAGGCCGCACCGTGGCCTGGGTCGGGGATGGCAACAACATGTGCAACAGCTATATCGAAGCCGCCATCCAGTTCGATTTCCAGCTGCGCATCGCCTGCCCGGAAGGTTTCGAGCCGAACCCCAGATTCGTCGCCTTGGCCGGCGATCGCGTACAGATCTTCCGTGATCCGCAGGAAGCCGTACGAGGCGCTCATCTGGTGAGTACCGACGTCTGGACCTCCATGGGCCAGGAAGAAGAAACCGCCCGGCGCCTCAAATTGTTCGCGCCCTATCAGGTCAACCGCGAGCTGCTTGATCAGGCCGCCGGCGATGTGTTGTTCATGCACTGCCTGCCCGCCCATCGCGGTGAGGAAATCAGTCTGGACGTGCTCGACGACCCACGTGCAGTGGCATGGGATCAAGCCGAAAATCGCCTGCACGCCCAGAAGGCTCTGCTCGAATTCCTCGTCGAGACGGGCTATCACGAAGCATGAGCCTGCTTGAGCTTCAGGATCTGGGGTGCAACTATGGCGGCCAACCGGTCGTCCAGCAGTTGAATCTACACCTGCAGGCGGGCGAGATCGGCTGCCTGTTGGGGGCTTCGGGTTGCGGCAAGACCACCACGCTGCGTGCCATCGCCGGTTTCGAAGCGGTGCACGCCGGCGAGATCCGCCTTGGCGGCGAAACCGTTGCCCGCCCGGGTTTCACCCTGGCACCGGAAAAACGCCGGATCGGCATGGTGTTCCAGGACTACGCCCTGTTTCCCCATCTGACGGTGACCGACAACGTCCTGTTCGGTATTCGCCAGCAGGCCGAGGCGCATACGCTGGCCGATGAGATGCTTGACCTGGTCAACCTGCAAGGACTGGGACAGCGCTTCCCCCATGAACTGTCCGGTGGTCAACAGCAACGTGTTGCACTCGCCCGCGCCTTGGCACCGCGACCACAATTGCTGCTGCTCGACGAGCCCTTCTCCAACCTCGATGTCGAACTGCGTCGGCGCCTCAGCCTTGAAGTGCGCGATATTCTCAAGCACCGCGGCACCAGTGCCATCCTGGTCACCCATGACCAGGAGGAAGCCTTTGCCGTCAGCGATCAGGTCGGGGTGTTCAAACAGGGCCGTCTGGAACAGTGGGATACGCCCTACAACCTCTACCACACGCCGAAAACACCCTATGTCGCCAGCTTCATCGGCCAAGGGTTCTTCGTTCGTGGCCACCAAGGCCAGGGGCAACGCGTGACGACCGAACTGGGTGAAGTGCAATCGCAAGCGGCTGTCGCCACACGTGGCGCCGTGGATGTATTACTGCGCCCGCACAGCCTGCAGCACGCCCCCGACAGCCCTGTGCGGGCGCGGGTGTTGGGCGCGGTGTTCCAAGGCGCATCAATCCTGTACCGCCTGCAACTGCCCAGCGGCGCGGCGGTGGAGGCGTTGCTGTCCAGCCAGCAGCAATACACGCTCGGATCCGAGATCGGCGTCACTCTGGCGGCGACGCCCGTGATCACCTTCCCCGCAAACCGGTAGCAAGGCGGCTCATTCCACCAGCAACCTGCCGCTGACCACCAGCCTTGCATACCCGCCGATCTTCACCCGATCATCTTCCAGCCGACATGCCAGCTCACCGCCGCGCGCGGAACACTGCCAGGCGCTCAGCAAGGTCTTGTTCAAGCGATGCGACCAGTAGGGAATGAGGCTGCAGTGGGTAGAGCCGGTCACCGAATCTTCGTTGATGCCGATCGCCGGGGCAAAATATCGCGAGACAAAATCGTGGTGGTCGCCGCGAGCAGTGATGATCACCCCCGGCCACAGCAATTTCGACACTAACGCGAAATCCGGCTTGCAGGCCCTCACCGCTGCCTCCGATTCCAGCACCACCAGCAGCGACATGGATGCCAGCACATCGACCACCGGCGTGCGCAGCGCCCGCTCGACATCGACCGTCACCCCCAGCTCACTGGGTTCGATGACCGGAAAATCCAGCCACAGCCGGCCATTCTCGCGGGTGACACTCAGGCGCCCGGACTTGCTCGCGAACTCGATAAAGTCACCGGGCAAGGCATAAACCTCGAACAGCACATGGGCGGCGGCCAGTGTGGCGTGCCCGCACAGTGGCACCTCGGTGGTCGGAGTAAACCAGCGGATATGCCAGCCCGCCCCTTCATGAACCACGAAGGCCGTTTCCGCGAGGTTATGTTCAGCGGCGATCTGCTGCATACGCTCATCAGGCAACCAGGCGTCCAGTCGATAGACCATGGCCGGGTTGCCCGCGAACGGATGTTCGGTAAAAGCGTCAACCTGATGAAAGTCCAATGGCATGGCCAGACCCCTTGGGTAAGCGAGCGACGGTTGAAAAAATCAGGCCTTGGCTATAGCGGCGAACTGCGCCTGAGTATGCTCGGCCAGTATCGATGCCGCCAACTCCACCTCCAAACCCCGGCGGCCGGCGCTCACGAAGATGGTGCTAAAGGGTTGAGCCGATTGATCGATGAAAGTTCGCAGGCGTTTTTTCTGCCCCAACGGGCTGATTCCCCCAAGAAGATAGCCGGTAGAGCGCTGGGCTGCAGCTGGATCGGCCATCTCGCACTTCTTCACTCCAGCGGCCTGGGCCAGCGCCTTGAGATCAAGACTGCCCACCACCGGTACCACGGCCACCAACAACTCGTGACGCTCACTGGCGGCCAACAGGGTCTTGAACACCCGCTCAGGCTGCAGTCCGAGCTTTTCGGCTGCCTCCAGGCCATAGGACACCGCCTTGGGATCGTGCTCGTAACTGTGAATGCGATGTTCAGCACAGACTTTTTTCAGTAAATCCAGAGCGGGTGTCATGGGGGCTCCTGTCATTCAAGGAAAGCGCCGATCCTGGCGCAGCGACGCCCGAGGATTCTGACTGAAGTGACGGCAAATTTCCCCTTTGCCCGACACATTCCGCAGTCTTTTCGCCGTCATCACCCCTCCCGGCGGTCATATAATGGCCGCTAGTTCACTTTCGACCTTTGACATATGCGTTTCTTGTCTATATTTTTTCGTTTGTGAAGATCTCGCACTCAACTGCGACCATTCGCCGCGACAACGCCGACCGTGATGGGGTTTTACGGCCGGGACAATACAGAGCGCCAGAACGGCGCCAGACAAAAACAAAAATGAGGTACCGCATGACCCAGTCTATCCAGCAACCGACGTTGTCCAGTCAATGTGTGGCCGAGTTTCTCGGAACCGCACTCTTCATCTTTTTCGGTACCGGCTGCGTGGCTGCGCTCAAGGTCGCGGGCGCCAGCTTCGGCCTGTGGGAAATCAGCATCATCTGGGGCGTGGGCGTAAGCCTCGGGGTGTATCTGAGTGCCGGTGTATCCGGCGGCCATTTGAGCCCTGCAGTGAGCATCGCCCTGTGCGTGTTCGCCGGTTTCGAAAAACGCAAACTGCCGTTTTACATCGTCGCCCAGGTTGCCGGCGCCTTCTGCGGTGCAGCGCTGGTGTACACGCTCTACAGCTCGCTATTCTTCGATTACGAACAAACGCATCACATGGTGCGGGGTAGCGTCGAAAGCCTGCAACTGGCTTCGATTTTCTCTACCTATCCGCATCCAGCCTTGAGCACCACCCAGGCGTTTATGGTCGAGATGGTCATCACCGCTATCCTGATGGCCGTGATCATGGCCTTGACCGACGACAACAACGGCGTGCGTCGCGGCCCGATGGCACCGCTGCTGATCGGCTTGCTGGTGGCGGTCATCGGCAGCTCGATGGGCCCGCTGACCGGCTTCGCGATGAACCCGGCACGGGATTTCGGTCCCAAGCTGATGACCTTCCTCGCGGGCTGGGGCGATATCGCCTTCACCGGTGGTCGTGATATCCCCTACTTCCTGATTCCCATCTTTGCACCGATCATTGGCGCCTGCCTGGGTGCCGGGGCATACCGCCTGTTGATCGGTCGCAATTTGCCGGTTGCAACGCCCGAGCCCGTCGTTGCTGATACCGTCAAAAACATTGCCGGCGAAAAAGCCAGAGCCTGACCCGCTCCGTGCCCCACCGTGCTGATCCATCCACTTTTTGCGCAAGGCCATCGCCATGACCGATATTCAGAACAAGAACTACATCATCGCCCTTGACCAAGGCACCACCAGTTCGCGGGCGATCATCTTCGATCGCGACGCCAATGTGGTGTGCAGCTCGCAGCGCGAATTCACCCAGCATTACCCACAACCGGGCTGGGTCGAACACGATCCGATGGAAATCTTCGCCACGCAAAGCGCGACCATGGTCGAGGTCCTGGCAAAAGCTGGCCTGCACCATGATCAGGTCGCTTGCATCGGCATCACCAACCAGCGCGAAACCACCGTGGTCTGGGAAAAGGAAAGCGGCCGACCTATCTACAACGCGGTCGTCTGGCAGTGCCGACGCAGCGCCGAGATCTGCCAGCAACTCAAGCGTGACGGGATGGAAGAGTACATCAAGGCCACCACCGGCCTGGTGATCGACCCCTACTTCTCGGGCACCAAGCTCAAATGGATCCTGGACCACGTCGAAGGCAGCCGCGAACGCGCGCGCCGTGGCGAATTGCTGTTCGGCACCGTCGACAGCTGGCTGATCTGGAAATTTACCGGCGGCAAGACCCACGTCACCGACTTCACCAACGCCTCGCGCACCATGCTGTTCAACATCCACACGTTGGAGTGGGACGCAAAGATGCTCGAGACGCTGGACATCCCGCGCGAGATGCTCCCAGAGGTCAAGTCGTCCTCCGAAATCTACGGTCGCACCAAGAGCGGCATCGCCATCGGCGGGATTGCCGGCGACCAGCAGGCAGCGCTGTTCGGGCAGATGTGCGTAGAGCCAGGCCAAGCCAAGAACACCTACGGCACCGGCTGCTTCCTGTTGATGAACACCGGCTCCAAGGCGGTCGAATCCAAGCACGGCATGCTCACCACCATCGCCTGCGGCCCGCGCGGCGAAGTGGCTTATGCGTTGGAAGGGGCAGTGTTCAACGGTGGTTCCACCGTGCAATGGCTGCGTGACGAGCTCAAGCTGGTCAACGACGCCTACGACACTGAGTACTTCGCCAGCAAGGTCAAGGACAGCAACGGCGTGTACCTGGTACCAGCCTTTACCGGCCTGGGCGCACCGTACTGGGACCCCTATGCCCGTGGCGCACTGTTCGGGCTGACTCGCGGGGTCAAGGTCGACCACATCATCCGTGCCGCACTGGAATCGATCGCCTACCAGACCCGTGATGTTCTGGATGCCATGCAGCAGGATTCCGGCGAGCGCCTCAAGGCCCTGCGTGTGGATGGCGGCGCGGTGGCCAACAACTTCCTGATGCAGTTCCAGGCCGATATCCTCGGCACCCATGTCGAGCGCCCGCAAATGCGCGAGACTACGGCACTGGGCGCGGCCTACCTGGCGGGCCTGGCGTGCGGCTTCTGGAAGAGCCTCGATGATCTGCGCGGCAAGGCAGTGATCGAGCGCGAGTTCGAGCCATTGCTGGACGAAGCGGAAAAAGAGAAGCTCTATGCCGGCTGGCAGAAAGCGGTCGAGCGCACCCGCGACTGGGAACCGCACGACGCGGATTGATTGCAGTCCGACAGCGCGCAGCACTCTCTGTGGGAGCGGGCTTGCGCGTTCGGCGGTGAAGACACCGGTAGCATCAGCACGCTTTCCGTGCCAGCTATGCCGACGCCTTCGCCACCGGACGCGCAAGCCCGCTCCCACATTGGGCCAGCACCGTGCACTGGCTCTAATGGCAATCCTGCGGCATCATGGGGGAATTTGTACGGCAGCCCGAAGGAATGCCCATGAACCTGCCTCCGCGCCAACAACAAATCATCGAGCTGGTCCGCGAACGCGGCTACGTCAGTATCGAAGAAATGGCCCAGCTGTTCGTCGTTACCCCGCAGACTATCCGCCGCGATATCAACCAGCTCGCCGAGAGCAACCTGCTGCGTCGCTACCACGGCGGAGCGGCCTATGACTCCAGCATCGAAAACACCGCATACGCCATGCGCGCCGATCAGATGCGCGACGAAAAACAGCGCATCGCCGAAGCCATCGCCGCGCAGATTCCGGACCATGCCTCGCTGTTCATCAACATCGGTACTACCACCGAATCCATTGCCCGCGCCCTGCTCAACCATAACCAGCTGAAAGTCATCACCAACAACCTGCACGTGGCCTCCATCCTCAGCGGCAAGGACGATTTCGAAGTACTGCTGGCCGGCGGCAACGTGCGCCGCGATGGCGGCGTCGTGGGCCAGGCCAGTGTCGACTTCATCAATCAGTTCAAGGTCGATTACGCGCTGGTGGGCATCAGCGGCATTGACGAAGACGGCAGCCTGCTGGACTTCGATTACCAGGAGGTGCGTGTCTCCCAGGCGATCATCGCCAACGCGCGGCAGGTCATCCTCGCCGCCGACTCCAGCAAGTTCGGGCGCAACGCCATGGTTCGCCTGGGCCCGATCAGCTTGATCGATTGCCTGGTAACCGATCAACAGCCGGTGGCGTCCCTGATGCAGCTGTTGAACCAGCACAAGGTGCGCCTCGAAGTGGTGTGACCCACCAGCCCTGTAGCGAGAGGGGGTTGCCCGCGAAAAGTGGATCAGCCACAGCGGTGCCGGCTTGCAGAACGAATCGCAGGCGAGCCCCTCGCTAGAGCTGCCCGCCAGCAGAAATGTTCGTTAATGTTCCTTTCCCTGAATCACCCATCAATAAATTCAATCGAATTCGACTGGATACGCCTTTGGTATTGCGCTAGTATTTTCGAAATCGAACATTAATGTTCGAAATCACTCTAATAATTTGCGCAACACATGCTCAGGAGGCTGCCCGATGCCCCATTCAACCGTGACCACCCCACCGTTGGCCGAGGTTTATGACGTTGCCGTGATTGGTGGCGGTATCAATGGCGTCGGTATCGCTGCAGACGCCTCCGGTCGCGGACTGTCGGTGTTTCTGTGCGAAAAGGACGACCTCGCCAGCCATACCTCGTCGGCCAGCAGCAAGCTGATTCACGGCGGTCTGCGTTATCTTGAGCATTACGAATTCCGCTTGGTCCGCGAGGCTCTGGCCGAGCGTGAAGTGTTGTTGGCCAAGGCGCCGCACATCGTCAAGCCCATGCGCTTCGTACTCCCGCATCGTCCGCATCTGCGCCCAGCGTGGATGATCCGTGCCGGTCTGTTCCTCTATGACCATCTGGGCAAGCGGGAAAAACTGCCGGCCTCGCGCAGCCTGCGCTTTGGCGCCGACAGCCCGCTCAAGCCGGTCATCAGCCGTGGTTTCGAATACTCCGACTGCTGGGTCGATGACGCCCGTCTGGTGGTGCTCAACGCCATCGCCGCCCGTGAAAACGGCGCGCACATTCATACACGCACCCGCTGCTTGAGTGCTCAGCGCGTGGGTGGCCAGTGGCTGGTGCAGCTGGAGCGCGCCGATGGCTCGCGCTTCTCTATCACCGCCAAGGCGCTGGTCAATGCCGGCGGGCCATGGGTCGCCAAGTTCATTCGCGAAGACCTCAAGCTGGAGTCTGCGTACGGCATCCGCTTGATTCAGGGCAGCCACCTGATCGTGCCCAAGCTCTACGAAGGCGAAAACGCCTTTATCCTGCAAAACGAGGACCAGCGCATTGTCTTCGCCATTCCTTACCTGCAACGCTTTACCATCCTTGGCACCACCGACCGCGAGTACAGCGGCGACCCGTCCAAGGTGACCGTCACCGAGGGCGAGACCGACTACGTGCTGAACGTGGTCAATGCGCACTTCAAGAAGCAGCTGACCCGAGATGACATCGTCACCAGCTACTCCGGCGTGCGCCCGCTGTGCAACGACGAGTCGGACAACCCATCGGCCATCACCCGCGACTACACCCTCTCGCTCAGCGGCTCGGCACAAGAAGCACCATTGCTGTCAGTGTTCGGCGGCAAGCTGACCACCTACCGCAAGCTCGCCGAATCGGCCATGGCTCAGTTGGCGCCGTTCTTCAAACAGATGACTGCGCCCTGGACCGCCAAGGCGACCTTGCCTGGCGGTGAGGACATGACCACCCCGCAGGCGTTGGCGCAGACGCTGGAGAACCGTTTCGGCTGGCTGCCGACAGGCCTCGCCCAGCGCTGGTCGATCACCTATGGCAGCCGCGCCTGGCAACTGCTCGAGGGCGCACAAGGGCTGAGCGATCTGGGCGAACACCTGGGTGGCGGTCTGTATACCCGGGAAGTCGACTACCTGCGCAGCCAGGAATGGGCTTGCGAGGCTTACGACATCCTCTGGCGCCGCACCAAGCTCGGCCTGTTCACCACACCCGAAGAGCAGGCCAACCTGGAGCGCTACATGGACAAGACCAAGCAGGCCAGCGGCACCGTCGCCGCCTGATTTCGGCCTAACCTGGTAGCGAGAGGGCCTGCCCCCTCGCTACAGCTGGGCGGCTTGTGCGTCCGGATTTCCGAACGAGCCCCGGCCAAGTATTCGAAAAACCGTACGAAATCCCCCCGCTTAGCCTTTTCGCAAAAAATCAAACCCCTTTAAAAACAATGGCAAGCTCGCCAAATCCCGGTCTGGCACGACTCCTGCTCTACCCTACTCATCGAATGCCTGAACAGGCGTTCGCCCGAGCGAGCCCGCGGGCTCCATAAAAAAAACAAAGTTCGAGGAGTAGTCGATGCGTATCGTTCCCCACCTGTTGGGCGTTGCCATTACCGCCGCACTGATCAGCACCCCCGTATTCGCCGCCGAGCTCACCGGTACCCTGAAAAAGATCAAGGAATCCGGAACCATCACCCTGGGTCACCGCGATGCGTCCATCCCGTTTTCCTACATCGCCGATGCCTCGGGCAAACCCGTGGGCTACTCCCACGACATCCAGCTCAAGATCGTCGACGCTCTGAAGAAAGACCTGGACATGCCGGATCTGAAGGTCAACTACAACCTGGTCACCTCCCAGACACGGATCCCGCTGGTGCAGAACGGCACCGTCGACCTCGAGTGCGGTTCCACCACCAACAACGCCGAACGCGCACAGCAGGTGGCGTTCTCGGTGGGCATCTTCGAGATCGGTACCCGCCTGTTGTCCAAGCAAGGCTCGGAATACAAGGACTTCGACGACCTCAAGGGCAAGAACGTGGTGACCACTGCAGGCACTACGTCCGAGCGCATCCTTAAGTCGATGAACGCCGACAAGCAGATGGGCATGAACATCATCTCGGCCAAGGACCACGGCGAATCGTTCCAGATGCTCGAGTCCGGCCGCGCGGTAGCCTTCATGATGGACGACGCCCTGCTGGCCGGCGAAATGGCCAAGGCCAAGAAGCCTGCCGACTGGGCCGTCACGGGTACCGCGCAATCCTATGAAATCTACGGCTGCATGATGCGCAAGGGCGACGAGCCGTTCAAAAAAGCGGTCGATGACGCCATCAAGGCCACCTTCGCCTCGGGCGATATCAACGGCATCTACAGCAAATGGTTCACCCAGCCGATCCCACCCAAGGGCCTGAACCTGAACTTCCCGATGAGCGACGAGCTCAAGCAACTGATCGCCAACCCCAGCGACCAGCCCGCCCCGGAAAAAAAGCAGTAACAACTGACTGACCTCACTGGCCCGCCATCGCGGGTCAGTGGGCAACCGTGGCTCGCTTTAGAGGGGAGACCCTGATGAATTACAATTGGGATTGGAGCGTGTTCTTCAAATCCACCGGCGTCGGCAGCGAAATCTACCTCGATTGGTATGTCGCCGGCCTGGGCTGGACCATCGGCATCAGCATTGTCGCCTGGCTGATCGCGCTGGTGCTGGGCTCGCTACTGGGCGTGATGCGCACGCTGCCCAACCGCTGGGTAGCCGGCATTGCCAGCGCCTATGTCGAATTGTTTCGCAACGTCCCGCTGCTGGTGCAGCTGTTCATCTGGTACTTCCTGGTGCCCGATCTGCTGCCCGACAACCTGCAGGAGTGGTACAAACAGGACCTCAACCCGACCACCTCGGCGTTCCTCAGCGTGGTCGTGTGCCTTGGGCTGTTCACCGCAGCAAGAGTCTGCGAACAAGTGCGTACCGGCATTGAAGCCCTGCCCCGTGGCCAGGAATCGGCTGCCCGCGCCATGGGTTTTCGCCTGCCGCAGATCTACTGGAACGTACTGCTGCCGCAAGCCTATCGGGTAATCATTCCGCCGTTGACGTCGGAGTTTCTCAACGTTTTCAAGAATTCCTCGGTGGCCTCGTTGATCGGCCTCATGGAGCTGCTGGCACAAACCAAGCAGACCGCCGAGTTCTCCGCCAACCTGTTCGAAGCCTTCACCCTGGCGACGCTGATCTACTTCACCTTGAACATGAGCCTGATGCTGCTGATGCGCCTGATCGAGAAGAAAGTCGCGGTGCCCGGGCTGATCTCCCTGGGGGGTAAATAATGGACTTCAGTGGCATCATCCCCGCCCTTCCCGGCCTGTGGAACGGCATGCTGATGACCTTGCAGTTGATGGCCATGGGCATCGTCGGCGGCATCGTTCTCGGCACCCTGCTGGCGCTGATGCGCCTGTCGCCGAGCAAACTGCTGTCGCGCATCGCCGGCGCCTACGTCAACTACTTCCGCTCAATCCCGCTGCTGCTGGTGATCACCTGGTTCTATCTGGCGGTGCCGTTCGTGCTGCGCTGGATCACCGGCCAGGACACCCCGGTGGGCGCGTTCACCTCCTGCGTCGTGGCGTTCATGATGTTCGAGGCTGCGTACTTCTGCGAGATCGTACGGGCAGGCGTGCAGTCGATCGCCAAGGGCCAGATGGGAGCGTCCCAGGCTTTAGGCATGACCTACAGCCAGACCATGCGCCTGATCATCCTCCCCCAGGCGTTCCGCAAGATGACGCCGCTGCTGTTGCAGCAAAGCATCATCCTGTTCCAGGACACCTCGCTGGTCTACACGGTCGGCCTGGTGGACTTCCTCAATGCTGCCCGCGCCAACGGCGACATCATTGGCCAAGCCAATGAGTTCCTGTTGTTCGCAGGCGCGGTGTACTTCGTGATCAGCTTCAGCGTGTCGCTGCTGGTCAAACGTCTGCAGAAAAGGTTGGCCGTATGATCTCCATCAAGAATATCAACAAGTGGTATGGCGACTTCCAGGTACTGACCGAGTGCAGCACCGAAGTCAAAAAAGGCGAAGTGGTCGTCGTCTGCGGGCCCTCCGGCTCGGGCAAATCGACTTTGATCAAGTGCGTCAATGCCCTGGAGCCCTTCCAGAAGGGTGACATCGTGGTCGACGGCACCTCGATTGCCGATCCCAAGACCAACCTGCCCAAGCTGCGTTCGCGGGTGGGCATGGTGTTCCAGCATTTCGAGCTGTTCCCACACCTGACCATCACCGAAAACCTCACCATCGCGCAGATCAAGGTGCTGGGTCGCAGCAAGGAAGAGGCCACCCAAAAAGGCTTGCAGTTGCTCGACCGCGTCGGCCTCAAGGCCCATGCCCACAAGCACCCGGGGCAACTGTCGGGTGGTCAGCAGCAGCGCGTAGCGATTGCTCGCGCGCTGGCGATGGACCCAGTGGTCATGCTGTTTGACGAGCCGACCTCGGCACTCGATCCGGAAATGGTCAACGAAGTCCTTGACGTCATGGTGCAACTCGCCAACGAAGGCATGACCATGATGTGCGTGACCCACGAGATGGGCTTCGCCCGCAAGGTCGCCAATCGGGTGATCTTCATGGACCAGGGACAGATCGTCGAAGACTGCCAGAAGGAAGAGTTCTTCGGCGATGTCAGCGCGCGTTCCGACCGTGCCCAGCAGTTCCTCGCGAAAATCCTGCAACACTGATGCACCTCCAAATCCTGTAGCGAGGGGCTTGCCCCCGAACAGTTCGGCAGCAACGTAGATGTCGCTGACACGGCCCACTCGGGGGCAAGCCCCTTGCTACAGTCTCTCTGATCCTGGGCCCGTCGGGCGCAGGAGGCTGGTCGGCCCAAGGCGACTGTGATGAAATGCGCTCCCTCTCAATTTCGCGCCGCGCCGCCAGATCTCGCCGTGAAACCCCGACTGATCCGCCAAGTGTTTCTGCCCCCCCTGCTGGTCGCCCTGATGCTCGGCCTGGGTTACCTCGGCTTCTGGATCAGTGATCGCGCGGGTATCCGCAACCTCAGCGAAAGCGGCCAACGCCAGCTGGAACTGCAAGCGCGGGCGGTCGAAAGTGAAATCAACCGCTATACCTACCTGCCCAGCCTGCTGGAGCTGGAAAATACCGTTTCGGCCTTGCTTGCCCACCCAGACCCCGCCCACCGCGACCCGGTCAACGAGTATCTGGACGGCCTCAACCGGCGCAGCAACAGCCGCGCCATTTACGTGCTCGACACCAGCGGTCGGGTACAGGCCAGCAGCAATTGGCGCGACAGCGACAGCTATGTCGGTGAAGACCTGGCCTTCCGTCCCTATTTCCAGGACGCCATCCGCGGCCTCCAAGGGCGCTTCTACGGGATCGGCAGCACCTCGGGCGAACCCGGCTACTACCTCGCTCACGGCCTGGAACAGAATGGACGGATAATCGGCGTGGCCGTCATCAAGGTCCAGTTGCAAGCGTTGGAAGCCTTGTGGCAACGGGCACATCTGGAAACCTTCGTCAGCGACGAGAACGGCATCATTATTCTCTCCAGCGATCCAGCGCGCCGGCTCAAGTCAACGCGCCCGCTCTCCGCAGAAACCAAGGAGCGCCTGGCCCGCAGCCTGCAGTACTACTGGACGCCGTTCTCGGAACTGCAACCGCTGGCCCGGGAAACCCTGACCGACGGCATCGAAAAACTGACTTTCCCGAGCAACAACGGGCTGCACAGCAACACCGCTTATCTGGCGCAAAGCCAACCGCTGAACAACTCGCGCTGGCAGTTCACCTTGCTCACACCGCTGCAGGACCAACGCCGCGAAGCCATTATCCACGGCGTGCTGGTGGCGGTGGCTTTCGCCCTGTGCACCATCTTGCTGATCGCCTGGAACGAGCGACGCAAGGTCATCGCCACACGCCTGGCCGCCCGTGAAGCACTGGAAGAAGCCAACAACCTCCTGGAGCGGCGCATCACTGAACGCACCAGCGACCTGCGCGCCAGCAACGAACGCCTCAAGGGCCAGATTCGCGAACGGCGCCAAGCCGAGGACACCCTGCGCAAGGCTCAGGACGAACTGGTGCAGGCCGGCAAGCTCGCGGCCATCGGGCAGATGTCGACCAGCATCGCCCACGAACTCAACCAGCCATTGGCGGCACTGCGCACGCTCTCGGGCAACACCGTGCGGTTTCTCGAGCGTGGAGCTCTGGAGACGGCCAGCACCAATCTACGCACCATGAACGACCTGATCGACCGCATGGGCCGCATCACCGCCAGCCTGCGCGCCTTCGCCCGCCGCGGCGATGACAAGGGCCAGGCGTCCCTGAACGGCGCAGTCGATGCCGCCCTGCAACTGTTGGAAGCGCGCCTGCAAGGCGTGCAGGTACACCGGGACGTGGCCGCGGCGCAACTGCCCATCGATCAGACCCGCCTCGAACAGATTCTCGTCAACCTCATCGGCAATGCTCTGGACGCCATGCACAGCCAGGCCGAGCCGCAACTGTGGCTGAACAGTGAGCTGGATCATCAGCAAGCCCCCGGTAAATATCGCCTGCGGGTGCGCGACAATGGTCATGGCATCACTCTTGAGGCCCGCGAGCATCTGTTCGAACCGTTCTTCACCACCAAACCGGGCGACCACGGCCTGGGCCTTGGCCTGACCCTCTCGGCCAGCCTCGCCGCCGCCGCCGGTGGTCATCTGGGCATGGAAAGCTCCGGCCCCGACGGCACCGTGTTCATTCTCAGCCTGCCCTTGGGTGCGCCCCCTTTAACGAGTCCCTCAGCATGAACCAGCCCTTGAGCGTTTTGATCGTCGAAGACGATCCCCATGTGTTGCTGGGCTGCCAGCAGGCATTGGCCCTTGAAGATATCGTCAGTGAAGGTGTCGGCAGCGCCGAAGAAGCCCTGGCACGGATCGGCGAGGATTTCGCCGGCATCGTGGTCAGTGATATCCGCCTGCCCGGCATCGATGGCCTGCAACTGCTCGATCAGTTGAAGGCCCGCGATCCAAGCCTGCCGATCGTCCTGATCACCGGCCATGGCGACATTTCCATGGCGGTCGGTGCCATGCGCGCCGGCGCGTATGACTTCATGGAAAAACCTTTTTCGCCAGAACGGCTGGTCGATGTGGTGCGCCGCGCGCTTGAGCACTGCGGCCTGGCGCGAGAAGTCACCTCGTTGCGCCGCCAACTGGCCGGGCGCTCGGCGCTGGAGACGCGCATCATCGGCCGTTCGCCGGCGATGGAAAACCTGCGCGAACTGATCGCCAATGTCGGCGATACCTCGGCCAACGTGCTGATCGAAGGCGAAACCGGCACCGGCAAGGAACTGGTCGCGCGCTGCCTGCACGATTTCAGCCGGCGCCAGGCCAACGCCTTTGTCGCGCTCAATTGCGGCGGCCTGCCAGAGAGCCTGTTCGACAGCGAGATCTTCGGGCACGAAGCCAATGCCTTTACCGGCGCCGGCAAACGCCGTATCGGCAAGATCGAACACGCCCACCAGGGCACGCTGTTCCTCGACGAAATCGAGAGCATGCCGATGTCGATGCAGATCAAACTGCTGCGCGTATTGCAGGAGCGAACCCTCGAACGACTGGGCTCGAACCAGAGCATAGCGGTCGATTGCCGGGTCATCGCCGCGACCAAATCCGACCTTGAAGCGCTGAGCCAACAAAGCCAGTTCCGCAGCGACCTCTATTACCGGCTCAACGTGGTGACCCTGGAGCTGCCGCCGTTGCGCGAACGCCGCGAGGACATCCTCATGCTGTTCGAGCACTTCCTGCAGTTGTCGGCGCTGCGCTTCGACCGCGAGCCGCCGCCGCTGGAGGCCAGCACTGTGTCGCGCTTGATGAGCCACGGCTGGCCCGGCAACGTACGCGAATTGCGTAACGTCGCCGAGCGTCATGCCCTGGGCCTGCCGGCGTTCAAGAAGAGCGCCAACGATGCCCTGCAGCAGCCGCTGAATTTCACCGAGGCCGTGGAGGCCTTCGAACGCAACCTGCTGAGCGAAGCGCTGCAACGCAGTGGCGGCAATCAAAGTCAGGCCAGCCAGGAGTTGGGCATGGCCAAGACCACGCTGTTCGACAAAGTCAAGAAGTACGGCTTGGGCTAGCGGATATCCCACATTCATCGATCCCTACATATGTAAAGCCTGTACCCACCGTTGCACCTCTCTAATTGCGCTAATACCCGGCGGGGGCTGACCACGCCGGCTTCACGCCAATGGAGAGGTAAATCATGACAGGTCACATCGACCCAACGCTGCCCACACGCCCGTTCGACCCTGGCACCGGCCCTGCCCCTATCAAGGATCCCAGCCTGTTCCTCAGTGCTGCCAGGCAATGGACGGAATGCCGCCAGCAACTGCTTGACCTGATAGGCAACGCCCCTGGTGCAAGGGCCTCACTGCGCCAGTTGCTGAACGCCCAACTGGCCCTGGATGGGGACCAGGTCGGCCTGAGCTACCGCGTCAGCCCGGCAAACGACGAGGATCAAACGCACAGCGAGCATTTCGTCAGCTTGCTCGAACTCTGCGCCGTGGTGATTCAGCAGCCCGACCTGAGCGCGCTGAACCTCGACGCAGTGGTCAGCGGAGTTCCGGATCAACATGCCTTGCACGGCAAAACGCCTCATGAACTAGCGCAGCGGCTCAAATCCCTGAATGCCCAGGCTTTCGTGGTTGGCCAATGGGACGCCTACTGGAATGCCCGAGCGCCAGGCACGCCACACGCTCGTCGCGAGCTCGCGGCGAAGCACTTCAGGACCCACCTGTACTGTGCCTATCAACTGAGCTACGCCCGAGGGTCCCTGACGGCCGCCGATCTCAAGCCACTACTGGCCGTGCTGGAAGCAGGGGGCAGCGAACCGCTACTCGATAACGAAAACGTCTATATCGAGACCCTCACCCTATTGCCTTGGGGGGCGGGCTCACAGCGACTGCCGGGCGCGTTGGTGATCACCTACGACGGCCATGAACCCACCCGGCAACTGCTGTTCCTTCCTGGCCAGGCCCCGGCGCTGTCGCTGTTCGCCGATCGCAATGTCCTCGAGGCCTGGCTGCTCGAAAACAAACGTCGCTTGTGGCCCGAGGCGGCGCAGGTATTTTCGGCAGTGGACAGCATTGGCTATGGCCGACAAGAGCAGGGTCTGGCGCCGCTGTTCAAGGAGCTGGTCAACTGCCTGCGCAACAACCTGATCACCAGCCTCTACCGCCACATCGATTCGCCGCTCCCGCAAAGTGCCAGCGAAGCCCTGGCCGCCGCTGATATCTTCGACACTTCACGCGCCAGCCACAGCTTGCTCGCCCCAGCGCCCCAACTGCCCGAAGCACAGGATCTGCAAACCACCGCCAGCCTGTTTGGCCAGCTCTACGCTGACCTCGACTTTGCCGCCCGACAGGCTTCGATCATCCAGCAACGCGATGCGTTCGAGGCGTTGCTCGGCAATGATTACCAAGGCGATGCCGATGACCCTAATCTGCTGACGCTCAAGCGCGCCATCGACGCCCTCGGCAACCAGCAGGTCGCTGCACTGACCGCGGCGCGCACTTTGCTGCAGGCACAGACCCCGCAAGACCTCTACAGCCTGCGCCGACAGCCCAACGCCGCCTACGACGCACTCTATACCGCGCGACTGGCGGGGATACGGGCCGAGGCTGACATTCAGCGAGCGCTCAAGCAGCTGGATAGCACCGAGGCGGGGATGATCAATAGCGTGCTCGACGCGCCGGTCGCCCTCCACCGCCTCGACAGCCAAGTGGTCGCTGCGACCGTATCGGTTTCAATGACTGAAACGGGCGGTGACCACCATTCCCGAGAGTTGGACGGCGTACTGGTGATCACTCGCCAGGACGTGCTCGATGACACCACCGCGAACGGCAGCCTGCTGCTCTACTGGCCGGGTGTCGATGGCGGCTTGCAACGTTTCGCCTCATACAGCGCTCTCGAGCAAATGCTGCTGAAAACATCGCTCGACGATGACCGGCATACACTCACCCTGACCCCATTGAGCGGCGACGCCCTGGCCTACGGGCTGCAGAATCAACTCCACCACTGCGAACGCAAAGCCGCGCAGTTGCTCAAGCAGTACCCGAGCGCCACTCGACCGGCCGAGCAGGCGCAAGCACTGCAACGCCTGGTGGAGAAAACCGTGCAGGCACTTGGTGTGCCGCATCATCGCGCCCGCGAAACGGCCTATGGGCAACTGCTGGAGCTCAACCGCAGCAGCGCGCTGCACGCTCAACTGCCGGGCTGGCTGACTACCCTGCCGCAGGCCTACCGCCACCGGTTAAAGGCGCTCATCCAGCAGTATGCGCCAGCGGTGCAGCACGCCCAAACGCTGCTCGAAGGGGAGATACCGCTGCGTGAAGACTTCACCCGCGCCCGTATTCAGCAACGCCTGCGCAGCGACTTCGGCGTAACGGGTGATTATACCCTCAGCCTCGACCTGCCGGACTCGGTCCATCGAGTACGTGACCCGATCCAGGGTTCAGGCGCGCAGGGAGTGCCGAGCAAGACCGTGCTGCGTCCCAGCGAGAAACGCACCACCTTCACCCTCGAACAACTGGCCCTGACCAATATCGACGACGACCTGCGCGAACGCTATACCTTCGTCGAACTGCACGTGAGCGGTGGTAACGAAAGTGGTCGCGGGCTGCTGCTGGCAGGGTTCACCTACCACTATCTGCAGACCCTGGTCACCGCCCTGGATTTGTCCGCAGCCTACACGGCACTTATCCGCGCGACCTACATGGGCACGCCCGGCGAACCTGAGTTCAAGCACCAATACCGCCGTGAATGTCTGCGCAAGCCGATTCAACTGGCGCTGCAAATGCAGAGCCTCTACGCCCGGCAACGCGGCTTGCTCGATGCAAGCGCCAAAGCGACTCTGGACACCGCCATCGACGCCGATTCGCCACAGGCCTGGCAGGTCGACGGCAAGCGCATCGTGCTGCGGGCAGCGCGATTCAGCGCGGGGGGCGCGGACACCTCCGACCTCACCACGACCTTGTCCGGTGTCACTTTTATCGAGGAGCAAAACAGTGGTCAGACCCTGATCTACTTGCCGGACGATCCCAAGGGCGTCTATTTACGCCACTACCCCAGCCTGGACGAGGCACGGGAGGGGCTGTTCCTGCTCACCCTCGACTCGCAGATCGCCGAGTATCTGGCCGATCGTGCTCTGCTCGGCGACCGGGCCGCGCACCTGAGCCGCCTGCGCCAGGCCCACCAGCGTAATTACTGGCAAATGATCGATGCCGGTTTGCCGTGGCCACCAACCACCTCACTGGCCAATCATCTGCTCGACGCGCACATGGGCCGCATGATCGAAACACACCGTCGCACCTCCCGCAGCAACGACGCGCTGTATTTGCAGCAGTTCGCACTGGCCAGCGAAAACGTTTTTCACTACATCAAGATGGCGTTGGGCATGGTGCCTTTCGTTGGCACGGCTGTGGGTCTTTACGACGGTTTCAGGGCACTGGATCAAAGCATCAAGGCACTGCTGCGCAAAGACCTCTACGAGGGTCTCGAACAATTCGAGTCGGTCATGCTGTCGCTCGTCGATGCAGCGATGGATCTGATTCCAGGCGCCGGAGTAGCCAGCGTTCGGGGCGCCACGCGCCAACGCCAACTGCACGGGCTGGCCCAGCAGCCACGCTTGCTGCAGCGCCGCCATCCGGCCACTGGCACAGCAAACGCCACCCGGCGATTCGAAGGCTACGAGTACGCAGGCGCGATCAATCTCTCCGGGCTGGAGCCCGCCAACAGTGGCATCTATCGCGCAATCTACCGACACCAGAAGGGGGATTTCGTCATCAGCCAGGGGCATGTCTATGAAGTCACCCTGCACGACAGTCCCCGCACCTGGCGTCTCAAGGGGAGCACCAACAAAACCTATCAGCAACCCATTACGCTGGATGAGTCTGGCCAGTGGAATACCCACGGCGCGGTGTATGGCAGGTTGATCAATGGCGGACTGGCAGGCGGAGGCGGTGTGCTGGGGCACCTGGCCGACGGTCTCGAACCCCTTTGGCCTGCCCCGATTCGCGGCTATCTGCCGGACTGGCTGACGAACCGACTGGAGCATCGCCGCCGCGTGTTGCTCGACGCGGTCGAGGCCAGCAAAGGCGAGGTGCAGAGCCAGACCCGCGCCCTTATGGCCCTCAGAGATCGAATGGAACACGCCAACCCGGCAGACCGCAGCGCATTGCGCGCATCATTCAACGCGCAATCACGCAAGCTGCTCGATACCGCCAAACAAGCTCACGGCAAATTGCTCGAAGTCGAGCCCAGCCTGACTGGCGCCAACGCGCGCAAAGCCCGCGAAGACTTGAGCTCGCTGGCAGCGACCATCGTGCAGCGTACCGAGCAAGAGGTGTATGCCCTCAAGCATTCGATCAACCGGCGCTACGATCAGCTTGACGAGATCCGCGCCGAGTCCGCGACCCTGTCCTTCGGTATCGCCCATGTGCGCGAACACATGGCCTTGTGGGCCCGTCGCAAACAGGTGCGCATCGGCCTGGCGCAGGACGCTCAGGCGATTGAAGCGCGCATGGCGCAGATAAACGAGTGGGCGACCCGGGTGACCGTCGCCCGCCATCGCAGCGGGGTGATCAACGATGCCATTGCCGTCAGGGAAAAACACAACCCGTGCGTCATGAACGTGCACAAGGCGCAGCAATACCTGGAGGCAATCAACCGCTATGACGCTCCTCCGTCCGCTGATTGGTTTGCCTTGATCAATGAAATGAAGCCCCATCGCAACGGCGTGGAGCGTGCCCTCGACACGCAACTCAGCCTGCCGGAGGTCACCCCTGCGCCGAACGTCGAAAAGCGCCGTCAGGTGCTGGAGCACTGCATCCAGACCTACCGACAGTATCGGACCGCCTTGAATGTATGGCTCGCGACTTACCCGACGCTGTTCGACACCGTGCATGTCGAGCCCTTGCTCAGCGCCCTGCAGGAACTGACAACACTCGCCCATGACGGCATTCGCAAGCTGCCAGGGCGCAGCGAATCCTTGCGTCCGGGTAACCCGCGCCTGCCGGTGGTGCGGCGGTTGTACGAAGTCGAGAACGTCGGCTGGGTCTCAGGTATCGTCGAGCACCCCGACAGCCCGCGCCAACGCATTACCATCACCGGTGCTAACGGCGAAACCGAAGTGCTGATCATAGAGTCCCCTGGGCGCGCGCGTCTGGAGCGACCAACCCCTGCGCGCCCTCGGCAAAATCTGCCGGATGTGCAAGCCGAGGCCCAGCGCCGGCTGGATGGACTGGCGCGGTTCATCGACAACATCGAAGGGCACGCACGCCGCCATGCATCACCTCAGGACCTCGAAGACATGATGGGCATCAAAGCCCGGGACCTGGAACAGCGCGCCACCACTCTGGAACACCTCGCCGCGGGCGATCCACTGGTAGCAAGGCTGCGTGACCGCGCCATCGAGCTGTACGCCAAGGGCAAGGCACTGCGCATCGCACAATGCTTCGCCAGCAAGACACCGACCGAGGGTTATCTGGACTATCTGATCAACCACGATCAAGTCCAGATCGTACGAATCGATCCGCGTCGGGAGCTGCCGCGCGACGCCGACAATCGAGCGGACTTCATTCAGGAATACGAAGTGCGCGACGTGCGAACCGTTCCAGCGCAAAGCCTGTGGTTCGCGCACTTCCACTTCGGTAGCAAGAATGCCAGCTTCGAGCAGTTCACCAAAGCCCATCTGAAGCTACCCGAGCAACGCTACAAGGGCCTTAAATGGCAAGCTGCACAGGTAGCGGAAGGCATTGATGCGGTGCCTATCTGGCGCGGCAATATCGGTCGTGCTTTGGCCACGCGCCACTTCGCCGATCTGTGACACAACGGCCCTGGTGGCAACACCAGGGCCCCTCCCTCAGGCCAGTTGGCTGCGCAATTGCCGCGCCGCTGCCACCATGTTCACCAACGCTGCTTCGGTCTCGGGCCAGGCCCGCGTCTTGAGGCCGCAATCGGGGTTGACCCACAGCCGCTCGGCGGGGATACGCTTGGCCGCCTTGGCCAGCAGTTTGACCATCTCGGCGGTCTCCGGCACCCGTGGCGAATGGATATCGTAGACGCCAGGGCCAATATCGTTCGGATAGTCGAACGCCTCGAACGCTTCCAACAATTCCATGTCCGAACGCGAGGTCTCGATGGTAATCACATCGGCGTCCATGGCCGCGATCGCCTTGATCACGTCGTTGAATTCGCTGTAGCACATGTGCGTGTGGATCTGCGTTTCATCGCGCACGCCGCTGGCGCAAAGCCGGAACGCCTCCACCGCCCAATCCAGATAGGCCTGCCATTGCGCGCGGCGCAGCGGCAGGCCCTCACGAAAGGCTGCCTCGTCGATCTGTACGATCTTGATTCCGGCCTGCTCCAGATCCAGCACTTCGTCACGAATTGCCAGCGCCAGCTGTTGCGCCTGAACCTGGCGCGACACATCTTCGCGCTGGAACGACCACATCAGCAGGGTCACCGGGCCAGTCAGCATGCCCTTCATGACCTTGTCGGTCTGGCGTTGGGCGTACTCGATCCAGGCCACGGTCATGGCCTGCGGTCGACTCAGGTCGCCGTAGATGACTGCTGGCTTGACGCAGCGCGAGCCGTAGCTCTGGACCCAGCCGAAACGGGTGAACAGATAGCCGTCCAGTTGCTCGGCGAAGTACTCGACCATGTCGTTGCGCTCGGCCTCGCCATGCACCAGCACATCCAGACCCAGACGCTCCTGCACCTGCACGGCGTGGCGAATCTCACTGTGCATCGCGTCGGTATAGTCATTGGCCGACAGTTTGCCCTGCTTGAAAGCCTGGCGCGCCAAGCGGATGGCCGAGGTCTGCGGGAACGAGCCGATGGTGGTGGTCGCAAAAGCCGGCAATTGCAGGCGAGCACGCTGCGCCTCGATACGCTGGGCGAAGGGCGACTGGCGCTGGCTATCGGCGGCGGTCACCGCTCTTAACCGCGCCTGCACTTCAGGCTTGTGAATACGTGCCGATTGCGCGCGGCTCTGCTGCACAGCACGGCTCGCGCTCAGGGCTTGCTGCACGTGCGGCGCGTGTGGCGTATCCAGCGCCTGGGCCAGCACGGCGATTTCGCCACACTTTTGTACGGCGAAGGCCAGCCAGCTCTTGAGCTCGGCGTCGAGCTTGTCTTCACGTCCCAGATCGACCGGGCTGTGCAGCAGCGAGCAGGAGCCTGCCACCCACAGATTGTTGCCGAAGCGCAGAGCCGCCTGCTGCAAAAGCGTCAGGGCGTGGTCCAGGTCGCAGCGCCAGACGTTGCGGCCATTGACCACACCCAGCGACAGCACTTTGTAGCTCGGCAGGCGATCGAGCACGGCCGGCAGTTGCTCGGCGGCACGCACCAGATCGACGTGCAGACCGTCCACCGGCAGGCTGGCAGCCAACCCCAGGTTGTCTTCAAGGCCGCTGAAATAGGTGGCGACGAGCTTTTTGAGCGGCGAATACTGGAGGATGTGATAGGCGCGCTCGAAGGCGCTTTTCCATTCCTGCGGCAGGTCGAGGCCGAGGATCGGCTCGTCGATCTGCACCCATTCCACGCCTTGGCGGGCCAGGCGGCTCAGGATCTCAGCGTACACCGGCAACAGGCGTTCGAGCAGATCGAGCTTGTTGAACTCGGCACCTTTGGCCTTGCCTAGCCACAGGTAAGTCAGCGGGCCGATCACTACCGGCTTGACCTTGTGGCCCAGCGCCAGCGCTTCGTCGACCTCATCGAAGAGTTGATCCCAACTGAGCAGGAAGCGCTGGTCGGCACTGAATTCGGGGACCAGGTAGTGGTAGTTGGTGTCGAACCACTTGGTCAGTTGCTGAGCGTATTGGGCCTTGCCTGGCTCACCCCCGCAGCAGGTGCTGGCGCCACGGGCCATGGCGAACAGTGTGTCGAGGGTCGGCCGGCCATCGGCACCCTTGAGCGTGGCGAAACGTTCGGGGATGACGCCCAGGGCCAGCGAGTGACCGAGTACTTGGTCGTACCAGGCAAAATCACCCACCGGCAGCAACTCGATGCCGGCCTCCTTCTGCACTTGCCAGTGGCGGGCGCGCAGCTCGCGGCCGACGGCGTGCAGGCTGGCCTGATCGAGATCGCCCTTCCAATAGGCCTCCTGGGCTTTCTTGAGTTCGCGGTCGGCGCCGATGCGCGGAAATCCGAGGTTGTGGGCCAGTGCCATGAAGTGTGCTCCCTGTAAATGATGGCACCATTGTCGACAGGGAAGGCAACATGAGACAAACTCAATAAATTCGCCTTCATCACAAATATCATTCATGGAGCACGACGGTGCTGGAAATTCGTCATCTCAAGACCCTGCACGCCTTGCGCGAATCCGACAGCCTGGTAGAGGCCGCCGAACGCCTGCACCTGACCCAGTCCGCGTTGTCTCACCAGTTCAAGGAACTCGAGGAGCGCCTGGGCATGCCGCTGTTCATGCGCAAGACCAAACCGATCCGCTTCACCAGCGCGGGCCTGCGTCTGCTGCAACTGGCCGACGCCACGCTGCCCTTGCTGCGTGGCGCAGAGCGAGATATCGCAAGGCTCGCGGGCGGCACCGCCGGGCGCTTGCATATGGCCATCGAGTGCCACAGTTGCTTTCAATGGCTGATGCCGACCATCGATCAATTTCGCGACGCTTGGCCCGAGGTCGAACTCGACCTCGCCTCGGGGTTCGCCTTCGCGCCGTTACCGGCCTTGGCCCGCGGCGACCTCGACCTGGTGGTGACGTCCGACCCGGTGGAACTGGCGGGTATCACCTATGTGCCATTGTTCACTTATGAGGCAATGCTGGCGGTGGCCAATCAACATCCGCTGGCCACCAAGCCGTTTATCGTGCCCGCAGACTTGGCCAGCGAGACATTGATCACCTATCCCGTGGAGCGTGATCGCCTGGATATCTTCACGCGCTTCCTGGAACCTGCCGACGTCGAACCCGGGCAAGTCCGCACGGCCGAGCTGACGGTGATGATGATGCAACTGGTGGCCAGCGGTCGTGGCGTGTGTGGCATGCCGCACTGGGCGCTGCACGAATACAGCTCGCGCGGCTATGTGAGGGCCAAACGCCTGGGCGACAAGGGCCTGTTCGCGACGCTGTATGCGGCGGTGCGTACCGACATGCTCGATGCGCCGTATATGCGCGACTTTTTGCTGACCGCCAAAGACACTTCGTTCTCGACCCTGGATGGGGTCAGCGCGGCGCGTTGAACGGTGCGCTCAGGCGCTGCGGTGGGCTTGGGCGAATTGGCGCTGCAAGGGCAAGATAAGGTCGCGAGTCAGCGGTGCCAGTTCGAGGTGCCCGACCTGGTCGATGTCAACCCAGCAAGCCTCTTCGATTTCGGCAGCGGGCTGCACGGCCGCGGCGCTGTGTACGCGAAACAGTTCGGCACGCACCTCGAACCCGGGTTCGTTGGCGGCCGGGGCGCTGAACTGGCCGAGGTACTCGGCTTGCGGAGCGTCGATGGTCAGGCCCAGCTCTTCGAACAGTTCCCGAGCCAGGGCCTCGACGGGCCGTTCGTGAGCCTCGATCTTGCCGCCGGGCTGCATGAAGGCCGTGGTGCCACGCTTGCGCACCAGCAGGGTTCGGCCTTGGGCGTCGAGCAGCAAGGCGGCGGCGATATGGATGATCTTCGACATGGCGGTTTCGTCCTGAATAAAGGCGGCGCAGGATCGCATGACGGGTCTCGACCGCCAAGGCTGCAGGAAGATATTTGCTGCAACGCTGTGGCTCGGCCAATGACGCTGCGCTTGGCGCCAAGGCAGTTGATCGTTGCATCAGACTTTGCCCCCCGCACCTGTAGTCAAACACTTACACGCCGCAGCGGTGATTGGCTCTATGGCACGACGTACTGACCCGGTAATCTGAACCCATCAACAGCAGCGCAGGCAGCGCTGCTGGATCAAGGACGATCGACCATGGCCCGGAGGGCTGCCGCAGGGATGTGGAATGGTCTTGGGAAACCCGCTTCGGCGGGTTTTTTATTGCCTTGGATTTGGGATCGGCTTGGCCAGCAGGGCAACGGCAACGGCAACGGCAACGGCAGAAGATTGTTGGCGGTGGCTTGGGGATTTGTGTGCAGGTCCTTTGCTGCGGGCCTGTGCGGCTCGCCCTGCCCATTGGCCCTTCGCCTAGGCTCAGGTTACCCGCG
>CAJCIO010000145.1 GCA_903970465.1 Gammaproteobacteria bacterium
GTGAGGGTCTTGAGCACGTCGTTGAGCTGCGCCACTCCCAGGCACTGATGCAGAAACGGCGCCAGCAGACGCTCGCGATCGGTGGCCGTCAGGTGGTCGGCGCCTTGCAGCTCGATGGTATCGATCTGGAAACAACGGCTATTCGCGGGCGCCGCGGGGGCAGCCTGTTGCGGGGTGGCAGCAGGTAGATTCTGCAGGTCGTCGAGGCGCTTGCGCTGCTCTTCAAGCAAGCGGTCCTGGCGGTCGCGGATCAGCTCCTGATCGCCGGGGCTGGGGCTCGTGGCAGCGCTTGCCAGAGGCATGGCAACGGCCAGGCACAACATGTAACCGAGCCTGGCGGCGGGCGTCCTTGACCACATGAAATCGCGTCCTTAAGTACTGATAAGCAATTCGTTACATTTGCTTACATTTGGAAAGGGCGCGATAGTGATGTGCCATCATTCTGGCGTCAAATTAAAGAAAACTCAGTGTTCGGCGCTCTTGCCTCATGCGCATACCCGACAGCGAAGCGGGCGTACCGCGGTCAACGGTACGCCCTGCGGCTGACATCAGAGGGAGATAATCCTCACTGATTTTCAGACAATGCGCTTGGCCCACACAGCCTGGGCATTGGTGAACTCGCGCAATCCGAAGTGCGAGAGTTCGCGCCCATAACCACTCTTCTTCACGCCCCCCACCGGGATACGCGCATTGGTGGCGGGGAAGCCGTTGATGAATACCCCACCGGTTTCCAGGCGACGGGCGATGCGTTGTGCGCGGCCCAGGTCCTGAGTCCACAGACTGCCGCCCAACCCATAATCACTGGTGTTGGCCAGCGCGATGGCGTGCTCGGCATTGTCGGCCACGGTAATAGCGGCGACCGGCCCGAAGGTCTCTTCATCGAACGCGGCCATGCCGGGCTGGACGTCGCCCAGCACAGTAGGCGCATAGAAATTGCCCGGGCCCTCAAGCTTGTGTCCACCCAACAGCAGGCTTGCACCGGCGGCCAGCGTGCGCTGCACCTGCCCATCGAGTTCATCGCGCAGATCGGCGCGGGCCATGGGTCCGAGGTTGATAGCGTTGTCCAGCGGATTACCGACTTTGAGCTGGGTGACGGCCGCCACGAACTTGCGCGTGAATGCCTGCGCAATCGGCTGCTCGACAATGAAGCGCTTCGCCGCCAGGCACACCTGGCCGGCATTCTGGAACCGCGCTTCGACGGCCGCTTTCACCGCCAGGTCGATATTGGCGTCAGCCAGGACGATAAAGGCGTCGGAGCCACCGAGCTCCAGCAGGCTTTTCTTCAGCGCCCGTGCGGCTGTGCCGGCTACCGCAGCACCGGCGCGCATGCTGCCGGTCAGCGTCACGGCGGCGATGCGCGGGTCTTCAATGGTGCGGGCCACGGTGTCGTTGTCAGCGACAAGGTTGACGAACAGGCCTTTAGGGAAGCCGGCAGCTTCGTAGGCCTCTTGCAACGCGTAGGCCGAGCCCATGACATTCGGGGCGTGCTTGAGCATGAAGCCATTGCCGGACAGCATGATGGGCGCCGAGGCGCGAATCACCTGCCACAGCGGGAAGTTCCAGGGCATGACCGCCAGCACGGTACCGATCGGCAGGAAAGAAACATGCACCTGATCGTCCCCCTCCACCTTGACCGGCTCATCGGCCAGAATCGCCGGGCCATGCTCGGCCACCCACTCAAGGGTGGCGGCGCATTTGTCCACCTCTCCCCGCGCCGATATCAGGGTCTTGCCCATTTCGGCGGTGATCAGCGTGGCGAGGGGTTCGGAGCGGGCTCGCAGGATAGCGGCCAGGCGCCGATAGGCCGTCACTCGTTCGTGCATCGGAGTGGCGCGCCACAGACGGAAGGCCGCTGCGTTCACATCGAGCAGTTGCTCGACTTCACTGGGCGTCTGAAACGGATAGGTCGCCAGCAGCTCGCCGGTGGCCGGGTTGCGCGACGTGGCCACGGGGGCATGGTTGGATGCGGCGTTCAAATTGCTCATCGGTATCACCTCGTTGACGGTACGGCAGCCCTGTTTGCGCTGCGATGACCGCCACTTTAGGTACACCCGAGAATGCCAGGAAGGCGTGTTGTTATCCTATGACTGCGAGTCATAGGCAGTGTGGCGAGGGATGTAGGTGACCAGCGACAGGTCTGGCCGCCCTTCCGGCGTGAGGGCCACATAGGTGAAATCGATGTAGCCGCTGATGGGATGCAACAGCCGCTTGCGCCCTTCTTCGAAGCCTTTGACGTCGGTGTCTTGCCACCACTCGCGAAACTCCGGGCTCTGCGCCGACAGTTCTTCGACCAGGCTGTCGAACGGCGCTTTGTCCAAAGCCTGTGCGCGGGCCGCACGAAAGGCGCTGATCATGCCGCGGGCCATCTGCTCCCACTCCAGGATCACGGTTCGGTAAGGCGGATAGAGGAACAGCAATCGCAGGGTGTTGCGCTCGTGAGGTTGCAACGACCCGTAGTCGACGAACAAGTCGGCGATGGCGTCGTTCCAGGCCAGGATATCGAGTCGCGCATTGCGCACATAGGCCGGGATCGGGTTGATGGCTTGCACCAGCATCTCCAGACCTGCGGTCACTCCACCGCCTGTCGCCGCGGTAGGCGCCTCCAGTGCGGACAGTGCATAAAGATGCGCGGATTCGACGCGGTCGAGTTTGAGCACAGTGGAGATGCGCCGCAGCGCATCGGGCGAAGGTTGAATATCACGCCCCTGCTCAAGCCAGGTGTACCAACTGACGCTGACCCCGGCCAGTACGGCCACTTCCTCGCGACGCAAGCCGGGCGTGCGCCGAGGCCCTTCAGGAAGCCCGAAGTCCTTTGGATCGAGACGGGCGCGTCGGCTGGTGAGAAACTTGCCGAACTCGCGGCGCTGCTCTACAGATGGCCTGTTTGCCATAAATCACTCTTGCCCGAAGTTTTCGTGCGGTGATCATAAGGCGACAGCAGCGGCACGACTACCCGCATCCGTCATGGGATCGCGCGAAGTTTCAATCCGGGTGATTGATCCTGGTGCGCAACGTCCTCATCAATCCCAAGGCAAAAGCACACTCTGCGGCAATGAATAAAGGCCCGATCAACAAACTCATGAGGTCATCCACAAAGGCCGGTTTGCGGCCTTCCCAAACGTGACCGAGAAACTGCAGCCCCCAACCCAAGACAAAACTGCCGGCTCCCAGCAGTATCCAGATCAACGTCGACTGCTGCGCGGCCAGGTGGCCGAGCGCTGCGGCGCAGCAGAGGCTGATTGACATCGCCAGCCCCAGCCAGACGTCCAGGCACAGGTAATAGACCGAGATGACGGAGACCGCCAGCCATGCGATAGAAATACCGGGCGGGCCAACGGGCAGCGTCGGTCTGGACAGCAGGATCGCCACGCCGATCACGATCAGTGGGATACCAAAGAAATGGGTGACGACGTTACGCCGATCCTGGTGATAGGCGCCGTATTTCGCCAAGTGTTGTTCTATGCGTCTCATGGAAGCCCCGGATAAGGTCGAGCGGTGCATCTATAATGGCGTGACGCTGCAGGTACGAATGTCAGCCACCCGACACAAGGAAAAATAATGCCCCGGTTGTCGATGCCAGACCACAGCCTTCTCGCCACGCTGCGGCGCGGTGACTGGTTCGCCACACTCCCCGCTCCCTTGCAGCAACGGATCCTCGACGCTGGCGAGCAGATCGGCCTGGCAGAGGGCGAGCGCCTGTTCGCCAGGGGCGATGCGCCGGACGGGCTTTACTGTGTGCTGCACGGCACTGTGCGCATCAGTACCGTCAATCAGGCGGGCCGAGAGATGATTGTGGCGCTCCTGGAGCCGTCCCATTGGTTCGGCGAAATCGCGCTGTTTGATCATGAGCCGCGCACTCACGACGCCTGGGCGACTGCGGATACCTGCCTGTTGAGGCTGGCGCAACGAAAACTGGAGAACATGCTCGAACTTCACCCACAGGACTGGCTGTTCTTTGGCAGGCTGCTGACGCGAAAACTACGGGCTGTCTTCAGCGCCATGGAAGACATGGCACTGACGCCGCCCACCGCTCGCCTGGCACGAAGACTGGTCAATATGGCCGATGGATTCGGCACCCTGACAGAGGGCAGCCAGCGCACCATTACGGTGTCTCAGGAAGCGCTGGGCTCGATGCTGTCTCTTTCGCGTCAGACCATCAATCAGTCTTTGAAAGAGCTGGAAGTGGCCGGGGCGATTCGGCGTATGCGGGGGGCGATCGTGATTGTTGAAATCGACAGGTTGATTGGCAGGGGCAGCGAGTGACGCCGCCAGACGCAAACTGCCATTTTCCTCCATACCGGGGCGCCCACGACAGGCCTCGGGTCATCTAGATCCCGCTGAACCAGTTATACCCCTGATCTTCCCAATACCCGCCCGGATAATCATTGCTGACGAATATCTCGACGATATGCTTGGGGTTCTTGAAGCCCAGCTTGGTTGGCACCCTGACGCGCAAGGGGTAACCATATTCAGGCGGCAAGGCGACTTCGGCATAATCGAGTGCCAGCAATGTCTGGGGGTGCAGGGCCGTGGGCATGTCCAGACTGGAGTAATAACGATCGGCGCATTTGAACCCGACGAACTTGGCGGTGGTGTCGGCGCCGATGTGTTCGAGGAAGGTCCGCAACGGTACCCCGCCCCACTGCCCGATCGCACTCCAGCCCTCGACACAGATCAGGCGCGTTATGTCCGTGCGTTGCGGCAACTTGCGCAGCCCTTCCAGGGTCCAGGGAGCCTTGTCGCGGACCATCCCGGATACCGCCAGGGCGTAACTGCCCAGGTCGATATCCGGTATATCTTCCTCGCCGTAAAAGGCGTTGAACGGAAACGGTTGGGTCATCTGCGCCTTGGAGAAGGTCGGCGCCAACCGCTGGCCGCTGAACAGCCAGGCCTGAACGCGGTCGTTCCAGCGCGACATGGCCCACAGCACCTTGTCGACTTGATCGCCGTCTTGCAGATTGCAGCCGGTGAGCATGGCCATCGCGCCGACGGTCAGGCCGCCACGCAGAAAATGGCGGCGCTGAATGTTTTCCAGCTGGATGCGCTGCGCGGGCTCCAGCTTGACTGGGGCACCGCGTCGTTTGGGCGTTTCAATCATGATCGGGTTTCCCGGTTTCCATTGGCCGTAGGCCGCCAGTGATCATCGGCAACAGGGTTTTGGGCACCAGCAGCACCAGCGCCAGGTGCACCACTACAAAGGCGCCGATCGCCGCCATGGCCGTGAAATGCACATAGCGCGCAACGTCGTATCCGCCCAGCAGCGCCACCAGCTCTTGTAGCTGTATGGGTTTCCAGATGGCCAACCCCGACACCACGATCAGCACGCCGGCCGCCAGCACCAGCCAATACATCAACCGCTGCACCGCGTTGTACACGCCCTTTTGATGGACGAGGCGAAAGCGCAGCGCGTCAAGCAGATCGCGTTTGACCGCCTTGGCCGTCACCGGCAACAGGTCGCGCTTGAGGTGTCGACTGGCCAGACCGTACAGCACATAGATCAGACCATTAGCGACAAGCAGCCACATCACTGCGAAATGCCAGGCCAGTGCGCCTCCCAGCCAGCCACCGACCGTCAGTTGCGTCGGGAAGCGGAAGGCAAACAGCGGCGAGGCGTTGTAGATCGCCCAGCCGCTCATGAACATGCAGCACATGGCAAACGCGTTGATCCAATGCGTAAGGCGCACGGGCCAGGAGTGAATGCGACGCTTGGCCATCGAATGGCGCTCCTTTACCAGGCTTGGCGATACCCGATGCCAGCTGACTCGCTGGCGCAGGCACTCCTGACAGTTGTAGTCGATTACATCGGTGGTTGGAAACCATCTTTGCCGACGGCTACGCCACGTGCGCTTTTACCATCATCGGCAGGGAACACGACGATCTTGGCGCCCTTGACCAATTGCTCGACCTTGCCCTTCTCGACATAGGCAATCGGTACATCCTGCGGCACTACCAGTTGCTTCTCGCCGCCTTGGTATTTGACCGAAAGCGTACGGCCATTGGTTTTCGCCAAGGTGCCCACGGTACCGTTGGTCATGGTACCGGTGCTGCCATCGGCATTCTGCCAGCCGTAGTGGCCTTCCCCGCTGCCCTTGAGGCTCGCTTCGAAAACGGTAACTTCCAGTGCCTTCAAGGTACCGTCCGACTGGGGCGTGGCCGCCGAACCGATAAAGCTGTCGGCCTTGATCGAATCGATATCCGCTTTGGACACCAGACGAATGCCGGTTTTATCCGTCAAACCGATGGTCTGGTGGGCGCCGGCTCGAGTGGTGAACGACAGCGTATTGTTTTCAACGCTGTCGACCGTGCCACGCATCGGCTTGACGACAGGCATGTCGGCAGCCGAGGCCATTACAGCGGCGCTCAACAACAGTGTGCCTAGGGTGCTGGACAGGGCAGTCTTGATCTTCATTGAGACGATTCCTTGCGATGGGTGTATAGCTATCGTCAACGACGAACCGGAACCTCATCATGACCGGCGAATGACATTTTTGTCATTCGCGCCATCCAGTCCGTCAATGACAGAAATGTAACCGACACGGTTGCATCAGTTGTTTAGACTCCGCTGCGCACGGAGTGTGCAACACGCATTTCGAAGTGAGTCGAGAACGCCCGAGCGAGCCCAGCCGATGCACATTTTGTTGATCGAAGATGACACCAAGACCGGGGAATACCTGAAAAAAGGCCTCGGCGAATCCGGCTATAACGTCGACTGGGCCCAACACGGCGCCGATGGCTTGCACCTTGCCCTGGAAAACCGCTACGACTTGCTGGTGCTCGACGTCATGCTGCCTGGCATCGATGGGTTCCAGATCATCGAGGTGCTGCGTGCGCGTCAGGATGTACCGGTGCTGTTCCTGACCGCGCGTGATCAATTGCAGGATCGCATTCGCGGCCTGGAGCTGGGCGCCGACGACTATCTGGTCAAACCGTTTTCGTTCACCGAGCTGCTCCTGCGCATCCGCACCATCCTGCGCCGCGGCGGGGTGCGCGAAGCCGATCGCTTTCAACTCGCCGACCTGGAACTGGACCTGCTGCGCCGACGAGTCACGCGCCAGCAGGAGGTCATTGCACTGACCAACAAGGAGTTCGCCCTGCTGCATTTACTGTTGCGGCGCGAGGGCGATGTGCTGTCGCGCACGCAGATCGCTTCGGAGGTGTGGGACATGAACTTCGACAGCGACACCAATGTGGTCGACGTTGCCGTCAAGCGTCTGCGCAGCAAGGTCGACGCGCCTTATCCGATCAAGCTGATCCATACCGTGCGCGGCATCGGCTACGTCTGCGAGGTGCGCCCATGCGAATCCAACGCCAACCTTCCCTGACCCTGCGCGCCACCTTGGCGTTCTCGCTGGTGGCCATGCTCACCGTGGCAGGCGCTGGCGTCTATCTGTACGAGTCGATGAAAGCCTCCGTGCTGCAGCGCAGCGACCATGCCGTGCTGGGGCGCCTGGATCACTTTCGCAAACTGCTGCACTACGACCTGACACTGGACAAGCTGCAGAGCAGCCCGCAGATATTCGAGAACATGCTCGACAGCGAGGACGATATTTTCATGATCGCCGAGCCTGGCCAACCGCCGGTGATCATGGTCAATCCGCTGCACGCGGCGCTCCCGCCCTTGCCGGTGGTTGCCGAAGGCAGGCAGGCCGACGTCGCCAGCCTGCGCACCGGCGTGGCGCCCTCGGGCGTGCCACTGCGCGCAGCGACGGTGCAAACGACTTCCGGCGGGCGGGCCGTCAACCTCACCGCCGCGCATATCATGGGCAAGGAAATGTCCATGCTCGAGGACTTTCGTCAGCGCATCTATCTGGCCGTCGCAATGGCGTTCCTGATCACCGCGCTGCTCGGTTTCGTGGTGCTGCGCCGCGGCTTGCGGCCGTTGCGCGAAATGGCCGCGCATGCCGCTGACATCTCCCCCGCACGCCTGGACAGTCGCATGCGCAGCGAAAACACACCGGTGGAGCTGCAACAACTGAGCGACGCCTACAACGCCATGCTTGATCGACTGGCCAACGGGTATCAACGGCTCACGCAGTTTTCTGCCGACCTTGCCCATGAGATTCGCACCCCGGTGGGCTCACTGATGGGACATTGCCAGGTCGCGCTGCGACAGGTGCGCAGCGCCGATGAATACCAGGCGCTCCTCGCGTCCAATCTTGAAGAACTCGAACGCATCTCGCGGATTGTCGAAAGCATTCTTTTCCTGGCCCGCGCGGATGAAGCCCAAGCCGTAGTGGAACGCCAACCCTTGTGCGTGCATGACGAAATGGAGCGCGTGGCGGAGTACTTCGAAGGGCTCGCCGAAGAACGGCAGATCCGCCTGCTGATCTCGGGTGACGCGACCCTCAGCGCAGACCCGCTGCTGCTGCGCCGGGCCCTGAGCAACCTGGTGGCAAACGCGATCAGGTATGCCGACCACGGCAGCGAAGTGCTGATAGGCGTGACCACGGTGCAGACGCACTGCCGCATAGAAGTCGAAAACAAGGGCCCCACGTTGAGTGATTCAGCCCTGAGCAAGCTGTTCGACCGTTTCTATCGCGGCGATGCCTCGCGCCATCAGACCTCGGACTCCAATGGCTTGGGACTGGCCATCGTGGCAGCGATCATGCAGCTGCACGGCGCCGAGGCGAGCGTGGCGCAACCGCGCCCTGGTTCCATCCGGTTTGCGCTGAGCTTTCCGTTGGCGTGAGTGGCGCGGTGCAGCATGGCCCCACGCCGGGTCGGCTTCGCTCTGCCCGCTTTGCTTTACTCCGCTGAACGTTCCATTGTTCAAAGCTATAGACAGCCGCGACTATTCCTATTGGGCAAAGCTTCCAGGCGCAGCTACCATGCGCGAAAGATAGCACCTAGCCATCACCCAGACATCCTTTGAGACAACGCCATGAAAACCACATCCTTATCGCTGGCAGGACGAATCGCCCTGGGCTTTGCCGCAGTGCTGTCGCTACTGCTCGTGATCACTGCTATCGGAATCCAAAGGGTCAGCGTGATCGACGCCACGCTCAAGGATGTGAGTGAAAACGCCACGCTCAAACAACGCTATGCCATCAACTTCCGCGGCAGCGTTCATAACCGTGCCATCGCCATCAGGGATGCCGTGCTGGTGACTGACGCCGCTGATCTGATGAAGCACATGCGTGAAATAGACGAGTTGAAAGCGGCCTATAAGGATTCGGCGCTCGCCATGGATTCGCTGTATTCAACGAGTCATACCTCGGCAGAAGAGCGCACGCTGCTGGACGCCATCAAGGCGATCGAGACAGTCACGCTCACCTCTACCGATCAGGTGCTCGCGCTGCGAAAGAGCGGCCAGATAGAGGCCGCACAGCGCATGACGCTTCAGCAAACGTCCGCTAACTACAGCGAGTGGCTCAAGCGGGTGAATGCCCTGATCGACCACGAAGAGGCGTTGATCAAGTCGAACATCAGTGACGTGCAAGCGACCGCCGGTGCGTTCGCGACACTCATGCTGACCGCAACCGCCCTAGCGACCCTGTTGAGCATCGCCATCTCGATCCTGATCATCCGCTTCGTGAGGTCCACTTTGGGCGCGGAACCCGCTGCCGTTGCCAACACCATCCAGCGCCTGTCCGACGGTGATTTGCATCAGGTCATCACTACCGCCTACCCCGACAGCGTGATGGGGGTACTGCAGCGCACCCTCGAACACCTTTCCGAGACCGTCATGGAAGTGCGGCAAACGGCGCGCGATGTCACTTCTTCGTCGGCCCTGCTTTCGTCCGCGTCGGACGATAACAATCAGCACATGAACGTCCAAGCGAACGAGACTCAGCAAATCGCCACTGCAATCAGCCAGATGGCAGCGACCGTCAGCGAAGTGTCTCGCTATGCCAGCCAGGCCTCGCAGGCTACCCGCCAGGCTGATGTCGAGATTGAGAACAGCAGCCGCAAAGTGTCCGACGTTGCCAATACCCTTCAAGGCCTTGCCACCACCCTTGCTGAGGCGACGGCGACCGTTACGCAGGTGTCGAAGGATGGCGAAAATATCGAAGCGGTGATCGACGTGATCAATTCCATCGCAGCGCAAACCAATCTCCTGGCCCTGAACGCGGCGATCGAAGCGGCTCGCGCGGGTGAACACGGCAGAGGATTCGCGGTGGTCGCCGACGAAGTCAGGTCACTGGCCAACCGGACCCAGCAGTCGACGGTGGAGATCCGGGACATGATCACGCGCTTGCAGTCCGGCACCCAAAATGCGACGACCGTCATGCTGACCAGCTGCAACCTTGCCGGTGAGACGGTCGAGCAGGCCCTGGCGGCCACGCAGACCCTCAGCCAACTGCGTGTGCAAGTGGGGGCGATCAACGACATGAACAGCCACATCGCTGCAGCCTCGGTGCAACAAAGCGTGGTCGCAGAAGAGGTGGCATCGAACATCGCACGTATCCACAGCGCTACCCTGCAGTCCTCCGAAGGATCCAAGAGTGTCGCGGCATCGAGCCACTCACTTTCCGACCTTGCTGATCGCCTCACCCTGAAAGTCGCGTTTTTCAAGGTGGGATAA
>CAJCIO010000146.1 GCA_903970465.1 Gammaproteobacteria bacterium
TGCTCGGGCATTTCAAGCTGCGACAAGGCGTCGCCCTGCAACTTGCTCAGCTCACCCAGCAGCAACGGGATTTCCCGTGCCTGACCGGCGCGCTCATCGAGGCTTTTGGCAAACTTTTTCAATGGCCGGCTGACATCGCGGCGCAAGGGCAGCGTCTGTAGCTGAGTGACCAACGCCCCCAAGGCGCTGCCGATCTGCTCGACACGCACCTCGCGGCGCTGCTCGGAATCGAGAACGGCTTTTTCCAGCCGCGGCAGCAGGCCCGCAAGAGCGGCGTCCATGTCGTCAGTGCGCACGACCTCGCGCATTTCCTTCATGCATTCGTCGACAACCTTGTCACTGCCCTCGGCGGCCAGGGTACTGCGTACCAGGCCACGGCGCAGCAAGTCGAGACGCACTTCCCAGCGGCGCTCAAGCTTCTCCTGGCGCTCCAGGCTCTTGAGGTATTTTTCTTTCCAGCGTTCGGATTCTTCGCTCATGCGGGTCTGCCAGAAAAACCGTTACCTGCTGGCAGAGGGGTCGCCGCTCCTGCAGAACGCAGGAGCGGCAAGACGCTCGAACTTCCAGCGCCACCACCAGGCTGGGGGCCCGGCGTCGTTGCTATGTACTGATACTGTAGCGCAGCTGTTACTGAGCGACCTTCATGGAGGCACGTTCTTTGGCGATCAGTTGATCGGCCACGTTCAACGCCTGCTCTTCACCACCGGCACTGCCCACATCGAAACGGTACTTGCCGTTGACGATCATGGTCGGAACGCCAGAAATATTATATTTCTTCGCCAGGTCTTTGTACTGAGCAATCTTGCCCTTGACCGCGAACGAATCGAAGGTCTCGAGGAATTTCTGCTTGTCGACGCCCTGGGTAGCGACGAAGTCAGCCATGGCGTCCTTGTCCGTCAGGCGCTTGCCTTCCTTCTGGATCGCATTGAATACCGCTGCGTGCACCTTTTTCTCGACACCCATGGTATCGAGGGTGATGAACAGCTGACCGTGGGCATCCCATGGGCCGCCGAACATGGCCGGAATGCGGATGAAGTGCACATCGGCAGGCAGTTTTTCAATCCATGGATTGATCACCGGCTCGAACGCGAAACAGTGCGGGCAGCCGTACCAGAACATCTCGACCACTTCGATCTTGCCTGGCTCCTGGACCGGGACCGGGCTATCCAGCTGAACGTAGGTCTTGCCAGGCTCAAGCTGGACATTGTCGGCTGCCTGGGCAGTCAGGCCGAACAGGCTGACAACCATGAGGGCGGCGCTGAGAATCAGATTACGCATGCGTTACTCCTGTGCAAGATGGATCGCCATGTACGACCAGCCCTAAGACCAGCCTCGGCAAGATTCAGTTCGGTAGTGTAACGGCAGTTGTTGGCAAAAAGGCCACCCGGCACCGAGGTTTCTTTTCCATGACAGGGATTTCATCTCGATTAATCGTAACCAATCGTAACCAATCGTTAACGAGCGCGAGAGCCGGCGCCGCAACTGCGATGACCCCACCATGCTGGCGCGTCTGCATTACCGCAGGGTTAACGCAGGCCCCGAATATAGGCCGCCAGCGCGGCGATATCGCTGTCGGTGAGCTTGCCCGCGACCGTACGCATGATCATGGCGTCGCCATCGTTGTTGCGCGCACCGCTGCGAAAGTTGGTCAACTGCTTGAGGGTGTAGGCGGCCTGCTGGCCGCTCAACTGTGGGAAGCCCGCCGCCGCCAAGCCCGCGCCATTCGGAGCGTGGCACGCGCTGCAGGCAGGCAAGCCGGCCTCCAGGCGGCCGCCGTGATACAGCGCTGCGCCTTGGGCGGCGAGGGCAGGGTCGGTCACGCCGACATTGGCCGTCTGGCCCGCATAGAAAGCAGCGATGTCGGCCAGGTCCTGAGGGGCAAGGCTGGTCAACTGCCCGGTCATCTCCGGCACCGCGCGTCGGCCGGCCTGGATATCCAGCAGTTCCTTGAGCAGATAACCCTCACCTTGCCCGGCCAGCTTGGGGAAAATCGGCACCAGGCTGTTGCCGTCCGGGCCGTGACAGGCGCCGCACACCGCCACCTTGGCCTGACCGGCCGCGGCATCTCCCGCGGCCTGGGCGATCACGCACCACCCTAGGCTCAACAGCAGGCTCAGCATCCATCTGTTCATCCATTCCTCTCGCAGACTTGTCGCTCGGCGGCATTGTATACTGGCGCACCAGTAGCGGAACATCGCGCCCAATCGGGGCCTCCCACCGCGCCTTCATCGGATATCACATGCACGTCAAGAACCCCATCCTCGGTCTGTGCCAGCAGGCTACTTTTTCCCTCAGCGCCGCCAAGGTCGATCAGTGCCCGGATGACGAGGGCTTTGAAGTCGCGTTTGCCGGCCGCTCCAATGCGGGTAAATCCAGCGCGCTGAATACCCTGACCCACGCCAGCCTGGCCCGCACGTCCAAAACCCCGGGGCGTACGCAACTGCTCAACTTCTTCCAGCTCGACGAGCAACGCCGGCTGGTCGACCTGCCCGGTTATGGCTATGCCAAGGTGCCGATCCCGCTCAAGCTGCACTGGCAGCGCCACCTGGAAGCCTATCTGGGCAGCCGCGAAAGCCTCAAGGGCTTGATCCTGATGATGGACATTCGCCACCCGATGACCGACTTCGACATTCTCATGCTCGATTGGGCGGTCGCCAGCCACATGCCCATGCACATCCTGCTGACCAAAGCCGACAAGCTCACCTTCGGTGCCGCCAAGAACACCCTGCTCAAGGTGCAGAGCGAAATCCGCAAAGGCTGGGGCGACGCAGTGAGCATCCAGCTGTTCTCGGCCCCCAAGCGCCTGGGTCTCGAAGACGCCTACGCGGTCCTGGCCAACTGGATGGAACTGCCGGACAAAGTCATCGAAGCGTGACGGCTAGGTCACCTTGACCTGCCGCGCCATATCGACAAAATTCAATATCACAGGGTTGCTCGCATCGCGGCCATGCACCAAGGTGATCGGCGCGATCAGTTTGGGCGTCGACTCCCTCAGCGAGCAATACACGACGCTCGCGCCGTGAAAGCCACGCATCGACGCCGGCACCACCGAGATGCCGGCCCCCGCCGCGACCAGATTGATATTGGTCAGCATGCGCTCCACCTCGAACGCGATGCGCGGGCTGAAGCCGGCATTCTCACAGGCCTGAATCAGATCGGCGTACAGCCCCGGAGCGCCATTGCGGCGCACCAGGATGAACGCTTCATCGGCCAGTTGCGCCAGGCTGAAGCCATCAGCCCCCTGTTGCTCCAGCAACGGGTGACCAACCGGCAGCACCAGCAGCATCTCTTCCTCTAACAGCGCATGAAACACCAGGTTCGGCGGACGTGCCACCGGCGCGCGCAGAAACCCGATATCGAGGCGCTGCTCTGCGAGCTCCGCGGTCAACTCCCGGGCATTGCCTTCGCTGAGCAGCAGGCTGACCCCAGGGTATTGCGCACGGTAAGCCCGCAGCAGCGCTGGGATCGCCGGGTGGGCGGCGGCCGATGTGGTAAAGCCGACCTTGAGGCTGCCCGCGAAACCGGCGGCCGCCAGCGCGGCGTGGCGGCTGGCGTCTTCGACCCGATTGAGGATATCCCGCGCTTCAGCAAGAAACACCTGGCCGCCGGGGGTCAGGTCGACGCCCTTGGGATGACGCACGAACAAAGCAAAGCCCAACTCCTGTTCCAGCGCACGGATCTGCTGGCTGAGTGGCGGCTGCTGCATGTTCAGGCGGGCCGCGGCGCGAGTGAAGTGGCGTTCTTCAGCGACCATGAGGAAGTAACGCAGGTGGCGAAGTTCCATAAGTGGATCAACCCTTGGGCGGCAGCAACTTGCCGAAGGCGCGGTTAAGATTGTCCTCGGCCTGGGTCAACTTTTCACGGCGCTCCTTGAGCCACTGGCGGTCGCCGTCGAGGGTCTTGTGGGCTTCGGCGAGCATGCGCTTGACCTCCTCGGACTGTGGACCGCCAGTGCCTTTGCGGGTATTGACCATGTTCTGCGGCGACAGCGACGCGCGGAAGGTGGCCTCGTCAAGCGGCAGAGTGTTGGGCGTCCAGTGGTATTTGTCGGCGGCCTGGGCGTATAGCGTCTGGGCGTGATCGTAGGGGAAGGTCTTGGGCGTGAAGCCGTTGTCACGGGCCTCTTCGACGATCAGCGAAGCGAAGCTGTGGCCAATGCGGAACGGCACTTTTTGCGTACGCTCCAGGGTGTCGGCCAGCTCCATGGAGGTGGTCCACTCGTTTTCGAGCTCTTCGCGGGCGCGCTGGGGATTGACCTGCAAGGCATCGAGCACGGCGTCCATAGCGCCGAACATGTCCTTGGTCGAATCGAAAACGCCCAGGGAGTCGAAGGCGAATTTGTAGTCAGTCATGCCGGTGGTGACGTTATGCGCGCGCAGGGTCACGGTCTGGGCCAGGCCGACGACATCCGATGATGTCTCGCGGGCACGCATCAGCAAGCCGGGGTTACGCTTTTGCGGCATGGCGCTGCTGGTGTAGGTCTTTTCCTCATCCAGCAGCAACCAAGGACGGATCTGGTGATATTGGGTGTGGATATCGCCGATCATCGCGCCGATCCGGATCGCCGAGGAAGCCGCAATGTTCGCCGCTTCGATCGGGATGTCATAGGTCGAGACCTGGCTCGAATCCAGCGAGTTCTCACGCACGCCATCGAAACCCAACAGCTCGGCCAGGCGCTCGCGATTCAGCGGGTAGGCAGAGTTGGCCAGCACTGCAGTGCCCATAGGGCTGAGGTTCAGGCGCTGATACAGCTCGCGGATGCGCTGCCCATCGCGGTCAAACGAAGCCTCGAAGGCCAGCAGGTAGTGGGCGTAGGTGATCGGCATCGCCTGCACGCCGTTGGTATAGGCGGGCACCAGGGTGTCGATGTTCTTGTCGGCCAGCTCGAGGATGCGTTGGCGCGTGGCATTCAGCGCTTCGTCGACTGCCAGCACGTCGGAGCGCAGCTTGGCCAGCCGGTAGGTGGCGAGCATGTCCTGACGACTGCGGCCGGAATGGATCAGCGACGCTTCCGGGCCGATCTTGTCGGTCATGATCTGCTCGAGCTGCAGCACATCGGTCGGGCGCTTGCCGTCTGGCTGATCGCCTTGCTCGATGGCGTAGCGCACGCCGCCAGCGAGTTTCTGGCCCATTTGCGGGGTGACGATGCCTTGCTCGATCAGCATCACCAACGAGGCCTTGTTGATGCGGTTCAGCCAGGCGAACTGGCTTTCGCTCTTGTCCCCCTTGCCTTTGGATTTGTCGACGGTGGCGCCGATCTTCGCCGCCTGGGCCGCGCATTGTTCGGTGGTGGCGCAAGGCAGCTCGGCGGTATTGGCAGCGTAGGCGCCGTAACTGCCGCTCAGGGCAAAAGCAACGGCCAAGTGCAGGAGGGTCTTGGTGGCAGGCATGGTGGATCTCCGGTTGTGCTTTTTATTAGGGGTCCAAGCCCGAAAAGCCTACGCCGGTGATCTGCAAATATGAAATATATAAAAAAGGCGATCCTGATACTTTTTAAATATGGACATGCTTTATCGCAGGCAAAAAAAACCCCTGGACTTCGTATGGGGAGGGGGAAGTCCGGGGGTTCAAGTTCCAGACCACCCAGGGAAAGGGGTCCGGATATCTGCCAACACTTAACACAACATAGGAGCATGAACGGCATCACTGCCATTCACGTTCTCTGAGTGCCTGCTGAGTCGATTAGTTCCGGACCGATTGGTAAACAGCACCGATCAAGTCCTTGTTTCATAATCAGAACCCAGCATGACAGCAGCTTCATCTGGCCGGTGTCAGTGCGCCTCGTCCCAGTTCAGGCCCACGCCTACTTCCACCAGCAGCGGCACGTCCAGCTGCGCTGCGTCGCTCATGTGCGGGCGGATCTGCGCGCTGACTTGCTCGACCAGATCATCGCGTACCTCCAGCACCAATTCATCGTGCACCTGCAGGATTACCCGCGCATCCAGGCCCGAAGTGTCGAGCCATTGGTCCACCTTGACCATGGCGCGCTTGATGATGTCCGCCGCCGTGCCCTGCATCGGCGCGTTGATGGCGGTACGCTCGGCGCCTTTGCGCAGGGCCGGGTTCTTGGCGTTGATATCCGGCAGGTACAGACGTCGGCCGAACAGGGTCTCGACGAAGCCTTGCTCGGCTGCTTGCGCGCGGGTGCGCTCCATGTAGGCGAGCACGCCGGGATACTGGGTGAAATACCTATCGATATAGGCTTGCGACTGCTTGCGATCGACACCGATCTGCTTGGCCAGGCCAAACGCACTCATGCCGTAGATCAGACCGAAGTTGATCGCCTTGGCGCTGCGCCGCTGATCGGTGGTGACGTCGGCCAGCTCGACGCCGAACACTTCTGCCGCCGTCGCCCGGTGCACGTCGAGGTCATTCTGGAAGGCATGCAGCAGGCTTTCGTCACGGGCCAGGTGGGCCATGATGCGCAGCTCGATCTGCGAGTAGTCCGCCGCCAGCAGTTTGTACCCCGGTGGCGCCACGAACGCCTGGCGAATGCGCCGCCCTTCGGCAGTACGGATCGGGATGTTCTGCAGGTTCGGATCGCTGGACGACAAGCGCCCGGTGGCCGCTACTGCCTGGTGGTAGGAGGTGTGAATGCGCCCGGTGCGCGGGTTGATCTGCTCGGGCAGGCGGTCGGTGTAGGTGCTTTTCAGCTTGCTCAGCGAGCGGTATTGCATCAACACCTTGGGCAGCGGGAAATCCAGCTCGGCCAGTTCCGCGAGCACGGCTTCGGCGGTGGACGCCTGGCCCTTGGCAGTCTTGTTGAGGATCGGCATGCCGAGCTTCTCGTACAGGATCACACCGAGCTGCTTGGGCGAGCCAAGGTTGAATTCTTCACCGGCGATGTCGAACGCCTCGCGCTCCAGCGCCACCAGTTTGTCGCCGAGCTCGACGCTCTGCACGCCCAGCAGCTTGGCATCCACCAGCGCCCCCTGGCGCTCGATCTTGGCCAACACCGGTACCAACGGCATCTCGATGTCTTCGAGCACAGGTTTGAGGCTAGGGGTGGCGGCGAGTTTTTCCTGCAGGTGCAGATGCAGGCGCAGGGTGATGTCGGCGTCTTCGGCGGCGTAGGGGCCGGCCTGCTCCAGGGCGATCTGGTCGAACGTCAGCTGCTTGGCACCCTTGCCAGCGATGTCCTGGAAGGCGATGTTGGTGTGATTGAGGTACTTGTAGGCCAGGCTGTCCATGTCGTGGCGGGTGGCGGTGGAGTCCAGCACGTAGGACTCGAGCATGGTGTCGTAGGCCACGCCCTGGACCAGGATGCCCTGGTTGATATCGCCACCGATGGCGCAGTTGGCGAGGATGTTCATGTCATATTTGGCGTGCTGGCCGACCTTGAGCTTGCTCGGGTCTTCGAGCAGCGGCTTGAGTGCGCGCAGTACGGTGTCGCGGTCCAGCTGCTCGGGCACGCCCATGTACGAGTGGGTCAGCGGAATGTACGCGGCCTCGTGAGGCTCGACGGCGAACGACAGGCCGACCAGTTGCGCCTTCTGGGCATCCAGGCCGGTGGTTTCGGTGTCGAAGGCGAACAGTTTGGCGGCCTTGAGTTTGGCCAGCCAGACGTCGAAGCGGGCTTGATCGAGAATCGTCTCATAGCGGCTTTCGACCACTGCCTCAGGCTCGCTCGGCGTGGCGATTTCGGTGCCGGCGCGCTTGGCATCGCGTTGGATTTCGTCGACCCAACTGCGGAATTCAAGCTCGCTGTACAGTGCCAGCAGCGCTTCGCGATCCGGCTCGGTGCACATCAGCGCATCGACTTCGATATCCAGCGGCACGTCGATCTTGATGGTCGCCAGTTCGTAGGACAAAAACGCCATGTCGCGGTGCTCTTCGAGCTTGGCGGACAGGGTCTTGGCGCCCCGAATAGGCAACGCTGCAACCTTGTCGAGGTTGGCGTAAAGCTCGGTCAGGCCGCCGCCGATCCCCACCAGCAGGCCTTGGGCAGTCTTTTCGCCGACACCGGGCACGCCGGGGATGTTGTCGACCTTGTCGCCCATCAGCGCGAGGAAGTCGATGATGTGCTCGGGACCGACGCCGAACTTCTCCTTGACGCCAGGGATGTCGAGGACGCTGCCGGTCATGGTGTTGACCAGCGTAATATGGCCGTCCACCAACTGGGCCATGTCCTTGTCGCCGGTGGAGATGATCACGGGGCGGTCGCTGGCGGCACTGCTGCGGGCCAGGGTGCCGATCACATCATCAGCCTCGACGTTGTCGACGCACAGCAGCGGGTAGCCCAGCGCACGTACCGAGGCGTGCAGCGGCTCGACCTGGACGCGCAAGTCGTCGGGCATGCTCGGGCGGTTGGCCTTGTACTCGGCGTACAGGTCATCGCGAAAGGTCCCGCCCTTGGCGTCGAACACCACGGCGAAGGGGCTGTCCGGGTACTGTCGGCGCAGGCTCTTGAGCATGTTCAGCACGCCTTTGACCGCACCGGTCGGCATGCCCTTGGAGGTGGCGAGGGGCGGCAGTGCATGGAAGGCGCGGTACAGGTAAGAGGAACCGTCCACCAGGACGAGGGGGGCTTTGCTCATGAGCAGAATCAACCTTTTCGACGGGTCTGGCGCTAGAATGGCCGGATCATTGACGACAAAGCCACAAGGTTATCACTGGGCAGCGCAAACTGCCCGGCTGACATGTCCATGTGTGTGGCGCGCTGGTAGCATCAGCGGGTTTTCTACCCAAGGGGCGCCTGGCGCCAATTTCAACCGGGCGGCCCGCAGCGGCACGCCAAGATGGGCAACTTTCGACATGTCTGTGTTTACTCCGCTGACGCGGCCCCAGCTGGAACAATTTCTCGCCCCCTACGGCCTGGGTCGCCTGCACGACTTTCAGGGTATTGCCGCCGGGACGGAAAACAGCAACTTCTTCATCAGCATGGAGCAGGGCGAGTTCGTCCTGACCCTGGTGGAACGGGGCCCGGTGCAGGACTTGCCGTTCTTTATCGAATTGCTCGATGTGCTCCATGACGCCAATATCCAGGTGCCTTACGCACTGCGCACTACCGACGGCGTGGCCCTGCGCGAACTGGCGGGCAAGCCGGCCTTGTTACAGCCGCGGCTCGACGGCAAGCACATCTCCACGCCCAACAATCAGCATTGCGTGCAGGTGGGCGAGCTGCTTGGCCATATCCATCTGGCCACGCGCCCGGCGGTGCTGGAACGCAAGACCGATCGCGGCCTGGATTGGATGCTCGAAGAGGGCGCCGCGATGGTGCAACGCCTCGAAGCCGGCTCGGCGGCGCTGCTGAGCGCGGCATTGGAGGAGATCCGTACGCACAAGCAGGCGATCCTCGATCTGCCGCGGGCCAATCTGCATGGCGATCTGTTTCGCGACAACGTGATGTTCGAAGGCACTCACCTGACCGGTGTGATCGACTTCTACAACGCCTGCTCCGGGCCGATGCTTTATGACCTGGCGATCACGCTTAACGACTGGTGCTCCACCAGCGACGGGCAGATCGATGCACCGCGGGCGAGAGCGATGCTCGGCGCTTATGCAGCGCAGCGGCCGTTCACGGCGGCGGAAGCGCAGCTGTGGCCGGTGATGCTGCGGGTGGCGTGTGTGCGGTTCTGGGTGTCTCGGCAGATTGCCGCGGAGTCGTTCGCGGGGATGGATGTGATGATCCACGATCCGAAGGATTTCGAGATTCGGTTGGCGCAGCGGCAGAAGGTTGGGGTGGTGTTGCCGTTTGCTTTGTGATTACCCGCAGGCCTCGTCGCGGGCAAGCCTTGCTCCCACCAGTGCAAGGTTCTTGGCCCGCCCTGCGGGAGCAAGGCTCGCCCGCGAAGGGCCCGTACAGACGCTAGAGACTATTCAGGCACCCCACCAAATCATCCCCCAGCTTGTTCAGCAGCTGTTCATAGCCATTGGCAGTCGCCTCGTTGAATCCCCCCAGCGCATCCAGCTCGGCCAGCTTGACTGGCAATCCTGCCGTCAGCGTCTCGGCCAGCCGTGGGCGCATCGGTGGTTCGCTGAACACGCAGGTCTTGCCCACCTCCTGCAACCGCGCGCGCATGGCCGCCACGTGCTGGGCACCCGGCTGAACCTCGGCAGCCACGGTGAACACTCCGGCGTGCTTGAGCCCGTAAGCATCCTCGAAATAATCGAACGCCTCGTGGAACACGAAGAACGGCTTGCCGGCAATCGGCGCCACTTGCGCCTTGAGCTTGGCGTCCACGGCATCCAGCCGCGTCGCGAATGCCTTGGCGTTGGCCTGGTAGCGCGCCGCGTTGGCCGAATCGGCCTTGCTCAAGTCCGCAGCCATGCTGGCAGCGATCACCCGCGCGTTGACGGTCGACAGCCACAGATGCTCGTCGAGCGAACCGGGCTGGTGGTCGTGGTCATGCTCGTCGGCGTCTTCATGAGAGCCGCTGTCCCCCTCGAAATGGCGCAGCTTCAGCCCTGGCAAGGTCGCCACAGCAACGGTCGGCTTGCTGCGCCCCTGCAATGGCCGCTCGAGGAAATTCTCCATTTGCGGGCCGATCCAGTAGAACAGATCGGCAGCGCCCAAGCGCCGCACATCCGAAGGGCGCAGGGCGTAATGATGAGGGGAGGCGCCCGGCGGCAGCAGTACGTCCGGCGTACCGACGCCATCCTGCACAGCAGCGGCGATCAGCTGCAGCGGCTTGATGCTGGTCAAGACCTTCACCGACCCCTGATCGGCCGCCTGGGCACCGGCAAAAACGCCGCAGCTGATCAAAAAAGCGACAAAAACTGCAAAAAATCGGGACACAGTGACCACTCGAAGAGGCGAGAACAGGTAACATAATAACGTCTCTCTCAAAAGCCGTCGCTGCCCCCATGTCAAAAACTCCCCTGGCCAGTCGCCCCCACGATCACTCCCACTGCGTGCACACCGCGCTCACGGAGGCCGATGCCCTGTGCGCCAAGAGCGGCCAGCGCCTGACCGCACTGCGCCGCCGCGTGCTGGAGCTGGTCTGGCAGAGCCACAAACCACTGGGCGCCTATGACATCCTCGCTGTGCTCAGCGAGCAGGACGGCCGCCGCGCCGCGCCGCCTACGGTGTACCGCGCGCTGGATTTTCTGCTCGACAACAACCTGGTGCACCGCATCGCCTCGCTCAACGCATTTATGGGCTGCAACCACCCCGAGCATGCGCACCAAGGGCAATTCCTGATCTGCCGCGAATGCCACATCGCCATTGAGCTGGAACAGGCGAGCATCAGCGAGGCCATCACCCTCGGCGCCAAAAACGTCGGGTTCCGGGCCGAAGGGCAGACGGTCGAAGTGGTCGGAGTTTGTTCGGCCTGCGCGGAGGCCTGATGAGCACAGCGTTGATCAGCCTCGATCAAGTCACGGTCAATTTTGCCGGTCAGGCCGTACTGGACAACGTTCAGCTCAGCGTCAACGCCGGCGAGATCGTCACCCTGATCGGCCCCAATGGCGCTGGCAAGACCACTCTGGTGCGCGCCGTGCTCGGGCTGCTCAAGCCGGACAGCGGCAGCGTCTGGCGCAAACCGCGCCTGCGCATTGGCTACATGCCGCAAAAGCTGCAGGTGGACGCTACCCTGCCGCTGTCGGTGCTGCGCTTTCTGCGTCTGGTGCCGGGCGTCGATCGCAAACGGGCCCTGGCCGCGCTGGAAGAGGTCGGCGCCGTGCAGGTCATCGACAGCCCCGTGCAGACCATCTCCGGCGGCGAGATGCAGCGCGTGCTGCTGGCCCGGGCGTTGCTGCGCGAGCCTGAACTGCTGGTGCTCGACGAGCCGGTGCAGGGCGTCGACGTCAACGGCCAACTGGAGCTGTACAGCCTGATCACCCGTCTGCGCGAGCGCCACGGCTGCGGCGTGCTGATGGTCTCCCACGACCTGCATCTGGTGATGAGCACCACCGACCAGGTGGTGTGCCTGAACCGTCACGTCTGCTGCTCCGGCCATCCGGAACAGGTCAGCGGCGATCCGGCCTTCGTCGCGCTGTTCGGCCAGAATGCCGCCAATCTGGCGATCTACCACCATCATCACGACCACGCCCACGACCTGCACGGTGCCGTGGTGGGTGAGGGCGGCAAAGCGCTGCCCCAGGCTCATGTTCACGTTCATGGAGACGGCTGCAAGCATGGCTGATTTTCTGTTGTATGCCTTGCTGGCCGGTCTGGCGCTGGCGATCGTCGCAGGACCGCTGGGCTCGTTCGTGGTCTGGCGGCGCATGGCCTATTTCGGCGATACGCTGTCTCATGCGGCGCTGCTGGGCGTGGCCTTGGGGTTTGTGCTGGATGTCAGCCCGGCGCTGGCGGTGACGGTGGGCTGCCTGTTGCTGGCGATCCTGCTGGTGACCTTGCAGCAACGCCAACCGCTGGCGTCGGACACACTATTGGGCATTCTGGCACCGAGCACGCTCTCGCTCGGGCTGGTAGTGCTGAGTTTCATGCACAACGTGCGCATCGATCTGATGGGGTATCTATTCGGCGACCTGCTTGCCATCAGCCCCACCGATCTTGCCTGGATCCTCGGCGGCAGCGCGGCGGTACTGGTGCTGCTGGCGATATTGTGGCGGCCGCTGCTGGCCATGACCGTGCACGAAGAACTGGCCAAGGTCGAGGGCTTGCCGGTGGCGACCTTGCGCATGGCCTTGATGCTGCTGATTGCGATCGTGATCGCGGTGGCAATGAAAATAGTCGGGGTGTTGCTGATTACCTCGCTGCTGATCATTCCCGCCGCTGCCGCGCAACGTCACGCGCGCTCGCCGGAACAGATGGCCGTGGGGGCCAGCGTGCTGGGCGTGGTGGCGGTGTGCTGCGGGCTGGCGATGTCGTGGTTCAAGGACACACCAGCAGGCCCGTCCATCGTCGTTGCCGCCGCGGTGCTTTTTCTGCTCAGCTTTGCTTTGCCCAAGCGCACTTGACCCTTAAGCGGGCTCTGCCTCACCCACAGCTAATGAGTAGATCACGCGTGGTTTTCTCCAAGGCCCTCTTGGGTGTAGACTTGCTCGTTTTTTGCGCAAACAGAGAGTCGCAGGAATGAAGCCGTACGCCTCCCGTTATCTGCTCATTGTTCTATTTTCGCTGACGTTGGCTGCTTGCCAGAGCAAGCCGGCCGATACTGCGCCGCCGCCCGAACCCGAGGCGTACCAGCAGCTGTCGCAAAATATCACCAGCAACGAGCTGGCGACCGCCGAGGATCAACTCGCCACCCTGCAAAAACAGAATCCGGCCGACGAGCGCCTGGTGAACTACCAGCGCCAGTTGGCGGAGGCGTACTTGCAGCGCAGCCAGGTGGTGTTGCAAAAGGGTGATGTGAATGCTGCCGCCAGTGCCTTGGCCAGGGCCCGCGCCCTGATGCCGACCGCGCCAGCGCTGACCAGTGGCGTCAACGGTGCCATCGCCCACGCCCGCAAGGCGGAGCTGGATCAAGCTGAAGCCGCAGTCAAAGCCGCAGAGGCGCGTCCACCGGCCAGGCTGCTGGATCCGACGGCTACCTTCACGCCTATTGAATTGAACATCGCCGATATCAACGAACTGCGCAGCCAGCTGGACGATCTGGCCGTCGATATCGTCAACTACAAGTGCAACGTGATTCTGCAGGTGCCCCGTGCGGCGGATTACCCGTGGCTAGCCAGCTTGCTGAAAAAACGCGTGGTCAAGCAGGCGCCTGATCTGCAATGGAAAATCGGCCGTCGCCTGGAAACCAGGCAACGGCCGATCGTGGTGTTGATTCCGAGCAAGCCTTGAGGCTTCACGGCGATATCAGCCCATAGGGGCTGATTGTTGATTGGCTGCAAGGCTTGAGGGCCCCTTCGCGGGCAAGCCTTGCTCCCACAGTGCAGACAGTACCAATGTGGTACACCCGTGGGAGCCCTGAGGCTTCGCGGCATCAGCCAATGGGGCTGACGCTTTGATTCGCTGCAAGACTTGAGGGCCCCTTCGCGGGCAAGCCTTGCTCCCACAGTGCAGACAGTACCAATGTGGCACACCTGTGGGAGCCCTGAGCCTTGAGACTTCGCGGCATCGGCCAATGGGGCTGACGCGTTGATTCGTTGCAAGGCTGAGGGCCCCTTCGCGGGCAAGCCTTGCTCCCACAGTGCAGAAAGTACCGACGTGGTACACCTGCGGGAGCCCTGACGCTTCGCGAGTACCGATGTAGTACACCTGTGGGAGCAAGGCTTGCCCGCGAAAGGGCCGGCACGGCTGACGCAACATCCAACGATGTTGCGCCCCCGTTATCAGGCCGGCACAGCCTTGGCCTTCGGCTCCCGTGCCCAAACCCGATGCTGGGCAATGGCCTGAACGAAAGCCTTGAACGTCTTGGCATCCTGCCCCACCAGCAACCCGGCGTCTTCGTCCAGTTTCAGCGCATCGATCAGCACCTTGGCATCCGGGCTGATGCCGATCGCCTTGAGGTGCTTGTACGCCTCAAGCAGGTAGTGCAACGCCACCCCATCAGTGCTCAGCGCTTTGACTGAAGCCGCGCCACCAGGCACCCAGACCGCATCGAAGGCCACCGAAGGCAAGCCTTCCATCGACGCATCCACGGCTAGCGTCTTGCCATCCGCCGTTTTCACCGGCGACGAAGTCGGGCCGAGCACTTTGGCATGGGCGCCTTCACCTTCGAGGACTTTCTTCAGCGCATCGATCGCCGCCGAATCGACACCATTCGCTACCAGAATCGCCACTTTGCGCGTCTTGATATCACCCGACAGCAAGTTCACCTGACTCAGCGCTGGAGAAGCCTTCAATGACGATGGCTTGGTCTGCACGGTCGCCGCTTTCGGCGCAGGCAGCCCCAGGTTCTCGGCCACTCGGGCGGCCAGCGTCAGGTCTATATTGGCAAGGATCTCATTCACTTGGCGCACGCGGATATGCTCACGCTCGACCTTGCCCAGCTCAAAGCTGTAGGCCGCGATGATGTGCTCTTGCTCGGCCGTGCTCATGCTGTTGAAGAACAGCGTGGCTTGGGAGAAGTGATCGCCGAACGACTCGCTGCGCTCACGCACCTTGTGCGCATCGACACGCTCCGGATAGGTTTCAAAGCCGCCATCCTGCGGCCCGGCTGGCGTTTCCTTGGGCCAGCCGCCATCAATGGAGTTAGGCTCGTAGGACGCCCGGCCCTTGTCGATCGTGGTGCGGTGCATGGCATCGCGCTGACCGTTATGGTTAGGCGCCAGCGGCCGATTGATCGGCAGCTCGTGGAAGTTCGGGCCGCCCAG
>CAJCIO010000147.1 GCA_903970465.1 Gammaproteobacteria bacterium
CTGCGCGACCAGCCATTCCAGTTCACCAGCTCGGGCCCGGTGAAAATGCGCCTCGACTGCCAATACCTGGTGAGAGGCAACTGCGCCATCAGCAACGCCCGCCGTCACACTGTCCCCGTCGAAACCCGCATCAGCCTGCCCGCCGGCATGCGGCAACTGACCGGTGGCCCGATCAGCAAAGCCTTGCTGACCAGCGCCGACGACCTCACCGCCGTGGCAGACGCCTACGTCGCCGACGCCATCGGCAACCTGCATTTCGAAGTCGGTAAAACCGATGTCGACGCCATGCTGGCCTACCCAGACACCACCTACTCGGGCTTGGTCACCGTGGTGTGGGACTCGATCCTGATTCCCTGATTTTCGCCCGACACCCACGGACTCGCGCCATGCACAAACTCGCCCTCGCCGCATTGTTCGCCGCCTTGAGCCTCACCGCCAACGCGGCCCCCAACCTCTACATCGCAACCGTCTACGACTATCTGGACGGCGCTCAATCGAGCTACCGCAAGCGTGTCACCAACACCGGCGACAGCACGGCCTTCGTGCGCGTCAGCCTCTACGAAATCATCTACGGCGAGGGCGAGCCGCAGGAAATCCCCCTGCACGACGCCTCACCGGACAACCACAATGACCGCCTGATCGCCACGCCCTCGCGGTTGATCATCCCGGCCAATGGCATGCAGGCCACTCGCCTGCTGCTTGTCGGCGAGCGGGACCGCGAGCGCTACTACCGCGTGCGCTTCGTACCGGTGATTCCCGAAAAGGACGATCAATTCGCCCTGCCCGACGACCAGCGCGAGGCTTACCAGGCGTCGCTGCAGGCCGGGGTCAGCGTGCTGACCGGCTACGGCGCGATATTGATCGTGCGCCCGACCCGCACCCACTTCGACACCCGCATCGAGCAGACCGCCGCGCACTACCGCCTCACCAACGCGGGCAACAGCACGGTGGTGCTCGACGAATTGAAAGAATGTTCGGCGGCTGACCAGCCGGTGTGCGAGCCCAGCCGCGTGCATCACGTCATGCCCGGCAAGACCTACCGCTTCGATAAAAAACCGGGGCGCACGCTGCACTTCAACCGCATCGAAGGCGATGCCAGATACCCCACCCAGGTTTAATGCCCCACTTCACGGACCTCGCTCATGTACAGACTTGCCATCGCCACGCTCATCGGCGCGCTGACCCTGACCGCCCATGCGGCGCCCATCATCAACGTCGGGCCCATCTTCGATTACCTCGACGGCACCCACTCCACCTACCTCAAGCGCATCTACAACAGCGGCGACAGCACGGCCTTCGTGCGGGTGAACATCTCTGAAATCCTCTACGCCGCCGACGGCACCCGCCGTGAAATCCCTATCGACACCCAAGGCACGGTCCATGAGCGCACCGGCCTGATAGCCAGCCCCGCACGCCTGATCATCCCCGCGCGCGGCATGCAGACGACGCGCCTGTTATATAGAGGCGAACGCGACCGCGAGCGTTACTACCGCGTGCGCTATGTGCCGGTCGTACCGGAGAAGGAGGACCAGTTCGCGGTCTCTGAAGAAGAACGCGCGGCCTACAAGGCCAGCCTCAGCGCAGGCGTCAACGTCATGGCCAGCTACGGTGCGATCTTTTTCGTGCGCCCCACCAGCACCCGGTTCGACACCCGCATCGAGCAAACCGCAACGCGCTACAGCGTCCACAACGCGGGCAACAGCACCCTGATGCTCGATCATTTTCGTGATTGTTCGGCCAGCGATGAACGCAACTGCGAGGCCACCCGCCTGCATCACGTGATGCCCGGCAAGACATTCGCGTTCGATAAAGTGCCGGGGCGGGTGTATCGGTTCAATGTGACGGAGGGTAGCGATCAGCGGGGGATGCATGTTGATTAGCTGAACATGCGCAGCGTGAGTCGCACCGCATGCATCATCCAGGCGCCTGCCTCAAGAGCGGCGAGCAGGAGTGTTCAGATTGAAGGCGGCGTGTGCAGCCCCTCGAACAGGTCCGGAGCGCGCGCCAATTGGGGTTTGTCGTCGAATTTCATCGTGAATGGCGACAGGTTGAATCCTGTAGCGAGCCACTGCGGGGCGTAAGTGAAAAATATCCCCCTACCCTCCTTCTCTGTTCAGATCACCGACCTTCACACCGCCTTTGGTAACCTCAAGGGATGCGAAGTGCTTTAGCTTCGGATGATCCTGTCGAGATTTCATTTCGTACCCCGTTTGCGTTTCGAGTTTTTCAGCTCTGCCAAGGAGTTCGGCTGCATGGGCTTGAACAGTGTGGTTAACGGTGTCAGCTCATCCAGCGCAGTGGCGAGCAAAATCATCGATTCGAGCGTCGTTGCGCCCGAAGTCTCGAACCGCTGGATCGACGACTCAGATACCCCTGAAAGCTGTGCCAAGGTCTTCCTGGAGAGGTTTTTTGACAGCCGCAGCTTTTTCGCATTTTTACCCACATCGCGAGCCATCTCTGCAGGAGAGCTGAGAAGATGCATGAAAGACATGTTCGGTCGCCTCTAAATCTAAATAGTCAAACCTGACCTATTAAAGCCGTATTGCGGCCTTTGTCAGTCATTTTTGACCATTATAGGCACTCTGCGAGCAATGAAGACCCATCGACACACTATTAGTCGTATATGAATAACAAAAAGGTAAAAATACCCACAATTAGTCAATAAAGAATAATCTTCAGCGGGCCGACAGGGGTTTGGAAGGGTGTGCACAAGGCAGGAGCCGGGTCAGCCGTACAGGCCTGTATCAAGCAGGGCAAGCGCGAATGCCCGGGTGGATCAGCCCCGATCCAGCGTGCGCGCCACCGCCTCGACGGTGGCCTCCACCTGCGCCTGATAGCGCAACAACGCCGCTGCGTGTTCACGTCCCAGCTCCAGCTGTCTGGAGCACAGGTTCATCGCTGTCAGCACCAGCAGCTTGTCGCCCACCAGCGTCGGATACTTGCGCTTGGTATCGGCCAGGGTGGCCTTGAGCAACTCGGCGGCATCGACGATCGCCTGGGCCTCAACGGCGGGCGCCTTGATCGAATAGTCGTTGCCGAGGATTGAAATGACCTTGACCGTCTCTGCCGCGTCACTCATGCGTTGACGACGCTCGCCCGCTCGACCAGCGCCTGGATACGCGCCGCGGTGCTGCCGTGTTTCTCTTCCTGCTCAAGCAGAGTGAGCTGCAAGGTCTCGTTTTCGTCCTGGCTGGAACGCAGGTCGGCGGTCAATTGGCTGTTGCTCGCCTGGAGTTTGCGGTTCTGCTCGACGAGTTCGCCGACCAGGGTTTCGAGTTGACTGAGAGATGATTCCAACATTTTGATTTCTCTAGAATTAATGGGTGGCACACGATAAGGAAAAAGGCCTTTGCAGGCCAGGCAAACCACCGTTTTACAGATGAATTTAGTGACAGGTAATTTCAGCCATACCGAAATAAGAAGCCGCCCCATGGACTCGACTGTGCCCTTTGGGTTCCCCAGTGGCGTCAACGTCAGACCAATGGGTAATTGCAAAATAATGGCGCCGTCCAGCTGACATGCCTCAAGAGTTGCCCTTTCCTGACGATAGCCCTGTCATCGCTTCCTCTTACTTCGCACGGATCGCCTCTCCCCCCGGTATTGCCACCATGTCCCTACGTTCCATGAATATCGCAGCCCGCTCGCTGCTCGGATTCGCCCTGATCGGCATCCTGATGATCGTCCTCGGCGTGTTCGCGCTCAGCCAGATGAGCAAGATCCGCGCAGCCGGGGTGGACATCGAAGCCAACAGCTTGCCCAGCATTACCAGCCTGGATGATTTCACTCAGCTGACCCTGCGCCTGCGCGTGCTGTCCTATCGCCTGTTGCTGAACCGCGAACCGGATATCCAGCAAAAAACCGTACAGCTGTTCGATCTGCGCAACGAGCAGATCGCCAAGGCCCAGGCCAAATACGAAAAACTCATCGGTGGCGGTGAAGAGCAGGCCACGTACGATGAGTACAAGCGCTTGCTGGGCCAATACCGCCAGCTCGAAAGCAAGATGAAGGCGCTGTCTGCCGCCGGGCAGGTCGAAGAGCTGCGCAACATGCTCAACACCGACATGCTTGCCAACTCCGAGCAGGTCAATGTGGTGCTCGACAAGCTGGTGAAGATCAACACCCAGCAAACCGCGGACACCAACAAGGCCGCTGGTGATCAGTACGCCTCGGCCTTCACCCTGGTGCTGGTGATGCTGGGCATCGCCACGTTCATGACCTTCCTGTTCGCCTGGCTGCTGACCCGCAGCATCACGCAGCCGATCAACCAGGCCGTGAGCGCCGCCGAAGAAATCGCCGAAGGCGACCTGACTCGGCCGATCCTCATCACCGGCAACGACGAGGCCGCGCGCCTGCTGACCGCCATGCAGAAGATGCAGGGCAAGCTGCGTGACACCCTGCAGCGGATTTCCGGCTCGGCCACCCAACTGGCCTCGGCCGCCGAAGAACTCAACAGCGTGACCGACGAAAGCGCCCGCGGCCTGGTGCAGCAGAACAACGAAATCGAACAGGCCGCCACGGCGGTCAACGAAATGACCAGCGCCGTCGAAGAAGTCGCGCGCAACGCCGTGAGCACCTCCGAAGCCTCCCGCGAGGCCACCAACTCGGTAGGCGACGGCCGCGACCTGGTGATGGAAACCGTGGGTGCCATCGAGCGCATGAGCGCTGACGTGCAGAGCACTTCGGAACTGATCGGCAACCTGGCGGAAGAATCCCGCGACATCGGCAAGGTGCTCGACGTGATCCGCGGCCTGGCCGACCAGACCAACCTGCTGGCCCTGAACGCCGCCATCGAAGCCGCCCGCGCCGGTGAAGCCGGGCGTGGTTTTGCGGTGGTAGCCGACGAAGTGCGGGCCTTGGCCCATCGCACCCAGCAGTCGACCAGCGAGATCGAACGCATGATCGGCAGCATCCAGGGCGGGACCGAGAAGGCCGTGGGCTCGATGCGCAACAGCACCGAGCGGGCCGAATCGACCCTCAACATCGCCAAAGGCGCCGGCCTGGCGCTCGACACCATCAACGGTGCGGTGCAGCAGATCAACGAGCGCAACCTGGTGATCGCCAGCGCCGCCGAAGAGCAGGCGCAGGTCGCTCGCGAAGTGGACCGCAACCTGGTGAACATTCGGGACTTGTCGGTGCAGTCGGCAGCCGGTGCCAATCAGACCACCGCGGCCAGCAATGAACTGGCGCGCCTGGCGGTGGATTTGAACGGGATGGTGGCGCGGTTCAAGGTGTGATCGATAGTCGGCGGTGAGCCTGATCGTTTATTGCTGTTCCTGCTGGCCTCTTCGCCGCCGAACGCGCAACCCTGCCCCCACTGTGTTGACTGACCCTGAGTCGTACACCTGTGGGAGCAAGGCTTGCCCGCGAAGAGGCAAGACCTTGCACCACAATTTCGGCGGTTTTACCTCAAAGCCAAACAGCATCCCACATCGGATAATCACCTATTTTTTTTGCCAGACCCGCGCGTACCGGATTGGAAACAATGTAGCGCGCGACTTTTTTCACGTCGTCTTCGCGACGCAGCGCTCTATCATGAAACCCTTTCTGCCAGAGTGGGCCCGAGCGACTCAAAAGGCGATTCATCGCCACGGTCGAGCGCGATTTCAGACGCCCGAGCACGGAAGAAAGACTCTCGTTTTTGAGTTCGATGAGCCAATGCAGGTGATCGGGCATCACGACCCAGCACAGGGATTCGACGTCCGCGTCTCGCTGAGCACATTTCAGGGCGTCGATCACTGGATAGGCGACTCGCCACGAGGTGAATAACGCTTCGCGGTTCGCTGTCACCAAGGTAATCAGGTATTGACGGTCGGCCTCGCTGTGCCGACCTTTTCGTATTTCTTTTGACTGATAGCGGGTAGGCATTCCGTTGCCTCCATTGTAGAGAGGCGTGGGATTTTGCAGGGGAAACGGGTGGCTCT
>CAJCIO010000148.1 GCA_903970465.1 Gammaproteobacteria bacterium
CACTGCATTGGGCGTGTCGGCTACCGCGACCGGCGTGTGCGTGCTGATCAACTATGTGATGCCGGCCAAGGCGCTGGAAATTCTGATGGCTCTGGTGGTCGCGGCACTGGTGCTCAACTGGATCATGATCACTATTACCCATTTGAAGTTTCGCAGTGCGCTGAGGGCTTCAGGCCAGGTTTCGAGCTACAAGAGTTGGGGTTACCCGATCACCAACTATATCTGCCTGGCGTTTCTGGCCGGCATTCTGGTGATCATGACCATGACGCCGGGCATCAACGAGTCGGTGCTGTTGATTCCGATCTGGTTGGCCGTGCTGGCGGTGGCCTATAGAAGCAAGCTGCGTCGCGCGGGACGTTAACCAGCAGCAAGGCTGGCTGGCGGTGGCGTTGCGGCAATCGCTTTCGCGGGCAAGCCTTGCTCCCACAGAGTCGACTGGAATGGCGTCGTACACCCGTGGGAGCACAGCTTGCTCCCACAGGGTCGACTGGAATGGAGGCGTACACCCGTGGGAGCCAAGCTTGCTTCCACAGGGTAGGCTGGAATGGAGTCGTACACCCGTGGGAGCAAAGCTTGCTCGCGAAGAGGCCAGCACTGGCTGCATCAAACCACCGGACGGGATCAGACCTGGAAGCTCACCTCGGCAGTCGACTGCAACGTCACGAACGGCCCTGCCAATACCTGATTGTGATGCGCGATGATCGCCGCAGCATCCAGCATCGGGCTGTCCATCGTGGTATGGGCATCCGCCACCAGCACCGCCTTGAAGCCCAGATCCCCCGCCAGACGGCCCGTGCTGTCGACGCAGTAATCAGTCTTCATCCCGCAGATCACCAGCTCCCCTACCCCGACATCATCAAGCCATTCGGCCAGCCCAGTGTTGAAGAAACAGCTAGGTCGAGTCTTGTCGACAAAATGATCCTGATGAACATCAACCCCCAACTCCGGCAGCACTTGCCATAGCGCACTGCCCGCCGCGATGGGCGAGCCCTCGGGGCAGGTGTGGCGAACCACAACCACAGGCGCCCCAGCAGCACGGGCTCCGGCAATCAGCGCATTGATATTGGCCAGTACCCGCTCCCCCTCGAAAGGCGCTTGCGGGCCGCGAAACAAACCGACTTGCATGTCGATCACCAGCAGAGCTTTTTTCATCGTCCATCTCCATCGTTGGCCAGCCTGGACGGAGAAAACAAAAGGCCCCGTCCAGTGTTTGCTGGCGGGGCCTTTGTTGTATACCGATTCGACTCAGGTACACCCCAACGGGCCGCCAGAGGCGGTCGTGGTGGAGGTAGTGAGGTCGAGCTTGTGCGAGTTCATGGGCAAATACTGCCCTCGCCGGCAGTGCGACGTCAACTCGCAACCATCATTCGACTTCGTACAAACCGTGCACATTGGGAATGGCCTGCAGACGCCTGCGCACATCATCGTCGATCACCGCGTCATCCGGATGGTAAAGCCGCACCTGGCGATAGGCGTTGATGCGGTTGATCTCCAGCCCTAGATACTCCCATACCACACGGGTGCAGGCCGGGTTGCGCCGGTCCCCGCTGGACACCCCGGTTTTCAGACCGTTGAGGCGCGTGATGCGGCTCTTGAAGCTGGGGATAAGAATGGTCTGGCTCATCTCGTTGACCGTCAACGATTCGAAATCCACCAGAAACAACCGATCCTGCAGCGCGAAAGCAGCGCCCAGATAGCGGCAGCGCACCCAGTCGTCCGCGTGAGGATCGCTGGTGCTGGAGCGCTCCTGACGCTCCTGGCGTTCGAACAGGAACGTGCCTTGCTCTTCACGCAGATGCACCAGCGACACCAGGATGGTGCCCGGCACCGACATGCAATTGGAGTACTCGAAGTAGTAGCCACAGTAGCGCGACAAATCTGCGGCCTTTTCCCGCAGCGGCGCCAACAGGGCCAGCAACGGGTCCTGGGGCTCCGGGGTGGGCACCGTGGAAGCGCGGGCGCCGATGAGATGCGCGAACTGCTCGGGGGGCAACCCCAGTTCGTAATCCTCGACCCCGAAGAAGTCGCCGATGCGCCTGAGGTTGTAGGCCGTCGGCTGGCTTTGCCCGCTGAGGTACTTGTTGAACTGCGCGCGGTTGATCGCAAGCAGCCGACAGACTTCCGATATAGAGCGGTAGTGACTGCAAGCGAGTTTTAGATTGCTACTGAAATGTTGACTCATGACCCAGCTTTGAATTGGTGCGACAGGCGCCATAATAGCATCAACTCGCACCAAATCGGAGCAACCCGCGAAATTGTCACAGAGTATGTATCAGCCAATCATGCCCCCCTTTCGCGGTGACGCGTCCGTTGCGCTTGTCTTTACAGGTCAAAACAACAAGAGGGAGCACCTAACATGCTTGAAATGATCAATGATTTCCTTTCCGGGAAAGTCCTTATCGTGCTGATCGTCGGACTGGGGAGCTACTTCACCCTGCGTTCACGATTTGTGCAATTCCGCCATTTCGTGCACATGTTCAGTGTTTTCAAAGAGTCGATCCGTGGTCAGGGCGGCCAGTTGAGCTCCTTCCAGGCCCTGATGCTGAGCCTCGCCGGTCGCGTCGGCGCCGGTAATATCGCAGGCGTCGGCATTGCCGTGACTCTGGGCGGCCCGGGCGCGGTGTTCTGGATGTGGGTCACGGCCCTGGTCGGCATGGCGAGCAGCTTCTTCGAGTGCACCCTGGCCCAGGTCTACAAGCGCAGCGAAGGCGAAGGCATGTACCGCGGCGGCCCGGCCTACTACATCCTGCACGGCCTGAACCTGCGCTGGATGGCGATCGTGTTCTCGATCCTGCTGCTGGTTACCTACGGCTTCGCCTTCATGGGCCTGCAGTCGTTCACCGTGACCCACTCGCTGCAGAACGCCTTCGGCTACGACCCGCACTACACCGGCATCATCCTCGCCGTGTTGCTGGGCGTGGTGTTTCTGGGCGGTATCAAGCGCATCGCATCGGTCTCCGACCTGCTGGTACCGATCAAGACTCTGGCCTATATCGGCGTGACCCTGTACGTGATCTTCACCCAGATCGACCACGTGCCGGCCATGCTCGCCACCATCGTCAAGAGCGCGTTCGGCCTCGACCCAGCCTTTGCCGGCCTGCTCGGCAGCGCCATCGTCATGGGCGTCAAGCGCGGCGTGTTCGCCAACGAAGCGGGCCTTGGCAGCGCACCTAACGTCGCCGCCGTCGCCTCCGTGCGCCACCCGGCCGCGCAAGGCGTGGTACAGGCGTTCAGCGTGTTCCTCGACACCTTCGTGATCTGCACCTGCACCGCGCTGCTGATCCTGCTCTCGGGCTTCTACACCCCTGGCTTCGAAGGCGACGGCATTGCCCTCACCCAGAACTCCCTGGCGGCAGTGGTCGGTGACTGGGGTCGCACCTTCGTCAGCATCGCGCTGTCGCTGTTCGTGTTCACCTGCATCCTCTACAACTACTACCTGGGCGAGAACAGCCTGCAGTTCCTCAGCCGTAACCGCTACGTACTGCTGGTCTACCGCGCGCTGGTCATGGTGCTGATCGTATGGGGCTCCACCCAGGATCTGACCACCGTGTTCGCCTTCGCCGACATCACCATGACGGGTCTGGCGTTCGTCAACCTGACTGCGTTGTTCCTGCTGTTCAAAGTCGGCCTGCGCGTGATGCGTGACTACGACGAACAGCGCCGTGCCGGGGTCAAGCAACCGGTATTCGATGCGGCCAAGTTCCAGGACCTGGACATCGATAAAGAAGCCTGGCCGGTAGAGCCTCAAAAGACCGCCCAAGGCGATTACGCTGCCGAGTTGGCCCAAGCGCAACGCTGATTGACGATGCGAAACCAAAAAGCCACTTGCGAAGGGCTTTCAGGTTGCTGACAAAACCCCTGGCCGAAAGGCTAGGGGTTTTTTTAAAAGGCTCAGGTGAACCTCTTCTACAACACTCATTTACCTATCAGATCTGCTAGTAGACGCAACCATCGACCGGAAGTAGGCTGAAGCCTGAGTTGATCGTATTGAAGGTATGCGTACCCGCACCGACGCACGAAAAAATGCGTTGGCGATTTAATACTCATCACGCTAGGCAACTGAAGCAACTGTTACCCAACAGTTGATTTGCGGACGCCTTGACTACCACGAACTATCAAGCTTGCCCTTAACGGTAGACACCCACCAAAAAAGGAGAGCAATATGATTAATTACGAATGCCTTCTTGGTCTATGCGAAAATTTTGCACTGAGCCACGGCTTAGACACATATGGTAACGAGCAAACACTACACCTTTTGGCGAGCATACTGTCCGTACCTTCCGGCCCGCTAATGGATGCAAGAATAGAGCGGTTAAAACTTGATTCAGGAGCGCGTTTTGAAAACGTAGCAGTGAGCCTTCGATTTGAACTTTTCGAAGTATTAGCAAAAGAAACCATATGGAATAATTATCCGAGATCTGAAGAATTCGACCTGGTACCGCTACAGCAAGCCGTATATGATACGGTCCAGCTATCCGCAGAGCCAAGCATGAGTCTTTTTCGGGACTTCACAATTCGGCTATTAAACTATGGGAGCTGGCGCCGGCCTGACAGCGCCGACGAGTTCCGCATGGCCTTGGACCACATGATTTATGGACGATTCAGCCACGGATACGGATACGAAGTCGATTTATTTCTGACGCTTATGGGTGTGAAGAATCAGTCGAAAACCATAGAAATCTATAATGAAACAAAAAAGGTTTTTTCCGCCATCCTAGAAAAGCAAAAACAGATAGATCAGATTATGTGTAGTGATTCAAACCTCTCAGGCTATAGCAACTACAAAGATTTTCAAACGAGTCTCACCGTCTGTCTCGCAGGTCTCGTACCAACGCTCACGCTGAGCTCAATCGATATGATTAGCATGGCAGAATTCACACACCAAAGTAACGTGTTTATTGTAACCGCTAAATTGACCGACTCTGCACCTGGCGATACGAACCGAGTAATCAAACATGTGCTCAGCGAAATGACGGAAGCCCTCTATAAAAAATCAGACTGGACCGGCCGATTAGCCTACGGCGAAATTTCGATAGAAGTAACTGCCAGCTTTAAGCAATCAAATTGGAACCCCCGCAGAGGAGGCGGTCCAGTTCGATATTGGCACTTAGGGTCACTCATTACATTATGATTCATGCCTCGCGACATGCCACCTGCCTCAAGTAAAAAGTTGACTATCTGTGCAGAACAAAAGCCATTAGCGACGGGCTTTTGTTCTCACGGCTTGGTGCCTAGTCACATTTTAGAGTTTAGATTAGGACCATCTTTGCATACCCCCTTCACTCAATCAAAAGCGTGCGTCCTGCCACACCCGCCCCTCCCATGTTGCGAACATCAATAAATTCGCTCTGCCCTGTCACCGAATCCATTCACCCTGTCGATAGAGCAAAAGGCATAAACTTATTCAGGACGCGACACACCCAAATCCAGAGCAAATGCCCACCTCCTCTCGTCTTGCCCTAAACTGCATTTCCTCCCGCAAAAACAATCACGTACCATACCGCCCGC
>CAJCIO010000149.1 GCA_903970465.1 Gammaproteobacteria bacterium
CAGTCTTCGTGGTGGCGAGATCGGGGTTGCGCGCTCGGGAGCTGGGGAAAAGCATAAGAGCAAACAGCGAAAGGCCTCCAATAGAGCTTTGCTGTGGAGACATAACAGAAATGGATGGACCGGTGTGGCGGCCGACAACAAGCATCGTGCGCTATCTTTGTGGACTGGGCGATTGGGGTGTGGCCCTTTGCTGCGGGCCTGTGCGGCTCGCCCTGCCCATTGGCCCTTCGCCTAGGCTCAGGATACCCGCGTTCCGGCACCTGAAAAGTTGGCACGGCGCAATAGGCCATCCATGGCCTAACGCGCCTCACCCGGCTGCCGGGATCTCCCTCTCTTCAGGCGCCTCCACGCGGCCTGCTGGAGGGGCGGCCGCACAGGCCCGCAGCAAAGGACCAGCCGATATTGGCGCGTGCATCAAAGCCGCTTTTAAAAGCGAACAGACACCACAAATGTCACTGTTCTGCTTTCGAGCCGGCCTTGGGGTCGCCGGCCCATCCAGCAGGCCGCGTTCCGGTACGCTTGCGCAGGGATGGCCGGCATGGATGCCGGCCAAACCCCGCTGGGCCATGGAAGGCCCATCGGGGCGTGCCCTGCGCAAGCGTACCGGAGCGTGGGCACCCTGAGCCTAGGCGAAGGGCCAATGCTGGGGCGGCGACCCCAAGGCCGGCTGGAAAGCAGAACCACCCACAACCCCAAAAACCCAATCAACCCCGCCCAATAAAACCGTCATCCAACAATTGCAACCGCAACGCGCTCTCAAACTGGCGTGACTCACCGCTCAACGGATCATCGAATCGCAGCCCCCGAGCCAGCAACTGCAGCGGCTTGGCATAATCGTCCTCAGCCCCATTCGGCTGCACATCCGGATAAAACGGGTCATGCCGGATACACGCTCCCAACGACATCATGTGCACGCGCAACTGATGAGTCTTGCCGGTAATGGGGAAAAGATCATAGCGCCAGAAATCACCCATCTTCTCCCCCACCTGCACCAGGGTCTCGCTGTTGTTCACCCCTGCCACTTCCTGCATGCGAAAAAACGGCTCGCCATGCACCAACCGGCTGCAATGCGTCAGCGGGAAATTCAAGGCAGGCAACGCGGCAGCGACCGCCTGATAGTGCTTATGGATGCGCCGCGTAGGGAACAGCGATTGGTAGGCGGAGCGCGTCTCGGGATTGGCCGAGAACAGCACCAGCCCGGCGGTGTGACGATCGATGCGATGCAGGGGCACCAGATGGGGATTATCGAGACGCCGAATCAGGCGCCGCAGCAAGGTGTGTTCGACGTATTCCCCCGTCGGCGTCACCGGGAGAAAATGCGGCTTGTCGGCCACCACCAGATGCTCATCGATGTACAGGATGTTTTCTTGCGCGGGGATCGCCTTTTCGTTCGGCACTTCGCGAAAATAGTGAATACGCAAGCCCTGGCGATAGGCCAGATCAGCGCTGATCGGCTGCCCGCTGGCATCCAGCACGCGCCCCCGGGCGATACGATCCAACCACTGCTCGCGACTGATCGCCTGAAAATGCGCGCACAGACATTCCAACACCGTCACCCACGGCCCAGCCGGCAAGCTGACCGTACTGGCCTGATAATGGGAAGGATGGAAGGGCGTGGCGGTCATGACGGACTCGGCGGCGAAGGCGGCCGAGCATTATCCTTCAAGGCCTGCGTGGATCATAGGCCAGAAACCGTGAGATATGCTCAGGCTCGAACGGCCAATCGAGCTCGGCGCCGCTATCGACCCGGCGGAGTACCGGAATGCGCAATTCATAGGCGGCGAGATGCTGGGGGTTGTGGAGGATATCGATCAGCTCGACCAATAGCCCCTGCTCCACCCAAGGCATCAACTCAGCTTCGGCCTGTTCGCACAGGTGGCAATGGGCGGTGATGAAAAGCTGGCATTCGGGGTTCATGGTCGACTCGGCCTCAACCGGACTGAGCCTTCAGTTTAGGACGCACTCTGCATGACGACAACCAAGCGCGTCATCACTCATGGGCATTCGCCCCAATCCTGTGAATCGACAGATCCGCGCCGTAATACTGCTGCTCCTGACTCAAGCGAATCCCGGCCACCGCCTTGATCACGCCGTACACCACAAAGCCTCCGGCCACCGCAACCAGCACCCCGAGAGCACTGCCGAGCACCTGACTGATCAGGCTGACACCGCCTAAGCCGCCTAGCGCCGTCTGGCCGAAGATACCGCAGGCAATGCCGCCCCAGACGCCGCAGATGCCATGCAGCGGCCAGACCCCGAGCACGTCGTCGAATTGGCGCTGGCGCTGGGCAGCGATAAAGCACACCACAAAAAGCCCGCCCGCGATCGCGCCCGTCACCAGCGCGCCCACTGGATGCATCAGGTCCGAGCCGGCGCACACCGCCACCAGACCGGCCAAGGGACCGTTGTGCAGGAAGCCCGGATCGTTGCGACCCACGATCAGCGCCGCCAAGGTGCCGCCGACCATGGCCATCAACGAATTGATCGCCACCAGGCCGCTAACCGCCTGCAGGGTCTGCGCGCTCATGACGTTGAAGCCGAACCAACCGACGATCAACACCCACGAACCCAATGCCAGAAACGGAATATTGGACGGTGCGAAGGCAACCAGCTTGCCATCCCTGTAGCGGCCATCGCGCGGCCCCAGCAACAGGATCGCCGCCAGCGCCAGCCAGCCGCCCATGGCATGCACGACCACGGAACCGGCAAAATCATGGAAGCCAGCACCGAACTGCGCCTGCAACCAGGCCTGGACACCGAAGTTGCCGTTCCACATCATTCCCTCGAAGAACGGGTAGATGAAGGCTACGATCAACACCGTGGCGAACAGTTGCGGAACGAACCGCGCACGCTCGGCGATGCCTCCGGAAATGATTGCCGGAATGGCAGCAGCGAAAGTCAGCAGAAAGAAGAACTTGACCAGCGCGTAGCCATGGTCGACGTTAATGACTGCAGCAGGCTGCAAAAAGGTCACGCCATAGGCGACCCAGTAGCCAATAAAGAAGTAAGCCAGGGTCGACACGGCAAAATCACTGAGGATCTTGCACAGCGCATTGACCTGATTCTTGTGGCGCACCGTGCCCACCTCAAGGAAGGCGAAGCCCGCATGCATGGCCAGTACCATGACGGCGCCAGCGAGAATGAACAGGGTATTGGAACCGTGGATCAACGAATCCAAGGCGCTTTGAGAGATATTCATGGAAACGGCAGGCCTGCGATGGTTAAAACGCCCTTAAATAGGGCAATAATATTGTCCGCGCACTGATATGGTTCTTTGCGGCATTGCCGCGAACCTATTTGGGGCATTCTTTCCAGTAAACGCACCAGCGAAAAGCAAAACCCATACCAGCACCTCGAAGTGAACCTTCCTGATGCTTGGGTACTCGAACTTTCATAACGCCATCAACGGAGAAACACATGGTCAGCAAGACAGCAAAGACGGCTCAGACAGTACTGGCGAATGACTTTCAGATTCTCGTCAAAGACGCCGAAAAACTACTTGAACATACCGCCACGCTGGCGGGCGACCAGGCTGATGAACTGCGCGCCCAGATCCACGAAAGCCTGCTCAAGGCCAAGGAATCGCTGAAAGAAACTCAGGAAGCCCTTAGCGAAAAGAGCAAGGAAGTGGTAATTCAGGCCGAAGACTATGTTCAAGCCAATCCTTGGCAGTCGATCGGCATTGCTGCCGGTGCCGGTTTCCTCATCGGCCTGCTGGCGTCTCGTCGCTGATCATGGCTCTGGACAGCGATACTTCATCCAGCAGCGGCTCCACTGCGCGCCGACTCGGTGCAGCGGTGCTGGGCATGCTGCACAGCCATATCGAACTGTTCGGCATCGAGCTGCAAGAGCAGAAATCCCGCACGGTCAGCCTGCTGCTGTTTGCTGGATTGGCCTTGGTATTCGCTTTGCTGGCGCTGGTGGCGCTGTCTGGGCTGATCCTCATTCTGCTGTGGGACAACTACCGCATTCCCGGGATGATCGGCCTGTGCATTTTCTACCTGCTGGCCGGGCTGTTCTGCGCGATACGCCTTAAAGCGGCCATCTTCGACGAGTCCTCGCCGTTCCACGGCACCCTCGAAGAATTGGCCAATGATCGGGAGCGCCTGTTGCCATGAGTGCCCATCCGCCGAGCAAGAATTCACGACGTGACATGCGCAAAGCGTTAATTCGTCTGCGCCTTGAAATGCATCGCCAGGAAATTCGCCAGGAAGCGCGCAGCCTGGTCAACCCGCTGACCCGCCTGAAAGGCGCCAGCCGTTCAGTACAGGAAGGGTTGGGCATCAAGCATGGACCCCTCTGGGGGATGGGCGCAGTGATGCTGATGGGCTTTTTTACCGGCAAAGGTGCAGGGTCGTCCAAGCCCGCTGCGCAGCCGGCGGTCCATACCGAGGGCAGCGTGTCTCGTCTGCTGAAGTTGAGTGCCACCTTGGTGCCCCTGATCAAGCTGGTAATGAGAGGCGGCGCCGACAAGCACTGATCGGCACGCGCCACGTGCCACTATCTGGCTACATTCTTGCAGTACCTCCCCGTTACGGCTGTCATGTGCCCTGCGCATCGACGGCCGTAATGGCGTCTGACGCCTGCACTAACCCTCACAGTGTTTAAGGAGTCGCCGTGATCGACGGGCAACCGCTCGCATGTTTCCAGCCGTTTATCGACACCGCTACGGGTCGAATCGCTGGAATTGAGGCCCTGGGGCGCTTGCGCCAGCCGGACGGCCAACTGGCTTCGGTGGGCCCGCTGTTTGCCGACCCACGCACACCGGCAGCCGCACTACGCAAGCTCGACCGCATGATCCGCGACAATGCCCTGAGCAGACTCAAGGACGCCCCCGAAGACTGGTTTCTGAGCCTGAACATGTCGCCGCGCTGGATGACCCGCCTCAAACCAGGACAAGCCCTGCCCAGCCTGCGACAGCTGGAGCGACACGGTATCGACCCGCGGCGCATCGTCTTCGAAATCACCGAATTCAGCGGTGATACCGAGCGCCTGAGCGAAGTGGTACGCCGCTACCGCGAGGTCGGTGCGCGGATCGCCATCGATGACTTCGGTGCGGGCTACTCGCAGCTCGATCGCGTACTGGCGTTGCAGCCGGACATCCTCAAACTCGACATGCGCCTGTTCCAGGCCGCAGCCCGGGGCGGCCCTAGCAGCGAGGTGGTCAAGGCACTGGCGCTGATGGCAGAAAAGACCGGCTGCTGGATCATCGCCGAAGGCGTGGAGACTGAAGCGGAGCTCGATTTTGCACTCGAATGCGGTTCGCGCTATGTGCAGGGCTATCTGTTCGCCCGCGCCGAACCGTACTTCTTCGATGCTGACGCCTTCGTCAACCGCTTCGCCGAATTGCGCGAGCATTATGTGTCGCGCAAGGTCGATGAGCGCGCCCGGCTGATGACCCTGCGCAAGCAACTGGTCACGCTCATGGGCCATCTGCAGACCTGGGCCAGCGCCAATGCCCCGGTCACCGAACTGCCCCACTTCGTCGACAGCCCGTGGCTACTGCGTTTCTATCAATGCGATCGGCAAGGGACGCAATTGACGCCCAACCACGAATGGCGTGACAACGCCTGGCAAACCGACCCCAGCTATCTGGGCCACAACTGGTCGTGGCGACCCTACTTCTACCACCTGCTGGCGGAGGGCTGGGACGAGCGACGGCTGATCCTGTCCAGCACCTATCGCGATGCCACCAGCAACCAGTATTGCCTGACCGCCGGGCAGTTCTTCGACAACGGCAACCGCCTGCTGCTGATCGACGTGGACGCCGCGGTGCTGTAGATCCGCGCGAACCTGTCGAGCAACTATACATGCAGATACGCCTGCCACCCTTGCGCCGCGGCGCGCCAGGCCTGAAGCTAGGCGCTTGACCCGTATTTGGAGTGCATCGCCTTGGATTGGCCCGAACTGCTTAACCGTGAACGTCTCGGCAAGGTGCTGCACAGCGCCGAGGAGCTGGGCCGCAGCCCGTTTCACAAGGACCACGACCGGATCATCTTCTCGGGTGCATTCCGCCGCCTGGGGCGCAAGACTCAAGTGCATCCCGTCACCAGCAACGACCATATCCACACGCGTCTGACCCATTCACTGGAGGTCAGCTGCGTTGGCCGCTCGCTGGGCATGCGCGTGGGTGAAACCCTGCGCAACCGCCTGCCACAGTGGTGCGACCCGAGCGATCTGGGCATGGTCGTGCAATCCGCCTGTCTGGCCCACGACATCGGCAACCCGCCGTTCGGCCACTCTGGCGAAGACGCCATCCGCAGCTGGTTCCATCAGGCTGCAGGACGTGGCTGGCTGGACGCAATGAGCGTCGCCGAGCGTGAGGACTTCCTCAACTTCGAGGGCAACGCCCAAGGCTTTCGCGTGCTCACCCAGCTCGAGTATCACCAATTCGACGGTGGCACCCGGCTCACCTACGCCACGCTAGGGACCTTTCTCAAGTACCCCTGGACGGCCCGCCACGCTGACTCGCTGGGCTACAAAAAACACAAGTTCGGCTGCTATCAGAGCGAGCTGCCGTTGCTTGAGCAAATCGCGCACAAACTCGGTCTGCCACAGATCGAAGACCAACGCTGGGCGCGCCATCCGCTGGTGTACCTGATGGAGGCCGCCGATGACATCTGTTATGCGCTGATCGACCTTGAAGACGGTCTGGAGATGGATCTGCTCGAATACGCCGAGGTCGAAGCCCTGCTGCTCGGGCTGGTAGGCGATGATCTTCCCGAGACGTACCGCCAACTGGGGCCAGGCGATTCGCGCCGACGCAAGCTGGCGATCCTGCGCGGCAAGGCCATCGAGCACCTGACCAACGCCGCAGCCCGGGCCTTCGTCGAACAGCAGGAGGCGCTGCTGGCCGGTACCTTATCCGCAGACTTGGTCGAGCACATGCACGGCCCGGCCAAACGTTGCGTGCTGAGCGCCAAGGGCATGGCCCGCAAGAAGATCTTCCAGGACAAGCGCAAGACGCTGCATGAAATCGGCGCCTACACCACTCTGGAAATCCTCCTCAATGCGTTCTGCGGCGCGGCCCTTGAACAGCACGATGGGGGTGCGCCATCGTTCAAGAGCCGGCGCATTCTGGACTTGCTGGGCAACAACGCGCCGAGTCCGGGCGTGCCGCTGCACACCTCGTTCATGCGGGTCATCGACTTTATCGCCGGCATGACCGACAGCTACGCCAGCGAAATGGCCCGAGAGATGACCGGCCGCTCCAGCCCCATCTGACCCTCGCCCTTTGCGGCATCGACCGCAAGGGGCGTTGATACGCCCTGCATGCACACCTGCCAAGCCAAGTTCGGCGCGACAGATCGAAATATCCAGAATCAAACATCCAGATTGACAATAACAAAGCTTATTGAGTTTTTATTTATCCAATACTTTTCCAGTAGGAATTTTCTTATATAAGCCCCCTAGCCACCTATCCTATGTGCCCCTCGCTATAACTGCGCTACTGTGCGGACACTATCCGTGCCCAGCTTGGAGCGCATCATGCACTCGATATTCATCGTTGACGATCACCCGGTCATTCGCTTCGGTATGCGCAAAGTACTGGAAGACGCCGGTTATCAAATAGCGGGCGAAACCGACAATGGCGCCGATGCCATCCAGATGGTGCGCGAAACCGAGCCTGATCTGCTGCTCCTCGACATCCAGATGCCGCGTCTCGACGGGCTGGAGCTACTGGCCCGCCTGCGCGCCATGAACCAGCATGTGCGTACGCTGATGTTGACGGTGCAACCGCCGGAGCACTTCACTCGACGCTGTATCGGCCAGGGTGCGTCAGGATTTGTCAGCAAAAAGGAAGACCCCACCGAGCTGCTCAGCGCAATCAAGGCAATATTATCCGGTTACAACTACTTTCCTCGGGATGCCATGGCCGTTGCTGCCAGCTGCACCGAACATTCAAAAGAGATGGGCTTATTCAAACTGGTCAATGATAGAGAGCTGATGGTGCTGCAACTTTTTGCCCAAGGTCGCACCAATCACGAGATTGCCGAAAGTATGTTTTTAAGTAACAAAACCGTCAGCACTTATAAAAAGCGTCTGATGCAGAAGTTGCAGATCGACTCGGCCATCGACCTTATCGAATTGGCCAAACGTCATGGTCTGGTTTGAAAGCATGCAGCGGCGAGTTATCCGGCAGGCGCAGCATTCACATTCGTACAGGGAAATTGAAGCTGGCTACAAGGGTAAAAGCAGGCGGTGGCGAATGAGAACCGCGCGGGGGTATCCATATCTACAGCCGCAAAACGAATGTCCGGCAGACCACCCGCTAGGGCAATCCGCCGGTCAGGGCATCAGGCAACCGGGTTGATCGGCTTTTCCGGATACCAGACATCCAGCAACGGGCTGACTTCAACGCTGGTCAGCTCGCTACGCGCCTTGAGCCAGGCTTCAACGGTCGCACGTTGCTCTTCACTGACCGAGCCGCGCTTCTCGAGGCAGACCAGACCGAAGTCATCGCCGCCGACGTAGCCAAGGCCATTGGCCTCCATGGCGTCTTTCAGGAACGCTTCGAGGAACGCATCGATTGCCTCGTCAGCCAGCCCTTCCTTGAAGTCGAGGTTCAGCTCGAAACCCAGCTCCTGGAACTCATCGACGCAGAGTTTTTTGCGCAGACGTTGGGAACGATTAGTGGCCATGAATACAATCCTCTTGAGTAATAACGCGCGGCACTTTAACAGTTTATGCCGAAGATTGCCGAACCTTCGCTCGCCCGCCCTCGCTACGGGCGATCACGCAGGGCATAATGCCCCCGCACATTTTTGGAACGAGGGCCTTCATCTTTTTTCGCCTTCGATTTTTTACCCTCTTCATGCAGAGTCTTAGTGCAGATGATCAAATCTTTACGTCCAATCGTGCTGGCCGGCTTTCTGTTGCCACTGGCGTTCTCCCTCGCCGCTGCCCCGCTCAATACCACCCTGCCACCCAAGGTCCAGCAAGCGCTGCGGGCGGCGAAACTGGACGACAATGCCCTGTCGCTGGTCATGGTGCCCTTGAGCGGTCCTGGCACGCCGACGGTGTATAACGCCGACGTGTCGGTCAATCCCGCGTCGACCATGAAACTGGTGACCACCTATGCAGCGCTGGAGTTACTGGGCCCCAACTACCAGTGGAAAACCGAGTTCTACACCGACGGCAAGCTCGACAGCGGCATCCTCAACGGCAATATCTATCTCAAGGGCGGCGGCGATCCGAAGCTCAATCTGGAAAAACTCTGGCTGCTGATGCGCGATCTGCGCAACAACGGCGTACGCCAGATCACCGGCGACCTGGTACTTGATCGCAGCTACTTCATCCCGCCGCAGTTGCCGGAATTCAACGACGATGGCGGCGACGACAACAAGCCGTTCCTGGTCAAGCCCGATGCACTGATGATCAACCTGAAGGCCATGCGTTTCATTGCCCGCAATGACTCGGGCAAGGTGTCGGTATCGGTGGAGCCACCGATCGCCACCATTCATATCGACAACCAGGTCAAGGCCATCCCGGGCAGCAAATGTGGCGGCGACGTGCGCTACAACCCCGTGCCTCAGGCCGATGGCATTTCGGTGGTGGTGAGTGGACAGTTGGCTGAAGGCTGCAGTTCGCAGACGTACCTGTCGCTACTCGACCACCCTGAATACGCGGCCGGTGCGGTCCGCGCCATCTGGAACGAGCTCGGTGGCAGCATCCAGGGCCACGACCGCCAGGGTGAAGTGCCGAAGACCGCCACATTGCTGGCCCGGGCGTTTTCTCCGGATCTGGCGGAGGTCATCCGCGACATCAATAAATACAGCAACAACACCATGGCTCAGCAGCTGTTCCTGAGCATCGGCGCGCAGTATCGCAGCGACGCCGACGGCGACGATTCCAAGGCGGCTCAGCGGATGATTCGTCAATGGCTGGCGAGAAAAGGCATCACCGCTTCCCACCTGGTCATGGAAAACGGCTCCGGGCTGTCCCGCGACGAACGAGTCAGCGCTCGGGAGATGGCGATGATGCTGCAGTCGGCCTGGCAGAGCCCGTACCAGGCCGAGCTCATGAGTTCGATGCCGCTGGTGGGCATTGACGGCACCATGCGCAAGCGCCTGAAGACCACTGCCATGGCCGGCCAAGGCCATATCAAGACGGGCACCTTGAACACCGTTCGCGCGATCGCCGGCTTCAGCCGCGACGACAACGGCACCACCTGGGCGGTCGTGGCTATTCTCAACGATCCCAAACCGTGGGGCACTTCGTCGGTGCTCGACCAGGTGTTGCTGGACTTGTATCGCCAGCCCGCCAGCAACACGCCGTCGATCTCGCTGCAGAACTGACAGCCCTCAGGGCAGCTGGGCCTGGACGCGATCGCGTCCGGCCTGCTTGGCCGCGTAGACGCCGGAGTCGGCACGCAACAGCAAGGTGTCGGCGCCCTCCCCGCGGCGCCAGCTGGCAATACCGAAGCTCGCCGTGACTACCCCTACGCCATCGGTAGGCGCCGCACGCAGCCCCTGCCACAGCTCCAATGCCAGCGCGTGCACCTGTTCGGCGCTGCTGCCCGGGCACAGCACCATGAACTCCTCGCCCCCTAACCGGCAAAACACATCGCCGCGTCGCAGACGCTGGGCAACGCGCTGACAGAGCGCCTGCAGCACCCTATCGCCCTCGGCATGCCCATAGCGATCGTTGATCAGCTTGAAGTGATCGATATCCAGCATGATCACCGACAGGCTCGAGCCATCACGCTCGGCGCGGCTCAGCTCGGACTTGAGTCGCTCCTGGAAATACCGGCGATTATAGATACCGGTCAGCACGTCGGTAATCGACAGCGCCCGTAGCTCTTCCTCCACCCGTTTGAGATCGGAAATATCAGTGAAATAGCCGTGCCAGAGGGTTCCGCCATCATCCAGTCGCTCGGGTGTCGCTTCGCCACGAACCCAGCGCAGCCCCCCACGCGGGACCACCACACGGAACTCCTCGCGCCAACGGCTCAGATGCTCGCGGGACCAGTTGATGGATTTGTTGACCTCATCGACATCATCTGGATGCAAGCGCTCCAGCATTCGTCGCGTATCGTGCACCAGGTCCTGAGTGGACAGCTCGAAAATATCCAGCAGGCCTTTGCTGGCATAGGTAAACCGCTCGGCGTCATCGGCGGTCTTCAGATACTGATAAATCCCGCCGGGCACTTCAGCGCTGAGTTTTTGCAGGAGCCGGTCGCGCTCCTGTAACTGAATCGTGCGCTCGTGAACCAGGGCCAGCGCGCGCTGACGTTGGCTGATCAGGCTGTACAGCAAGGTACTGAGCAACACGCTGAGCAGACTGCCCAGCAACAGTACGATCAACTGCGCGTTGGAACGGTTGGCGTGAGCGAAGACGTTGCTGGGCCGCAACATGATTTCGTAGGAGCGATCTCCCAAGGTCATGAAATGGAGGGCCGACAGATTCAAATCGGTAGCGGCGACGGGCGATTGAAACAAAAGGGCATCGGCGGGCGCAGCGGACAGGTCGCGAATACGCACCTGCAGGTTGTCGTCCGCCTGTGTCGGCAGGCCATCCGCCATCAGCAACGGCACACTGATGATCGCGCTCACAAAACCTTGAATTGGCCGCGCCAGCACTGAATCCCCTCGGCTCGGCCCGATGACCGGCACAACCATCAACATGCCATGGCTGTCCGCCTCTCTCAACCCTACCAGCATGACTGGCGCAGACAGCGCAAAACTGCCGCTGGCCTGGGCGCGCTCGAAGGTCTGACGCCGCGGTTCGCTGGTGAGCATGTCATAGCCCAGTGGCACATCCGCCTGCACTTTGCTCTGGGTGAAGAACACCGGGAGGTATTCGTCACGCCCTGCGGCGGGCACCAGTTGGCCGTCGCCTGCCAGATCACGAATGCTGAAGCCTGCGATACCTTCCGCCCGCGCATCGCGCTCAAAGGCATCGCGCTCGCTGCTGGCAACCCGCGGCGCCCAGCTATAGGCCAAGGTGCGACCCAGCAGAGGTTTGACGTAACCGTTGAATTCGTCCCGGCTGACCGTCTGGGAGTAGAGGATAAAGCGGCGCAGCGCATCCAGTCGCTGGACCTGATCAGTGAACCGCTCCTCGATGCGCGTAAAGCGCTCGCCCGCCAGCAATTCGAAGCGCTGACGCAACTGGTGCTGGAAGCTGTCGTAGCTCGACCAGGCGATCAGCCCAGTACTGACCAGGCCACTGGTGCACACCACCACGGCCACCAGCCACGCAGCCGCATCCACGCTGATAAAGCCGAGAATTCTTGGGTGCGCGCCAGTCTGTGACATATGCAGGACTCGGTACGCCAGCGAACCACAAAGCGCGCTGGGCTTGGCCGAGTTATAGCGATATGCCACTACTTTGCATAGTGGCATATCGTCTCATTTCATCTGCGCCCTTCCCGCTGGCGACAGATTTATCCGACTTTGCGACGGGCTGCACGCTAACGAGGCGAAGCAGTTCGTGAACCAGTCAGGCGAGCATCACTTGGCCTGGATTTTCCAGGCGCGGTGAATCTTGGTGTTGCGGGCGAAGTCTGGATCCAGGGTCTGGGCACTGATCTCTTCCACGACGTAGCGGGCAGCCAAGTTCTCGTCGAGCTGAAACTTGCGGAAGTTGTTGGAGAAGTACAGCACACCGCCCGGCGCCAGACGTGCAATGGCCAGATCGAGCAGTTGCACATGGTCACGCTGCACGTCGAACACCCCTTCCATGCGCTTGGAGTTGGAGAAGGTCGGCGGATCGATGAAGATCAGCTCGAACTCGTCCCGGCAGGCCTGCAGCCAGGCCATGACATCACCCTGCTCGAGGCGATTCTTGTCGGAGAAGCCGTTGAGCGACAGGTTGCGACGCGCCCAGTCCAGATAGGTGCGCGAGAGGTCGACGCTGGTGGTGCTGCGGGCACCGCCCTTGGCAGCATGGACGCTGGCGGTCGCGGTGTAGCAGAACAGGTTGAGAAAGCGCTTGCCTGCAGCCTCGCGCTGGATACGCAGACGCATCGGGCGGTGATCGAGGAACAGTCCGGTGTCCAGGTAATCCGTGAGGTTGACCAGCAGCTTGACGCCGCCCTCGCTGACCTCGGTGAATTGCCCCTGGGCACTTTGGCGCTCGTACTGGCGCGTGCCGCTCTGGCGTTCGCGACGCTTGACGATCACGCGGCTCTTGTCAATCCCGAGGGCCTGGGGAATCGCCGCCAGGGCGTCGAACAGGCGCGCCTGGGCCTTCTCTGGATCAATGGACTTGGGTGCGGCATATTCCTGCACGTGCACCCAGTCGTGATACAGATCGATAGCCAGGGAATATTCAGGCATGTCGGCATCGTAGACGCGGTAGCAATCGACGCCTTCGCGCTTGGCCCACTTGCCCAGCGCCTTGAGGTTCTTGAGCAGGCGGTTGGCGAACATCTGTCCGCCTTCGCTCAGGCGAGCCTGTTCGACCACTGGCGCCGGTGCTGGCTTTACCGGGTTTCCGTTCTTGTTGACCCGCGCATAGGGGTCGACTGCCGGCGCGGATTGCTCGACCTGTTCAGCTTGTTCGCGCTCCAGCTGTCGCTGTTCCGGGGTGCGGCGCTCGCCGGTGACGAACTGATCGGGGGTGACCTTGATCAGCAGCAGTTTGCACGGCAAAGCGCCGTTCCAGAACGCATATTGCTTGTGGCTGCGAATACCCATGCGCTTGCCCAGATCGGGGGCACCGGTAAACACCGCCGCCTCCCAGTTCAGACACGCCTGGCGCAGGCGTTCGCCAAGATTCTGGTAGAGGTACAGCAGGCTGGCTTCATCGCCCAACCGCTCGCCATAGGGAGGGTTGCAGATGACCAGGCCTTTCTGATTCTGATCGGGGCGCGGCTCGAAAGTCGCCACTTCGCCCTGGTAGATCTTGATCCACTCGCTCAGACCGGCGCGCTCGACGTTGTTACGACCCGGCTGAATCAGTCTTGGGTCTGCCTCATAACCACGAATCCAGCTTGGCGTCCTGGCCAGACCGGCGGCCGCGCGGGCCAGCGCTTCGTCGTGCAGCTTGCGCCACAAGGCCGGCACGTGGCCGAGCCAGGCACTGAAGCCCCAACGCGTGCGCTTGAGATTGGGCGCCATGTCGGCGGCGATCATGCCGGCCTCGACCAGGAAGGTCCCCACACCGCACATCGGGTCGGCCAGGGCGCCGCCCTGCGCCGCAATGCGCGGCCAGCCGGCACGGATGAGGATCGCCGCCGCAAGGTTCTCCTTCAACGGTGCCGCACCTTGCTGCAGGCGATAGCCGCGCTGGTGCAGGCTATGCCCGGACAGGTCGAGGGACAGGATGGCTTCGCCGCGATCCAGGCGCAGGTGAACGCGCAAGTCAGGATTGAGCTTGTCGACACTCGGGCGCTCGCCGCTGGCGGTGCGCAGTTTGTCGACGATGGCGTCCTTGACCTTCAGAGCGCCGAAGTGAGTGTTGTCGATGCCCGAACCGTTACCACTGAACTCGACCGCCAAGGTGCCATCCGGCAACAGATGGTCGGCCCACTCGACATCGTGAACGCCGTGATACAAGTCTTCGGCGTCCTTCATCGGGAAACGTTTGAGTACCAGCAATACGCGGTTGCCCAGTCGCGACCACAGGCACAGCCGGTAGGCGGTTTCCATGTCAGCCATGCCGCGCACCGCCGAGGTATGCTCGCGGGCCTCTTCCAGGCCAAGGCCGGTGGCTTCCTCGATGAGCAGGCCTTCGAGGCCTTTGGGGCAGGTGAGAAAGATTTCAAAACGATCCGACATGTGTCAATCCAAGCCTTGGCAGTCATCGAGACGGCAAACGCATTGCCGTCTCCAGGTTGAGTAAGCGCCCTTCCAGCAAGGCGCTCGTTTGACACCCTCACGGTGCCGCACCACCCACAAATTCGCCAGTACCGTCGGACGACGGCCAGCCTGGATTTGTAAGCAGAGTATTCGATTCAGCAACGACGAACGGTCGAAATATGACCCTTCGTCGCCAAAATCACGGTGCAAATAGCCATCATTCGCAATGGCAGGAAAGCGTCCGAGCGATGCAAGGGCCTGATCATACGGGGTTTGATCGCAGTGAGCGATGACGCAAATTTTTACTTATGGTCATGACGACAAAAACATTACCGCCTTATGACAAAAAGATAGTTCCCTGCGTCTGCTCATTTCTTTAAAACTCATTAGGTCGCCACCGCAACGGGACGACATGCAGGCTCGCGACGCCGGCAGCGAGCGAAGCACCGGCAGACATATTCTGCCCGACCTACTGAGGTCGACGGGACATAACAGTCAACAAGTGAGGGCTACACCCTATGAGAAGACTCAAGCGTGATCCGTTGGAAAGAGCATTTTTACGCGGCTACCAGTACGGTATCCATGGCAAATCCCGCGAGCTTTGCCCTTTTACTCTACCGTCGGTTCGTCAAGCCTGGATCAATGGCTGGCGCGAGGGACGCGGCGACAACTGGGACGGTATGACCGGCACTGCGGGGATCCACAGGCTCAACGAACTTCACGCTGTCGGCTGAGCAACACTGCGAACCGACTTGACTCGTTTAACCATGCACGCCCGACCAGGGCGGCGGGCTAGCGCCCAAAGGGCCCCTTGATGGGGCCCTCTTTTTTGCCGATCAGAGCGTACGCGCCGCAATGGCGTCAACGCATTCGCGAATCAACGCCGGCCCCTTGTAGATGAAGCCCGAGTAGACCTGCACCAGACTCGCACCGGCGGCGATCTTCTCGGCCGCGTGACGCCCTTCGGTGATGCCACCCGCAGCAATGATCGGCAACCTGCCTGACAGCTCCTGAGACAGCACCTTGACGATGTGGGTGCTCGGCTGAAGCACCGGGGCGCCGGACAAGCCGCCCGCCTCGTCGCCATGGGGCAAGCCTTCGACACCCACTCGGCTGAGCGTAGTGTTGGTAGCGATCACCGCGTCCATTCCCGACTCGACCAGAGCAGTGGCCACCAGCGCGGTTTCTTCATCGCTCATGTCCGGGGCGATCTTGATCGCCAGCGGGACCTGACGGCCATACTCAAGCGCAAGCTGCTGGCGGCGCACAGCTAGCGCATCGAGCAGTTGCTTGAGCGACTCTCCGAACTGCAGGCTGCGCAACCCCGGCGTATTGGGCGAGCTGACGTTGACCGTCACATAGCTGGCGTGGGCATAAACCTTGTTCAGGCAGATCAGGTAATCATCGACCGCGCGCTCTACCGAAGTATCGAAGTTCTTGCCGATGTTGATCCCCAGAGTGCCCCGGTATTTGCTGGCCTGTACCCGTGCGACCAGATTGTCGACCCCCAGGTTATTGAAGCCCATGCGATTGATGATCGCGGTCGCGTCCGGCAGGCGAAAGATACGCGGCTTGGGATTGCCCGGCTGAGGCCGCGGCGTGACCGTACCGATCTCGACGAAACCGAAGCCCAGTTGGCCGAAGCCGTCGATGGCTGCACCGTTCTTGTCGAGCCCCGCTGCCAAGCCCACAGGGTTAGTGAACTGCAACCCCATCACCGTCACCGGTAATGCCGCTGGCGCCTTGGTCAGCAGGCGGTTGAGACCCAGACGGCCACCGGCGCCGATCAAGTCCAGGGACAGGTCATGGGAGGTTTCCGGGGACAGTTTGAACAGCAGCTGGCGGGCCAGGTTGTACATGGGCGCAATGGACTCGACAAGACGAAATGAGGAGGGGATTGTAGCAGCCGGCGCACTAAATCGCAGGCAAAGAAAAGCCCGGCCTAAGCCGGGCTTTTCTGGAGCTGCGAGCTAATTACTTAGCTTGAGCTTCTACTTTAGCTTCTACGCGACGGTTAACGGCGCGACCAGCTTCAGTGGCGTTGTCAGCGACTGGACGGGTTTCACCGTAACCGATCGAGTTGACGCGGCTCGACTCGACACCGTACTGGTTGACCAGGACAGTCTTGACAGCGTTAGCACGCTTCTCGGACAGTTTCTGGTTGTAAGCGTCAGGACCGACGGAGTCAGTGTGACCTTCAACAGTGGTGGAAGTCTGTGGGTACTGCTTCATGAAGTCAGCCAGGTTTTTGATATCACCGTAGCTGTTAGGCTTGACGACAGCCTTGTTGAAGTCGAACTTGACGTCCAGCTCAACGCGAACAACTTCAGCAACTGCCGGGCAACCGGTAGCATCAACGGTGACGTTGGCTGGAGTGTTAGGGCACTTGTCGACGTTGTCGCAAACACCATCGTTGTCGCTGTCGGTGCAGACGTCAGCAACTGGAGCAGGAGCAGGAGCTGCTTCGTGCTTGCCGCCGCTGCCGCCGAAGTTCACGCCCAGGCCAACGGTAGGAGCGTAGTCCCACTTGCCGTTGTCCAGTTTGTACGAAGCATCAACACCGGCACGAGCGTACAGGTTGTTGGTGAAGTACCACTTGGCGCCAGCGCCGATGGTAGCGAAAGTCGACTGATCGCGACCGCTGTGGCCGTCAGCTTCGACGTTGCTCAGGCTCTGGTGAGCGAAGCCACCGGAAACGTAAGGACGGATCGAGTCGCCAACAGCACCGAAGTGGTACAGAGCAGACAGGGAACCGGTGTCACCGTGGATCTTCTGCGAACCAGTACCGTCGTTCGAACGGGTGTAGTTGGTTTTGCCGTAGCCCAGAACCAGTTCTACGTCGTCGGTCAGGAAGTAACCGATCGAACCGCCGGCGGTGCGGCCGTCTTCAACGTGCTTGACGCTGTCGTTGTAGTTCTTGGAGTAGAAAGCTTCGCCTTCTACTGCGCCTTGGCCTTGAGCCAGAACGCCGAAAGAGGTCGCAGCTACCAGCGAACCGATAGCCAGGCCCAAAGTGTTTTTCAGTTTCATCCGTTAAATCCCCATCTGGTGATTGTTAGCAGCCTCAAAAAATTCAGAGGCAACTGGTCGGCAAGTCTAGCAGAACTCGCCGAATGGTTAGAGATATTTGCTATGAACTAAGTTTCAGTCATTCCCGCAAATTTCTCGCGTAGCTTGTCCAACGCGCGTTTGTAACGCATTTTGGTGGCGCTCAGACCCATGTGCATGATGTCGGCTATCTCCTGAAACTCAAGCTCTGCAACGAATCGCAGCACAAGAATTTCCCGATCTATCGGATTCACATGCACAAGCCAGCGATCAAGACCGCCCCTTTCTTCTGGCTTGGGCGTCGTCTCCTCGGATGCTTCCTCGACCGGGTCGAGACTCAGGGCATCCAACAAGCGGCGCTTGCGCCTCTCCTTTCTGTACTGCGTGATGCATTCGTTATAGGTGATGCTGTAGAGCCAGGTCTTGAACTTCGATTTACCTTCGAAATTCTTCAAACCGTAAAGCACCTTCAGCATCACCTCCTGACAGACATCGTCCGCATCACGATCGTTCCCTAAATAGCGTGCACAAACGTTAAAGAGGGTGCGCTGGTAGCGCCGCATCAACTCTTCGTACGCCCGCGTCACATGAAACAGTTCGACGTGCGAACGCTCCACCAGCTCCTCATCGGTCAGCTCGCGGGGATCGTAGCGCAAGGGCAGCGAATGTACGTTATTCAAAACAAGTCGGGCCGGCAGTGTTCAATGTCCGCCACAACCCGGAGATCGGGCCATTTTGCGGCGGCATACATTAGCAGGAATGCCGGGTTAGCGGCTACTCACACGCTGCTCCAGCAAAATCCTGTTCGACAACGACACCAGCTCGCCTTCGTCGGTCAGCAAGGTAGTCTTCACCGTGCCGATCTCTTCAATCTGTCCTTCGACCTCTCCAACCCGCACGTGCTGACCGACCTGGTACAGCTCGCGCACATAAATGCCGGCAAGAATCTGGCTGGCAATATCACGACTGCCCAGGCCCATGGCCAGCGCCACCGCCAGACCAACGGTAATCAACCCGATCACGATCACGTGGTTGAGCAGGTCGGTCTTGATCTCCAGTTGGCTGATGGCCACCGAGATGCTGATGATGATCACCAGCCACTGCGCGACCCGCCCCAGACCTGCCGAGTAGTCAAGCCCTACGCCCTCGGCCGCGCCGCGCACCAGGCCGTTGGCCAGTTGTGCCAGCAGCACACCGACCAGTAGCACCAGCGCACCGGCGAAGACCTTGGGCAGGTACAGCGCCAACACGTCGAGCGTCGCCGACACACGCTGCAGGCCCAGGGACTCTGCGGCCGAAACCAGGAAAATCAACAGCACGAACCAATAGACGATCTTGCCCACCAGCGTCGAGATCGGCACCTTGATGCCGGCACGGCTCATCAGCTTGGTCAGGCCAGTGCCGCCCATGATGCGGTCCAGGCCAAGCTTGGCCAGCAGTTTGGACAGCAAGGTGTCGAGCAGCTTGGCCACGACGAACCCCAGCAGCACCACCACCAGCGCCCCGAACAGATTGGGGATGAAGTTGGCGATTTTGGTCCACAACGCCGTCATGGCAGTGACCAGGCTCTGCGTCCAGAGATCGAGTTGCATATTCAGTCAGCCTTATCTGCGGGTTGCGCAGAGGTAGTACGCCGCGATACCGGCGCAATATGCCCGGAACCGTTATTGACCGCAATCATGCAAGCCTGCAACCAACGCCCCATCAGGCTGAACAGGTCCTGCGCACCCACCTGACGGTTGGCGGTCTTCAGCACGCGGCCCAAAGAGGCATCGTGGTCGCGAGTGGACGAAGATGCATTGAGCATGTCGCGCAGGGACTCTTCAAACGGATCGACCATGGGCACCTCGCGAATTTCATTCAAAGACGAGCCACGATCGGCATGGGTCACATTGACACGGAACGCGCGTCCAATATTTTTGTAACCACCTCGTTACCTGCAGCGCCTTCATACCCAGCGCAAACGCCGAAACAGCCACCACTGGCCCAGGGCGACCAGCATCATCAGCGAACAGGCAATCTCGAAACCATGGGGACTCTGCGCCAAAGGAATCGCGCCGACGTTCATACCCAGCAAACCGGTAATAAAGGTCATGGGCAAAAACACCCCGGTCACCACGCCGAAACGGTACATGGTGCGGTTCATGCGCTCGCTGAGGCGTCGATCCTCGGCCTCCAGGAGCAGCCCGACGCGTTCGCGGGTCAACTCCAGCTCTTCGAGGTAACGAATCAGGCTGTTGTTGAGTTCGTTCCAGTAGTCGCCGTCGTCATCCTCGAACCACGGCAGCTTGTGGCGCGCCAGTTGGGCGTAGATATCGCGCTGGGGGGCCAGAAAGCGTCGCAGCCCGGCGGCACGCCGACGAAAGTGCAAGAGGCTGCCATGCTCGGGCGCATAACGCTCATCGGCGTCGACCTTGTCTTCTTCGATATCCACTGCTTCAGACAGATCCCCCACCAGCGCCTGGACCTTTTCGGTCAGGTATTGCGCCAGATAAAGAATGACTTCGGAAGCCGTCTTGGGCCCGACACCGGCCTGCAGTTGGGCCAGCAGTTCATCGGTGGCACGCAGGGGTCGCAAGCGTAGCGACACCACCCGCTGCGCCTCGGCAAAAATCCGCACCGAGACCATGTCCTCGGGCTCCGCGCCGGGATTGAGGTTGACCCCGCGCAGAAACAGCAGCAGCTGGCAATCCGGCAACGGCAGGAGGCGCGGCCGAGTATTCTCTTCGAGCAGCAAATCACAGGTGAATGCATTGAGCCCGCTGCTGGTGCGCAACCAACTCTGAGTCTGTGGATGGCCACGGTCCCAATGCAGCCAGAGGCTCTCGGTCGGCTGCAACACAAGGTCATCGATCTCGGGTCTAGCTATCGCACGCGCACCGCCCTTACCGTCCAGCACGAGGGCATGCACCAGCCCCCACTGCGCGTTTTCTTCCTCGAACATCCTCACTCCACAACAGTACGACGGATTATTCCGGCATTTTCAGCGGGTCGGGCGATACGATAACGCCGTTATTGTCGGCGTAGATGAATTCTCCGGGACGAAACGTGACACCGGCGAAATGCACGACGACATTGAGGTCGCCGATCCCTCGCTTGTCGGTCTTGCGCGGATGGGTGGCCAGCGCCTGCACCCCGACGTCGAGTTGCGCGATCATGTCGACATCGCGGATGCAGCCATAGATCACCAGCCCCTCCCAGTGATTATGCGCCGCCTTCTCGGCGAGCATGTCACCCAGCAGCGCACAACGCAGCGAGCCGCCGCCGTCGACCACCAACACCTTGCCTTTGCCATCGAGTTCGACCTGGGACCTGACCAAGGAGTTGTCCTCGAAGCACTTGACCGTGACGATCTCACCGCCAAAGGAGTCGCGACCACCGAAATTGCTGAACATTGGCTCCAGCACGGTGACCAGATCGGGATACGCATCGCACAGATCGGGTGTGAGGTAATGCATGGGGTAACTCCTGTCACTGAGGGATTGGAGACGCGCTTGCAGTCTAGACCTTGTTCGGGGCAAATGGTTTTGCGATGACGCGGATGGCCTCTTCGCCGCCGAACAACCGATCAATTCATACAGCCTGTTGCAAAGTATGGGTTTCCAACTGCTCGTTATCCCGAAGCCACTGGGCAACCAGCGGCCAGACCTCAACCTGAGCCGGCTTGCTGACGAGCATTTCGACATGGCCGAAATCTTCGCTGTACCCAGCCTCACGGCCCAATTCGACAAAGCGGTTGGTCTCGCCCCCGAACTGATCGAACAGTCGGCGGCATTCCTCGACCGGATCTTGCTGATCCCCTGCCGCCGCCACCGCCATGACCGCGATGCGGTTATCCGCCAGCCCCGCCCACCAGTCACTGTCACGATCGCGAAACTTGCCGAACAGGCCGTACCAACGCATGACTTCCAGCACCAGACCGATCGGCTCGTCCTCCGGCCCGCGCTTGAAGCGCGCGCCCGACAGATGAGGGAAACGCTTGAGCAACAAACGCCCCGCCCAGGCCACTGGCGGAATCTTCAGGGGCCAGTAATTGCGCGTGATCTGGCTACCGAACAGGGCCACCGAAGCCACCTGTTGCTCGGTGAGGTAACGCCCTCCCAGTGCCGCCGCCAGGGTCGTGCCCCCCAACGAGTGGCCGACCCAGTGCGGCTTGCGACCGCTCTGTTCATGGATAAAGGCATTGATGACCGGCAAATCGTACTGCGCGTAGTCAGCCACGCGGTTACGTCTGTAGTCGATATTGCGCGGCGACAGGCCGTGGCCGCGCATCTCCGGGATCCATACATCGAAACCCTGGCGTGCCAACCAGGCACCCAGGCCGATGCCCTTGGGCGAGTACCAGAAGCGCCGATTGGCGAAGCTGCCATGCAGCAGAATGACAGGGATGCCACGAGCGGCGGGCTGATCGGCCAGCCCCAGGCGAGTAATGGCCAGTTCGACACTGGCATCCGGACTGTTGGCCGCCTTGATGCGGTAGACGTCTTCGCTCAGGTCTCCGCGCCTATCGGCGCTGAGCAAGGCCACGGGATAAAGTTGACTGCTGCTTTGCATAGAATGGGGATTGACCAGAACGGGAAAAAGTCGCCATTTGACCGAACTGCGGTTGGGGTGGATTGGTGTGGTGCCTGCAATAACGCCTTCGCCAGCAAGCCGCGCTCCCACAAGGTGAATCCAGTCCGGAGTTCACTTTGTGGGAGCGCGGCTTGCCGGCGAAGAGGCCGGCACTGCCACCCCACCACATGGCCAGGCGCGATCAGGATATCAGACCCCAGCCTCTTTCTCTGCCAGGAAGAACCAGGTTTCCAGCACCGAGTCCGGATTGAGCGAGACACTCTCGATGCCCTGCTCCATCAGCCACCTGGCCAGGTCCGGATGGTCCGAAGGCCCCTGGCCGCAGATGCCGATGTACTTGCCCGCCTTGTTGCAGGCGGCGATGGCATTGGCAAGCAGCTTCTTGACCGCCGGATTTCGCTCGTCGAACAGGTGGGCAATGATCCCCGAGTCGCGATCCAGGCCCAGTGTCAACTGGGTCAGGTCGTTGGAGCCGATCGAGAAACCGTCGAAAAACTCCAGGAACTCTTCGGCCAGAATCGCGTTGGACGGCAACTCGCACATCATGATCACGCGCAGGCCATTGTCACCACGGGCCAGGCCGTTCTCGGCGAGCAGATCGACCACCTGCGATGCCTCGCCCAGAGTGCGCACGAACGGCACCATGATTTCAACGTTGGTCAGGCCCATCTCGTTGCGCACGCGCTTGAGGGCACGGCACTCAAGCTCGAAGCAATCACGGAACGACTCGCTGATATACCGCGAGGCGCCACGGAAGCCCAGCATCGGGTTTTCTTCCTCCGGCTCGTACAGCTTGCCGCCAATCAGGTTGGCGTATTCGTTGGACTTGAAGTCCGACAGCCGCACGATGACCTTTTTAGGATAGAAAGCCGCGGCCAAGGTGCTGATGCCCTCGACCAGCTTTTCGACATAAAAGCCCACCGGATCGCTATATCCAGCGATGCGCTTGTCGACGCTGTCCTTGATTTCCGGTGGCAAGCTCGCGTAGTTGAGCAGCGCCTTGGGATGCACGCCGATCATGCGGTTGATGATGAACTCCAGGCGCGCCAGGCCGACACCCGCGTTGGGCAACTGAGCGAAATCGAAGGCGCGGTCAGGGTTGCCCACGTTCATCATGATCTTGAACGGCAGCTCGGGCATGGCGTCCACCGAGTTCTGCTTGATGTCGAAACCCAGTTCGCCTTCGAAGATGTAACCGGTGTCGCCTTCGGCACAAGACACCGTCACGCCCTGCCCGTCCACCAGCAAATGGGTGGCATTGCCGCAGCCAACCACCGCCGGAATGCCCAGCTCGCGGGCGATGATCGCCGCATGGCAAGTCCGCCCACCGCGATTGGTAACAATGGCGCTGGCGCGCTTCATCACTGGCTCCCAGTCCGGATCGGTCATGTCCGACACCAGCACGTCGCCGGGTTGGACCTTGTCCATCTCCGAGACGTCGCGAATGATCCGCACCTTACCGGCACCGATACGCTGACCAATGGCCCGGCCTTCGACCAGCACCGTGCCTTTTTCCTTGAGCAGGTAACGCTCCATGACATTACCGCTCGAGCGGCTTTTCACGGTTTCCGGACGGGCCTGCACTATATAGAGCTGTTGGTCGTCACCGTCCTGAGCCCATTCGATATCCATCGGGCAACCGTAGTGTTCCTCGATGATCATCGCCTGCTTCGCCAGCTCGCTTACCTGAGCGTCGCTCAGGCAGAAACGCGAGCGCTCGGCCTTGTCGACATCGACGGTCTTGACCGAACGACCGGCCTTGGCCTCGTCGCCGTAGATCATCTTGATGGCCTTGCTGCCCAGATTGCGGCGCAGAATCGCCGGGCGTCCGCCCTTGAGGGTGTGCTTGTGCACATAGAATTCGTCAGGGTTGACGGCGCCTTGCACCACGGTCTCACCCAGCCCGTAGGCGCCGGTGATGAACACCACGTCACGGAAGCCAGACTCGGTATCAAGTGTGAACATCACCCCGGCAGTACCGGTTTCGGAGCGCACCATGCGCTGCACGCCAGCCGACAATGCCACCAGCTTGTGATCGAAACCCTGATGCACACGGTAGGAAATCGCTCGGTCGTTGAACAGCGAGGCGAACACTTCCTTGGCCGCACGGATGACGTTTTCGACGCCGCGAATGTTCAGGAAGGTCTCTTGCTGGCCAGCAAAGGAGGCGTCCGGCAAATCTTCGGCGGTGGCCGAAGAGCGCACGGCTACGGCGACATCCGGATTACCCTTGGACAGCTCGGCGAACGCGGTTCGAATCGCCTCGTTGAGCGGTTCGGGGAATTCGGCTTCCATGATCCAGGTGCGGATCTGCGCGCCGGTCTTGGCGAGGGCATTGACGTCATCGACATCCAGCGCGTCGAGCGCAGCGTGGATCTGGGCATTGAGGCCGCTCTGCTCGAGGAAATCACGATAGGCTTCAGCCGTCGTGGCAAAGCCGCCAGGCACCGATACACCAGCGCCGGCGAGGTTGCTGATCATCTCGCCCAGGGATGCGTTCTTGCCCCCCACGCGCTCAACGTCGTGTTTGCCGAGCTTGTCGAGGGAAACTACGTACTCTACCAAGGTGATCTCTCCACTGACTGTAAGTATTGTGTGTGCAGGAAAAACCTGGAGCCGCGCCGTGCCATGCGCCAGCGCGTTCCGAGCGTTGTGACCGGGGCCGCGAAACGCTGACGGTAGCCGTCATTCAAGGCCGGGGAAACGGGCCTATCATATACGCAACTCTCCTTTCGCTTAAGGCCCAGTAGGCATCATGAAAAGATCGGCATTCTTCATCTCGGACGGCACCGGCATCACCGCCGAAACACTGGGCCAGAGCCTCTTAGCGCAATTCGAAAACATAACCATCAACAAGTTCACCAGGCCCTATGTCGACAGCGTCGAAAAAGCCCGCGCCACAGTTCAGCAGATCAACGCCGCCGCCGAGCGCGACGGTATGCGCCCCATCATCTTCGACACCATCGTCAATCAGGACATCCGCGAGGTGCTGGCGACCTCCAATGGCTTCATGATAGATATCTTTTCCACCTTCCTGGCGCCCTTGGAGATGGAGCTCAACGCGCATTCATCGTACTCGGTGGGCAAATCCCACTCGATCAGCCACAACGCCAACTACATGGAGCGCATCGAAGCGGTGAACTTCGCCCTCGACAATGACGACGGCGCCCGCACCCACTACTACGACAAGGCAGACTTGATTCTGGTTGGAGTTTCCCGATGCGGCAAGACACCCACCTGCCTTTATATGGCGATGCAGTTCGGCATCCGCGCGGCCAACTACCCGCTGACCGAAGACGACATGGAGCGCCTGCAACTTTCGCCGGCGCTCAGGGCCCACCAGCACAAGTTGTTCGGCCTGACAATCGACCCCGATCGGCTGACCGCGATTCGCCATGAGCGCAAACCCAACAGCCGTTATTCAAGTTACGCGCAGTGCGAATTCGAAGTGCGCGAAGTAGAGAGCCTGTTCCGTCGGGAAAATATTCCACATATCAATTCGACACATTTTTCGGTGGAAGAGATCTCCGCCAAGATCCTTGTCGAGAAAGGCGTGGAGCGGCGGTTCAAATAACAAGCAGACAGGTTGTCCAGGCGAGCCTCTTCGCTGGCGAGCCTTGCTCCCACAAGTGTATGACGTTGGATGTTTATGCACTGTGGGAGCGAAGCTTGCCCGCGAAGAAACCGGAGCAGCCCCAACAACGACCAAATCATGCAGAAAAGCCACCCCGCCACAAAACCTTTACAATGTCGCGCTTTCGCTTGCCAGACGATCCCGCATGTCTCTCTGCCGCCTTCATCCTTTGCCCTATCATGCCGACGCCACGCTGTGGTTCGAAGCGATCCGTCATGCCCCTGGCGCCGTGCTGCTCGACAGTGCCCGGCCTGGGGCAGAGCGCGGGCGCTTTGACCTGCTCAGCGCCTGGCCATCCCAGCAACTGACACCTGCGGCTGGCGAAGCCGGAGTGGCTTTTATCCAGCGGCTGCGCGAAAGCCTCGCCGACCTCGGCACAGCGCAGATACCTGACGGCTTTGACCTGCCCTTCGCCGGTGGGCTCGTCGGCTACCTCAGCTACGACTTCGGGCGGCGACTGGAGAGCATCGCTGGCCACAGTATCGACGACCTGCGGCTGCCAGACGCACAGTTAGGCGTATATGCCTGGGCATTGATCAGCGATCACCAACTGCGCACTTCGCAATTGGTGTTTCATCCGTCACTGGCGGAGCCGGAGCGTGCACGCCTGACTGGATTATTTGCGGCGCATGCAGAATTCGCGGGCAGCACCCGGTCCTGCATGGACGAACCCTTCAAACTGGCCCATGCCATGGCCGGCGACTGGACGCCCGATCAATACCGTGGCGCCTTTGAACGTATCCAGGCCTACATCCAGGCCGGGGATTGCTACCAGATCAACCTCACTCAGCGCTTTCGCGCACCCTGCCAGGGCGATGCCTGGAGCGCCTATCGCGCCTTGCGGGCAGCTTGCCCGACGCCGTTTTCGGCGTTCATGCCACTGGTCGACGGCAGCACCCTGCTGAGCCTGTCACCGGAGCGCTTTATTCAAGCGCGCGATGGCCAGGTCGAGGCACGCCCGATCAAGGGCACCCGCCCCCGCGGGGCGACGCCCGCAGAAGACGCCGCCAACGGTGCCGAACTGCTGGCCAGTGCCAAGGACCGCGCTGAGAACCTGATGATCGTCGACCTGCTGCGCAACGATCTGGGGCGCACCTGCCGGATCGGCTCGGTCAAGGTGCCGGAGCTGTTCGCGCTGGAGAGCTATCCCAACGTGCACCACATGGTCAGCAGCGTCACCGGCACATTGGCCGCCGGTAAAGACGCCCTGGATTTGATCGCCGGCAGCTTTCCCGGTGGCTCCATCACCGGCGCGCCAAAAATACGCGCCATGCAGATCATCGACGAGGTGGAACCGCACCACCGCAGCTTTTATTGCGGTTCGATGCTGTACATGGACGTGCGTGGCGCAATGGACAGCTCCATCGCCATCCGCAGCCTGTTGGTCAAGGATGGTCAGATCAGTTGCTGGGGGGGCGGCGCAGTAGTGGCCGACTCGAACTGGAAGGACGAATACGCCGAATCACTGACCAAGGTGCAAGTGCTGCTGGATACGCTGCAGCAGCTCTGAGCCGCAAGATTTTGTTACCATTGCACCATTCGAGCGCCCAAGCGCCACTGACTACCGGAAGCCGCCTGATGAGCCAACCCTTCGACGTCGCCCAACTCGCCACGACCTACGCCAACAAGTCCCCACAGGACATTCTCAAACTTGCCTTCAGCCAGTTCGGAGACGACGTATGGATGTCCTTCAGCGGCGCCGAAGACGTGGTGCTGGTGGACATGGCCTGGAAACTCAACAAGAACGTCAAGGTCTTCAGCCTCGATACTGGCCGTCTGCACCCGGAAACCTATCGTTTCATCGACCAGGTCCGTGAGCACTACAAGATCGAAATAGAGCTGGTCTCTCCCGATCACCGCAAGCTGGAGCCTTTCGTCAAGGAAAAGGGCCTGTTCAGTTTCTACAAGGACGGGCATGGCGAGTGCTGCGGCGTGCGCAAGATCGAGCCACTGCGGCGTAAATTGTCCGGCGTGACGGCCTGGGCCACCGGCCAGCGTCGCGATCAGAGCCCCGGCACTCGCAGCCAGGTGGCCGCCCTGGAAATCGACGCAGCGTTCTCGACACCAGAGCGCCCGCTTTACAAATTCAATCCACTGGCGCAGATGAGCAGCGAGGAGGTCTGGGGGTATATCCGCATGCTCGAGTTGCCCTACAACAGCCTGCACGAGCGCGGCTTCATCAGCATCGGCTGCGAACCCTGCACTCGCCCGGTATTGCCGAACCAGCACGAGCGCGAAGGCCGCTGGTGGTGGGAAGAAGCCACTCAGAAGGAATGCGGGTTGCATGCCGGTAACTTGATCGGCAAGGCTTGAACAAACCCGATGCCTGAGCAAACCCTATGGTGAGAGGGCTTGCTCCCGAGAGGCCGTAGCTGCAACACCGGGGTGAATCTGCAACGGCCGCTCGGGAGCAGGCCCCCTCACCCCGTAGGGTCAAGCAATCAGTGCCTGGGCAACTCGACGCCGGCAAACAGCTCTTCGAGCTCCTGCTTGTTGTGGCACTGGATGGCCTTGGCCATCACCTCGCGGGTCAGGTGCGGGGCAAACTTCTCGATGAAGTCGCACATGAACCCGCGCAGGAAGGTCCCGCGACGGAAGCCGATCTTGGTCACACTGGCTTCGAACAGATGGTCGGCGTCCAGCACCACCAGGTCGCTGTCCAGCTTCTCGTCGACCGCCATGCGCGCAACGATACCGACACCCAGGCCCAGGCGCACATACGTCTTGATGACGTCGGCATCGGCGGCGGTAAACACCACTTTTGGCGTCAGTCCGCGGTGACTGAAGGCTTCGTCGAGCTTGGAGCGGCCGGTAAAACCAAACACGTAAGTGACGATCGGATGCTCGGCAAGCACTTCGAGCGTCAGCTTGCCAACCTTGGTCAGCGGATGCCCCTGAGGTACCACTACGCAACGATTCCAACGGTAGCAAGGCATCATGATCAGGTCACCGAACAGCTCCAGGGCCTCGGTGGCGATAGCGAAATCGACAGTGCCGTCCGCGGCCATTTCGCCAATCTGCATGGGCGAACCCTGGTGCATGTGCAGGGCAACGTCGGGGTATTGCTTGATGAAGTTGCTGATCACCGGCGGCAGGGCATAACGCGCCTGGGTATGGGTGGTGGCAATCGACAGAGTGCCTTTCTTCTCGTTGGAGAATTCCTGGGCAATCTGCTTGATGCTCTCGACCTTGCGCAGGATCTCGCCGGCCGTATTGATGATCCGCTCGCCCGCAGGGGTCACGCGGGTCAGATGCTTGCCGCTGCGGGCGAACACCTCGACACCCAATTCATCCTCCAACAGGCGGATCTGCTTGCTGATCCCCGGCTGCGAGGTATACAGGCTTTGCGCTGTGGCGGAGACGTTGAGGTCGTGATGCGCCACCTCCCAGATGTAGCGCAGTTGCTGAAGCTTCATAGAGTTCCCTCAAAGCAGATAGACGTCACCTGCAGCAGCGACGGGTTATAACTATATCAATGGTAAAACGTGGAAACATAGAACTTTTTATTAATTGTAATGAAATTTTTCTACGTGACACGCGTGAAAGCCTTTTAACGCGCTATTCGTCCGGCCCTGGCGCTCGCCCAGTCAAGGTCTGCCCCAAGGGCACCAGATAGACCGGCACCCCACTGAGTTGCAGGACGCGTGCAGCGGTCCGCCCCATGGGAATGTCCGGGCTGCAGCCTTCGCCATGACTGCCGATGATCAGCAGATCGACGTGGAGGCGCGCTACCTGATCGAGGATGACTTGCGCCGGATCCCCCTGGCGCACGCGTACGGCGCTGATCAGCGCCAGGTCCTGAGGTTCTTCGAGCTCGTCGATAAAGCTGTCGAGGACCTTTTGCTCGATCGTGGCCATCACTGTAGTCACCCCTTCGTGGTGCAAATCATCAAGGGTGGATGGATCGAGATAACTCTGCAGCACCGACTCGGCAAACCGGCTCATCGGCTCGACGGCGTGAATGACGTACAGATCGGCCTTGAATGCACGAGCCAGGGACAGCGCATGTTGCAGAACGAAAGGCGCGTACGGACCAAGATCAGAGGCATACAACATGGACCGGATCATTCAACCCCCTTGTCACTGCTGCAATCGGCAGAGCTTGCTTGAGCTTAGCAGCGCCGCCGCAAGGCGCTCGCTGCCATCGCGCAGCGCACAAAGCCGCTACTGGGCATTGTCGAGGCAGGGGGTATCGCGCTAAGGTTCCGCTCCCCGCTGCGCCGAATAATAGTGTGCACCGCCGTGCGGGGCAGCGCTGGCGGACACCACTTGTGACCTGATGAGTAACACCATGGCCGATTTACCGATCAATGACCTGAACGTGGAGTCCAACGAGACCCTGATCACCCCCGATCAGCTCAAGAAGGACATCCCGCTCAGCGACACCGCCTTGCACACGGTGACCCAGGGCCGCGCAGTGGTCCGCAACATTCTTGACGGCACCGACCACCGCCTGTTCGTGGTCATCGGGCCTTGCTCGATCCACGACATCAAGGCCGCTCACGAGTATGCCCAGCGCCTCAAGGCCTTGGCGGCGGAAGTCAGCGACACGTTGTATCTGGTGATGCGCGTGTATTTCGAGAAACCACGCACCACCGTCGGCTGGAAAGGCCTGGTCAACGACCCCTACCTGGATGACTCGTTCAAGATCCAGGATGGCCTGCACATCGGTCGGCAACTGCTGCTGGACCTGGCAGAAATGGGCCTGCCCACCGCGACCGAGGCACTGGACCCGATTTCACCACAATACCTGCAGGACCTGATCAGCTGGTCGGCGATCGGCGCGCGCACCACCGAATCCCAGACACACCGGGAAATGGCTTCCGGTCTGTCTTCGGCCGTAGGCTTCAAGAACGGCACTGATGGCGGCCTGACAGTAGCGATCAACGCCTTGCAGTCAGTCTCCAGCCCGCACCGCTTCCTGGGCATCAACCCGCAAGGCGGCGTGTCGATCGTCACCACCAAGGGCAACCCCTACGGGCACGTGGTACTGCGCGGCGGTAACGGCAAGCCGAACTACGATTCGGTCAGCGTCGCGCTGTGCGAACAGGCCTTGGAAAAAGGCGGTATCCGGCCCAACATCATGGTCGACTGCAGCCACGCCAACTCCAACAAGGACCCTGCCCTGCAGCCTTTGGTAATGGAAAACGTCGCCAACCAGATCGTCGAGGGCAACAATTCGATCATCGGCCTGATGGTGGAAAGTCACTTGAACTGGGGGGCACAATCCATTCCCAAGGACCTGGCCGATCTGCAATACGGCGTCTCCGTCACTGATGCCTGCATCGACTGGCAAAGCACCGAGACCACCTTGCGCAGCATGCACGCCAAGCTCAAGGACGTACTGCCGCGACGCAAGCGTCTGTAAGGCTTCGACGGATACAAAAATGCCGGGCTCAGCCCGGCGTTTTTTATGGCGGCGCGACGCGCATCGGCAATTAAAGCTTGGCAGCCTGGCGCTGATGCAGCTCCATGTAGCGCTCGACATAGGAGCACGAAGGGATCACGACATAGCCCATGCACTCGGCGTACTTGAGGGCTTCTTCGGTCAAGGCTGCAGCGATACCCTGGCCCCGCAGTTCGTTAGGGACGAAGGTGCGATAGATATCCAGCGTCTGCTTGCCAAGGTCCATATAGGTCAGATAGGCACGGTGACCATCGACGAAGGTTTCGAATTGATGACCAGCCTGGTCATGCTGAATGGACAACGCCTCGCTCATCATTACTCCTCGCGGGTCTTGGATTTTGACTGCTACCTTACCGCTGTTTTACCGGTGAGGGAAACCTCTGTTCGACCAGCGCTCGTTCTTTGCCATTAGAGAGCGACAGCAAGAGCACATCGAAGAACGTGGTATCGTTCTCTATCATATGGACCGCGCATAAACATCGGCTGCCCAAGGATGCAAACGTGACACTGATGGCATGTTGATTGAGACGCCGGCAGACACTTAAAGTCACTTATGGTTCAGCAGCAATCAGTCTAGTTCAACCTGAGATCCCCTGCCGCACTGCCGGTTTGGCAGGGGATTCCCGGAACAAGGGCGCGACACAGAGGTCTGCATAAGTGCGGGATGAAGCACGACACATCAAGCTGCATGATTTTTTTGCTTCTTGCGCTTCGTCAGTTTACTTACTACAAGTAATGAGTACTATGTACGCCGGCCATTGTCTCACTCTCGAGAGATGGCTATTAAATAGAAATTTAAGGGGAACACGATGAATAACGTTCTGAAATTCTCTGCTCTGGCCCTGGCCGCCGTTCTGGCAACCGGTTGCAGCAGCGCATCCAAAGAAACCGAAGCTCGCCTGACCGCTACCGAAGACGCTTCGGCTCGTGCTCAAGCCCGTGCTGACGAAGCCTATCGTCACGCTGACGAAGCTCTGGCTGCCGCTCAAAAAGCCCAGCAGACTGCCGACGAAGCCAACGAGCGCGCTCTGCGCATGCTCGACAAGGCTAGCCGCAAGTAATAATCCTCTGGATTATGGCTTGAGCATAAAAAAGCCGCCCCTTCTCGCGAAAGGGGCGGCTTTTTTTATGGCCGCTTTTCAGGGGCCGTTTTATCAAGGGCAACCCTCAAAAGCGCGGACGCCTTTGACCTGCCCTCGGGTCATGGCACAGCCGGCGACGACGAGATCACCGGGCCATTCGGCGCGGCGATTTCAACCGGCATACCATCTTCTGCCGAGATCACATCGCGCATGGTGTCCCAGTTCATGTTCAGGCTGCCGGCCAGGTCCTTGCGATTCAGCAGGGCATTGACCACTGCGGCGTGCTTGTCCTCGTGGGACGGATCACCCTTGGCGTCCAACGGCGTATGCGCCTCGAGATAGACCTTGCCGGCGCTGATGCCGAACTTGTACGGCTCGCTGATGATGCGCACCGGCGTACCGACCGGCACCATGGTCGCCAGCTCGAGCACGTTGTTGTTGTACATGCGGAAGCACCCGTGGCTGGTGCGCATGCCGATGCCGAACTTCTTGTTGGAGCCGTGAATCAGGTAACCCGGCAAACCCAGACCGAACTTGAACGGACCCAACGGATTGTCCGGGCCGGCCGGCACCACGTTGGGCAACGGATCGCCATCGGCCAGGTGCTCGGCCTTGACCGAGGCCGGTGGCGTCCAGGTCGGGTTCGGGGTTTTCGCGGTAATCTTGGTCAGGCCGATAGGCGAGCCCCAACCATCACGGCCGATGCCGATAGGGTAAGTCCGCACCACATTCTGTCCCTTGGGGTAGTAGTACAGGCGGTACTCGGCCAGGTTGATGACGATCCCTTCCCGAGGACCTGGCGGCAGAATGAAGCGCGTCGGCAGCACGATCTGGGTACCGGCGCCGGGCAGCCAGGCATCGACACCGGGGTTGGCGGCGATCATTTCCAGGTAACCGAGATCGAAAGTGGTGCCCAGGTCGGCAAAGGTGTCTTCGTACTTGGCCTTGATCACCTGAACCTGACCAACGATGTCTTCGCCCGGCGGTGGCAAGGGAAACTCCAGCGCCATGGCCGAAGTGACAGACAAGGCACCCGACAAGGCAACCGTCAGGGAAAGAGCGCGGGTGACGACGGAAAAGCGCGGCAACATCCGGAAAATCCTTCGCAAATCATTCGGGAGGGCAAAACCGCGATTGTACACTGCCGCCCGGCCATTCGGGAGGCCGCCGAGCAGCCACGAGGGCGCGCTATGTGAAACTTTCTACAGCTCCGACTGCAGCTCCGGCCAGATGGGCCGCGTACCCTTGCGTTGCGCCATCAGAATTGCCCGGCACAGCCGACACAGTCGCTGGTCACGGTAAATGGCCTTGGCCACCCCGGACCAACGCGGTTGCGCCGGCAACAAGGTGCCGCACAGGGTTCGATCGATCGAGCCGCCCAACTCCAGCTGCCGGGCAACCATATGCACACGACTTTCCTGGCACGCGAACAGGTCGAGCTGCTCATCGGGCTCGATCAGTTGATAGGCAAAGAGTGACCAGGCGGGACGCGGCATTGGGGGCTCCAAATCGGGGGCGCCACATTAGCCGAAAGGGCCCGCATAGAAAAGGGCCTCATCGGCAAATAACTGCCTTACAACAACGGCTTGAGCACCGGCCAGACATTATCCAGCAACATGCCCTGCGCGCCCACCGCGGGGTGCAGACCATCGGCCTGCATCAGTGCCGGCACCCCGCCTACGCCCTGAAGAAAAAACGGCACCAGGGCCACGGACTTCTGCTTTGCCAGGTCCGGATAGACCTGGGCGAAGGCATCGGTGTACCGCTTGCCATAGTTAGGCGGCAGTTGCATGCCCAGCAGCAGCACCTTGGCACCGACGCCCTTGGCACTGTCGATCATCATCGAAAGGTTTTGTTGCAATTGCGCTGGGGGCTGGCCGCGCAAGCCATCGTTGCCGCCCAGTTCAAGAATCACCAGGTCCGGCTTGTTGGCGGCAAGCAGCGGCGCCAACCGGGCCTGGGCCCCGCCACTGGTGTCACCGGTGATCGACGCATTGACCACTTTATCGCTGAAACCCTCCCGCTCAAGCCGTTGCTGCAACAGGGCAACCCAGCCCTTGGAGGTATCCAGTCCGAAACCGGCACTGATACTATCGCCCACGATCAGGACCGTACCCGCCGCCGCATTCTGCGCCAGACACATCAAGGCCAGGCCAGCACTCATCAACCAGACACGCATCGGGAATCTCCATGGCCACTAGTAGCATTCTCACCGCGCAGGACCTGACCAAGGTCGTGCCCAGCGCGGAAGGCGAACTGACCATCCTGCACCATCTGTCCCTGGATTTGAAGCGAGGCGACAGCATGGCCATCGTCGGCGCCTCCGGCTCGGGCAAATCGACCCTGCTGGGCCTGCTCGCCGGGCTCGACCTGCCCAGTGCCGGGCGCGTGACCCTGGCCGGCCGCGATCTGAGCACCCTCGATGAAGACCAGCGCGCGCGCGTGCGGGCCGAACATGTCGGCTTCGTGTTCCAGTCGTTCCAACTGCTCGACAGCCTCAACGCCCTGGAAAACGTCATGCTGCCGCTCGAACTGGACGGCCGCAGCGATGCCCGCGAACGCGCCCGCGGCCTGCTCGAACGGGTCGGACTGGGCGCGCGCCTGAGCCACTCGCCACGCCAGTTGTCCGGCGGTGAACAACAGCGTGTGGCCATTGCTCGCGCCTTCGCCTCCGAGCCCGATGTGCTGTTCGCCGACGAGCCCACCGGCAACCTCGACAGCCATACCGGTGAACGCATCAGCGACTTGTTGTTCGAACTGAACAAGGAGCGCGGAACGACCCTGGTGCTGGTCACTCACGATGAGCGCCTCGCGCATCGCTGCCACCGCTTGATTCGCCTGGACGCCGGACGTCTGGTCGCCCCTCTGGAGCCTTGATGACCCGCCTGCCCTTGCCGCGCCTGTTCAGCCTCGCCCTGCGCCAACTGTTGCGCGACGCCCGCTCCGGCGAGCTGCGCGTGCTTTTTTTCGCCTTGCTGGTGGCCGTCACCGCCAGCACCGCCATCGGCTATTTCGGCGCTCGCCTGAACGGCGCCATGCTCCTGCGCGCCACCGAATTCCTCGGTGCCGACCTGGTGCTGCAAGGATCCAGTGCGGCGCGCCCCGAGCAGTTGCAGGCCGCCCCGACACTGTCGCACGCTCGGGTAGCGGAATTCACCAGTGTGATCGCCACCGATACCGGCATCCAGTTATCCAGTATCAAGGCGGTCGACAACCAATACCCTTTGCGCGGCGAACTCAAGAGCGCCGCCGAGCCCTATGGTGCTGAGACCGCCGGCAACCGGCCCGCGCCCGGTGAGGCGTGGGTCGAGCCGCGCCTGCTGGCGGCCGTCAACCTGAAAATCGGTGACAGCATCGATGTCGGCCAGAAAACCCTGCGCCTGAGCCGGGTGCTGACCTACGAGCCGGACCGTGCCGGCAACTTCTACAGCCTGACCCCACGGGTGATGATCAACCTTGCTGACTTGCCCGCGACCGGCATCATCCAGCCGGGCAGCCGAGTCACCTACCGCGAATTATGGAGTGGCCCAGCTGAAGCGTTGGCAACCTGGCGCCAGGCGCTCTCTGAACACCTGGATCCCAATCAACGATTGCTCGACTCCCGCGACAGCAACCAGCAGATCGGCGGCGCCTTGGGCAAGGCCGAACGCTACCTGAACATGGCGAGCCTGGTCGCGGTCCTGCTGGCCGGCGTCGCGGTGGCGTTGTCGGCCAGCCGCTACGCCTTGCGCCGCTTCGACGCCAGCGCGCTGTTGCGCTGCCTGGGGCTGTCACGCCGCGAGGTCCTGCTGCTGTACTGCATTCAATTGGCGGTGCTCGGTGGCCTGGCCTGCGTTGCCGGCGCGCTGCTGGGCTGGGTCGCGCAATTGGGGCTGTTCGCCCTGCTGCAAGGCCTGCTGCCAGGCACATTGCCCGCCGGCGGCGCGCTGCCGGCATTGGCGGGCATCGCCACTGGCTTGGTGGCACTCGCCGGTTTCGCCTTGCCACCATTGGCCGGGCTGGGGCGCGTTCCGCCGCTGCGCGTGCTGCGCCGGGACCTGCTGCCGGTGGCCACCAGCACCTGGGCAACCTACGGCCTCGCGCTGCTGGCCCTGGGACTGATCATGTGGCGCCTGAGCCTCGACTTGCTCCTGACCTTTGCCCTGCTCGGCGGTGGCCTGATCGCCGCCCTGCTGCTGGGCGGCCTGTTGCTGCTGGGCCTGCAAAGCCTGCGCCGCCTGCTAGTCGACGCGCCCCTGCCGTGGCGCCTGGGCCTGGGGCAGTTGCTGCGCCATCCCCTCGCTGCTGCCGGCCAGGCGTTGGCGTTCGGCTTGATCCTGTTGTCAATGGCGCTGATCGCGCTGCTGCGTGGTGAGCTGCTGGACACCTGGCAAAATCAGCTGCCCAAGGATGCGCCGAATTACTTCGTGCTCAATATCCTGCCCGCCGAAAAGCAGGCGTTCGCCGATCATCTGCGCGATATCTCCGCGCGCGCCGCGCCTTTGTATCCGATCGTGCCGGGGCGGCTGACGACCATCAACGGCAAACCGGTGGCCGAGTTCGTCACCGCCGATTCGCGCGGCGAGAACGCCACGCAACGGGACCTGAGCCTGACCTGGTCAGCCGACCTGCCCAGCGGCAACCGCATTACGGCGGGACAATGGTGGAGCACCACCACTGCCGCGAACGACAGCGATGTGCCGGGCGTATCGGTCGAAGCGAAACTGGCCGACAGCCTGAAGCTCAAGGTGGGCGACACGCTGACTTTCAACGTCGCCGGCATGATCCGCGACGTCAAGGTCACCAGCCTGCGTGACGTCAGCTGGGACAACTTTCAGCCCAACTTTTTCATGATCTTTCAGCCTGGCACCCTCCAGGACCTGCCGACCACCTACCTCACCAGCTTCTATCTGGCGCCGGGTCACGACCAGCAGATCGTCGAACTGGCTCGAGCCTTCCCGGCGGCTACGCTGCTGCAAGTCGAGGCCTTGCTTGAACAATTGCGCAGCATCCTGGCCCAAGTCACCCTCGCGGTGGAGTACGTGTTGCTGTTCGTGCTGGCAGCGGGCATGACGGTGCTGTTCTCGGGCTTGCAGGCGACGCTCGACGAACGCATCCGCCAAGGCGCACTGTTGCGCGCCTTGGGTGCGCAGCGGCGTTTGCTGATCAAGGCGCGGCGTATCGAATTCGGCCTGCTGGGTGCCGCCAGTGGCTTGCTGGCGGCACTGGGCACCGAATTGATCAGCTGGGTGCTGTACCGCTTCGCCTTCCACCTGCAATGGAGCCCGCACCCTTCGCTGCTGGTATTGCCGCTGATAGGCGCACTGCTGATCGGCGGGGCCGGTATATTCGGCACACGCCGGGCACTGAATGCCAGCCCGTTGACGGTGCTACGTGAAGGTTAAGGACAGGTCGTGAGCGAGAACAAGGTTTTCAGTACCAAGATCATTACCCGCGAGGGCCATGAAGCCCTGAAAAAAGAGCTGGACTACTTGTGGCGCGAGTACCGCCCGGAGATTACCCAAAAGGTCGCATGGGCGGCCTCGCTCGGCGATCGCAGCGAGAACGCCGATTACCAGTACAACAAAAAACTGCTGCGCGAAATTGACCGCCGGGTGCGCTACCTGCGCAAACGCCTCGAAGACATGCGCGTGGTCGACTACGCGCAGGAACAGGAAGGCCGGGTGTTTTTTGGCGCTTGGGTGGAGATCGAGAACGACGCCGGAGAAACCAAGCGCTTTCGCGTGGTCGGCTACGACGAGATCTACCAGCGCATGGATTACATCTCGATCGACTCGCCCATGGCCCGGGCACTGCTGAAAAAGCAGGTCGACGACGAAGCCATGGTGCAGACCCCCACCGGTGAGGTCTGCTGGTGGATCACGCTGATCGAGTACAACAAGGCGCAGTGATCAACCCAGCGTGATCAAGCCCTGCCGGGCTATGCGGGTGATGTGCCCCAACACGTCCTCGCACTGCTCTGAGCTGGGCGCCTGGACCACCGCCAGATCGAAGCGATCCGTGGCGAAACCGGCCAGGGCGGTAGAGTCATCGGTGAACTGGATCAGGAAGGCACTGGGCTTGCCACCACGGCGCGGCCAGCCATCGAGGCAGCGCAGCAGGGTCGGCTGATGACTGCCAGCGAGAAGAATGCGAGGGTTGCGGGCGACCGGGCTCGAAGTGGCGGGAGCCTTGGACAGGTCGGGGCGCGGGTTGCTCATGTTTGGGATCTCGGCCTCCAGATTCCGCTTGGCAGCGGTGGGAGGCAACACCGAACCAGCGCTTTAGCGGTATTTGACGAGCCTGTGGCCCGTCGGCGCCCCGCAAGTAGCTGTTTAAATCGGCGCAGGTAGCAATGCTAGAGAAGCTGGCCTATGGCTGTCAACGGTGAATCTTGAAACATCTTCGGCCTGTAAGGCCTCAGCGAAGAGGCCCGTGAAACCAGCGCATCATCTGTGCAGCGTCATCGCTCCACAACTCACCGAGCGATCACCCGATCCAGCGACAGCTTGCCTGCGCCTTCGAGCAAAACCGCCACGGTTCCACCCAGCAGCGCCAGGGCGAATTCATAGCCGTTATTGGCCATGAACAAACCGTTGTGGATGTGTACCGAGAGGATGGCGACCACCAAGGTGATCGACAACACCGCCGCCGCTGGCCGCACCAGCAATCCGAAGAGCAATGCCAGACCGCCGAAGAATTCAGCGCCACCCGACATCAAGGCCATCAGCAAGCCCGGCGCTAGCCCGATACTTTCCATCCACTGCGCGGTACCCGTCAGGCCATAACCGCCAAACAGCCCAAAGAGTTTCTGCGAGCCGTGGGCGGCGAAGATCACTCCGATGGCGATACGCAAGAAGGTAATGCCCCAGTTGGCGCGAGTGGTCAGTACGGTTTTGATCAACGTGTTCATGGTGTGGAGTCCTGTGTTCGATTCGAGTGAGTGTCTACGTTGGACGCCATACTAATCGAGACAGGAGATATTTAAAGCGCAATAAACGCAATATTATTATCGATATAATCGATACATCAGCGTTCAGCCAACTTTCGTCCTTGTGGCTCCAGGGATTCACGTTCGCGGTCGAAGGCCAGGTAATACTTGTTCACGCTATTCACATAGCTCACGGGTCCCATGCCCACCTGCTCCATGGCTACGCGCTCGACCTGGAAGAACCAGCGGTCGGGGTTAAGGCCGCGCTTGCGGGCTTCGGCGCGCATGGCCTGGACACGCTCCGGGCCGAGGTTGTACGCCGCCAGCACAAAGGCCATGCGTTCACGCTCGTTGAGTTTATGGCTGGAGAAAAACTTGCGCTGCAGCATCGCCAGATACTTGGCGCCGGCCTGCACGTTGCCGTCGACTTCCTGGATGTTGCCAACGCCGACCCGCTGCGCTGCGGCCGGCGTGATCTGCAACAGCCCGGTGGCGCCACCGGCCCCCCGCGCCGTCGGATTGAGCGCTGATTCCTTGAATGCCAACGCGGCCAGATTCAACCAGTCCATGCCCTGCTGGTGCGCCGTGCGTTGCAGCAGCGGGCGCAGTTGCTCGAGGCGCCGGCGATCAGCCGACGCCAGCGGATAGTGGACCTTGTACAAGCGCGCATAGGCTTTGACGAACGCCGTGTCCTGATCGGCCGGCGCCTGATAAGCGCCGACGAAGCGGTCCACCGTGGCACCCAGCAATGGCGCATTGGTCCGGGTAAACCAGCTGATATGGCCCGAGCTGTCGAGTGCGACCTTACGCTGCAAGCGCAGGTTCGGCATGACCTTGGCCCAGCGCTCGGCGATTGGCTGCTCGACGGCGGTGTAGGGATAGATACCGGCCTGGACCATCTCCAGCACATCCTCGACCGCCAGGCTGCCGTCTACCCACTCGACCTGAACCGGTCGCTGATGACGCTGCGCGAGCTTATCGTTGATAGTGTTGATCGCTTCCCCCGCTGTACTGCCGACAGGCAGCGCCAGAGTCCGGCCCGACAGCTGCTCGATACGAGTAAAAGCCCGCTCGCCCTTGTTGCCCACCACTATCATCGGCGCGTGCTCGACGGTCGGTGCACTGGCGGTCAGGCCCTGCGCCGATGCAACATCGATACCCTCACCGGGGGCCGCGACGTCTCCCTCACCGCGCTGCAAGGAGGCGAGCAGTTGTTCCTTGGGCTTGGGGATAAGCTTGAAATGGATACGCTGCGCCGGGCTGGCATGGCCATTGAGATAGGTTTCGAAGGCTCGCAGACGCACGTTCTCGACACCGATCAGCTTGCCGTCGACCTCGCCCGAACTGTTGCGACTCTGGTTGACGAGCACGCGCAAGGTCTTGCTGCGGCGAATCTCGTCAAGATCGCGCGCCTTGGCGATGGGTGCCTTGTGGGAGGCCACCTGACGAGGCGCGCCTTTATGCCCTGCCGGCTTGTCATGCGCAGCGGCCGAATCGGCGTGGGGTGCCCCAGCCACCGCCGCCATAGGCAGCAGCAGCCCCAGGCAAGCGAGGATCAAACGTGAGGGACGAGTCATCCGCTCTCCAGGAAAGTAGCCGGTACCGTTCAGCGCACAAGGTTGTGTCGACCGTTGTCGTCGATAGCCAGGCCATCTACTGTCCCCGGGGCCACTCAAATGCAACAAAACGACGCAAGGCGCCACCAAAACCGCAACTTCCGGGCAGACTGAGCTGCTACTGCCGAACCTATCGACCCCGACAGCGCCCTCCCGGCGCCGCAGCCATGGTCATGATTCGCCGTAACAGACCGCCATAACCTCTTGAAGCGCTTGGCTTTAATTAAAATTATCCAGCTCTGGTATGCTTTTCGGCCTCCTGCCTGAGGTAGCACCATGCAACTCATCGACATCGGCGTCAATCTTACCAATGCAAGTTTTGCACGCATTCAGCCCGAAGTCCTCGAGCGGGCTTATGCCGCCGGGGTCTGCCAACTGCTCTTGACCGGCACCAGCATCGATGGCACCGAACAGGCTCTGGAACTGTGCGAACAGCTCGACGAAACCGCCGTACGCCTGTTCGCTACGGCGGGTGTGCACCCCCATAGCGCCAGTGACTGGAACGCCGACAGCGAACAACGTCTGCGCGCTCTGCTGGCCCATCCTCGGCTGCGTGCGGTGGGCGAATGCGGACTGGATTTCAATCGCGACTTCTCGCCCCGCGCCCAGCAAGAAAAGGTCTTCGAGCGGCATCTGGCCCTCGCGGTGGAGCATCGCCTGCCGGTGTTCATCCACGAGCGCGATGCCAATCAACGTCTGCTGGAAATCCTCAAGGATTACCGCGACCATTTGACGGCCGCCGTCGTGCATTGCTTTACGGGCGAGCAGCAGGCGCTATTCAGCTACCTCGACCTGGACCTGCACATCGGCATCACTGGCTGGATCTGCGATGAGCGACGCGGCACCCATCTGCATCCACTGGTGCGCGAGATCCCCCGCGGGCGCTTGATGCTCGAAAGCGATGCGCCTTATCTGTTGCCTCGCTCGTTGCGGCCCAAGCCCAAGCATGGTCGCAACGAACCGGCCTATCTGCCCGAAGTGCTGCGTGCAGTGGCCTTGCATCGTGGCGAGACCGAGGCCGACCTGGCGCAACACACCACCGCCTGCGCGCGGACGTTCTTTGCCTTGCCGGTCATTGAAGAAACAGTCGTCGAGGAAAACCGGTAGACCTCGCGACGATCAACTCGGTAGCCGCACCCGTGGTCGCTTCGCCAGAGCACTGCGCAGTGCTCCCAGGCGCTGAGCCAAAATAGCGTTCGAGGGTGCTGCACCGGCATAACGCTGGGCCACAAAGGCTCCGGCAAAACTATTGATCGCCGCCGCCTGTTCGGGCAGCGCCAGGGCTGCACGTTCGGCAAACGCCTGCGGGCCCTCCCCGGCCCCGCGCGGCAGACCATGGCGAGCCAGCAGGCGCTCGAAGCGCTGGAACTGGCGCAGTGCGGGCTCTTTCCGCGCCCGCCAGGGCTTGAGCAGTACCAGCGTCAGGATCAACATGATCGACACGCCGCCCACCGGCAATACCCACGCCGCCAGCCCTTTGAACCAGGCCAGCATCAATGCGCCCTGTTGCTCGCCCTGATACCCCAGCACCCAGCGTTGCCAACCATAGTTGAGGTTGTCCCAGCCCAGGCGCAGGTCATTCAGCCAAGCCAGATTGGAGTAGCGCAACGGCGAAAACGGCGAGTCCGCGAGGAAGTCCTCATCGCTCGCCAGCGCCTCGGCCAGGCCGATATCGATGCGTTGCGGCGCCACGGCGAACGTTGGATCGACGCTGCGCCAACCCTGCCCCGGCTGCCAGTATTCGACCCAGGCATGGGCGTCATACTGGCGCACGGTGATGAACTTGCCCGCCGGGTTCAATTCCCCGCCCTGATAACCCGCCACCACCCGCGCCGGGATACCCGCGACCCGCAACACGTAGACCATGGCACCGGCAAAGTGCGCACAGAATCCGCGGCGGCTGTCGAACAGAAAATCATCCACGGCATCCGCCCCCAACGCCTGAGGCTTGAGGGTGTAGTGGTAGTCCTGATCATGAAAGTGCGTGAGCAGCGCTTGCACCAGCGCCGGCGGCTGCGGATAGCGCGCTTTCAACTCCTGGGCCCAGGCGCGGGTACGTGGATCGCCGTTGTTGGGCAAGCGTAACGCCTGGATGCGTTCGCTATCGCTCAGGGGCTGAGGATCACGTACCACCTGGGGCCAGGAGCTCAGGCTGTAAGCGAACGGCTGGGTGATAGGGCGCTGCCGACGCAGGGCAAAATCACTGGACTGACGGACATCGGCACTCGGTGGCTGGGCAACATCCAGGGCCGCCAGCCACGGCTGCCCGCTGGCTTCCTGGATGATTCGATAACGCCACGGCTCACCTTGCGGTTGCCAAGGGTGTACCGTACTCAGCCCTGCAAATGGCGTCTGGCTCCATCGCCGACCGTCATAGCGGTCTAGGGTCAACACACGCCAATACAGTTGATTATGCGCCGGCATCGCGGTGTCAAAGCTGACTCGGAAGGCCACGGCGGGCGAGCGGCCCAGCTCGGTGATATCGGCCGCCGACATGCTGTCGCTCAGGCCGGTCTGGGCCTGGTTGCCTGGCATCGGCAACGACCACAGCGGCGGCAATCGGGGGAAGAACACAAACAGCAGCAGCATCAACGGCAGCGCTTGCAGCATCAGCGCCGTCGCGGTGCGCAACGTCGCCAAGGGATTGGCCACCAGACGCGCCTGCTGCAGACCAATCAGCGCAGTGAGCAACGCGGTCACCGGCAACAGGCTGTACAGCGCCCACGGCAGACTGTCGTCGAACAGATAGCCCACCACCACGCAAAAAAAGCCCAGCAGAATCAGCACATGGGCATCACGCTGGCTGTGCATCTCGACCAACTTGAGCAAAAACGTCGCGACCAGCAAAGCCGCAGCCGTCTCCAACCCCAATAGACGCCCGCTGGACAGGTAGACGCAAGCGGCGGTAACCAGCAGTAATCCGGCCTTCAGCCACTTGCCGGGGATGGCCGCGCGCATGCGAAACATCTGCACGCGCCACAGGCTGCAACCGAGCCACAGGGCGATCATCCATACCGGCAACTGAAAACAGAACGGCACCATGACCAGTGCCTGCGCCAGCAATAGCCAGCCGAGGCTGATGCGCGGGATAGCGACGCCGCTCATGCGCCCTGCCCGTATAGCGCCAAGGCCCGCAGGCAGATTTCGCGGTGGGCCTCGCCACTGGCGCTGGCGATCAATTGTCCGGGCAGTTGCAGCGAAAATGTCCGCTGCTGCGCCGACAGCGTCAGCACCCAGTAGCACAGGCGCGACAGGCGCTGTTCGACATCGCCGCCCAGCGCCAGGAAATCCAGACTCATATCGCGTCCACGCAGCTCGGCGAACTCCTTGATCAACAAGGCGCCACCGCGGGACCAGGCTTTCCAGTGCAAGCGTCGCCAGGAGTCTCCCGGCTGATATTCCCGCAACCCTTGATAGTCATCGACGCCCTGCCCCAGGGCCCGCATGCCCTCGTCCTCGACGTCGGTAGGCGCTGTTGCCAGGGTGGGCAATTCGCCTTCCAGCGGCTGCGGATAGACCAGCACGCGCTGGCCCGGATCGATCCAGCTCCAGGCACGCAACACACCCAACGGGAAGCTGGTTTCGACACAGAACCGCGGCGCCGCCAGCCAACCGCGCTTGACGCTGGGCAGGTCCAGCTCGAGCTCTATGACATGGCCGATATCGATGTCCACTCGCTGCAAACTGCCACGCGACCAGCCTGCCGCAATCGCCTGATGCAGCTTGTCGCGGCTCTCGAGACGCAGGGTAAAACGTGCCTGCTCGCCGACGAACACCGCCCCCGACGCCACGCCGCTGACCCACAACCCCGACAGATTGCGAAAGGTATGCAGGATGGCGACCACGAAGATCGATCCCAGCAGAAAGACCAGTGCGTAGGCCAGGCTGTTCTGGTAATTGATGGCGGCCAGCAAAATGAGCAACAAGGTCAGCAAAAAGCTGCTGCCGAGGCGATTGGGCATGATGAAGATATGCCGCTGGCCAAGTTCCAGGCGCGCCACCGGTGGCGTGCGACGCGCCTGCCAGCGCCGCCAACGACGGTCCAGCGCCGCGATCAAAGCGTCGGTACTTCGCGCAGCAGCCATTGCGCCAAGGCACTGCCGCCTTGCCCGGTGGGGTCGGCGCGTTCGCGCAAGCGGTGGCTGACTACCGAGGGCAGCACGGCTTGCACGTCTTCAGGTATCACATAGTCGCGCCCCACCACCAAGGCCCAGGCCCGCGCCGCCGCCAACAAGGCCAGGCTGCCACGCGGCGACAATCCCCAGGCGAATTGGGGTTGTGTGCGCGTCGCCTCGACCAGGCGCAGGACATAATCGACCAGTGCATCGCTGACTCGCACGCGCTTAGCCTGGGCCTGCAACTCGGCGAGCTGTGCATGACTGAGCAACGCCGTCATGCGTGGCAGCAGATCCCGGCGCGCCTCGCCCAGCAGCAAGGCTTTTTCGGCCGCCTTGGCCGGATAACCAAGGGACAGACGCATGAGAAAGCGATCAAGCTGTGATTCCGGCAGGGCGAAGGTGCCGCCCTGGCTGCTGGGGTTCTGCGTGGCTATGACGAAAAACGGTTGCGGCAGCGGGCGTGTCGCGCCTTCGATGGTCACCTGCCCTTCTTCCATGGCTTCGAGTAGGGCGCTCTGGCTCTTGGGGGTGGCACGGTTGATTTCATCGGCCAGGATCAGTTCGGCGAAAATCGGCCCGGGGTGGAACACGAACTGGCCGCTGTCCTTGTCGAACACCGAGGTACCGAGGATGTCGCTGGGGAGCAGGTCGGAGGTGAACTGGATGCGCTGAAAGCTCAGGCCCAATACTTTTGCCAGGGTATGGCTGAGGGTGGTCTTGCCCATGCCGGGCAGGTCTTCGATCAACAGATGACCGTTGGCGATCAGGCAGGTCAGCGCCAGGCGAACCTGGACTTCCTTGCCCAGGAGTATTTCATTGACGGCTTGCAGACAGGCTTCAAGTGCATGACGCATGGCTCGACGCTCCCTGTACCGATAGCCCAAGGCACCTGCCGCCGGCCTGGCAGACAGTACCTACTGCGGACGATCAACGCCCGGCGCGAGACTCACGAATGTAGAAGCGTGCCTTCTCGGCCTTGCTGTCGCAACCCTCGAACGCTTCGACTTGCTGTTGGGTCTTGGCGCCAGTCAACAGGCCCAGCGCCTTGGAGTAGCTCACCGTGCCGGCAAAACCTTCGGCCTTGGCCAGGTCCAGTTCGTGCCAGGCGGCGTCCAGATTGGTGGCGCAGCTATCGCGATAGGCGGTCTTGCCGGCGCAACCCGTCAGTACCAAAGCAAACAACGGCACACAGATCCAGGCTTTCATGGGTGACACCTCGAGAAAAAACATAGGGTAGTGCCCAATCAGACGTTTCACCTAGCGATAAGTGCCGTTCGTCTGCTCTTTTTAACCGGTATTTCATACGCTGGAACTACCGATGCGTGGCATGCTGATGGCATTGCGGCGACGGGGGAATTGATCGGTGAAAAAGCGAGTGGCATTGGTCCTCGGCTCTGGCGGTGCGCGCGGTTATGCGCACATTGGGGTGATCGAGGAAATCGAACGGCGCGGCTACGAAATCGGCTGCATTGCCGGATGCTCCATGGGCGCGGTGGTGGGGGGCATTTACGCCGCCGGCAAGCTCGATGAATACCGGCACTGGATAGAGAGCCTGGATTATCTCGACGTACTGCGCCTGGTGGATGTCAGTTTCAAGCTGGGCGCCATCCGTGGCGAGAAGGTGTTCGGGCAAATTCGAAAGATCGTCGGCGAGATTAATATCGAGGACCTGCGCATTCCTTACACTGCCGTCGCCACCGACCTGACGAACCAACAGGAGATCTGGTTTCAGGAAGGTTGCTTGCACCAGGCCATGCGCGCTTCGGCGGCGATCCCGAGTCTGTTCACCCCGGTAGTCCAGGGCAATCGCACGCTAGTCGATGGCGGCTTGTTGAATCCGTTGCCGATCGTGCCGGTGGTGTCCAGCCACTGCGACCTGATCATTGCCGTGAACCTCAACTCCACGGCGCAGAATCATTACACGCTGCCGGTGATCGAGCGGCCGGCGGCGTTCCGTTTGCGCTTCGATCAATTGCTCAGCTCGCTGGGGTCGCATTTGCCGTTCCGGCGCAAGCAAGCCGAGCAACTGCTGCGCCTGGAGCAACAGAGCCTGCTGGCCGATGCCGCCGTGCTGCCCAATCCGTGGCTGGCCGAAGCCGCCAACCCGGCGATGCAACAAGCGGCTGCCGCACCGCTGGCCGAAGCCGCGCCCAAATCGGCGACCGGCTCGGTGATCATCGACAACGTCGGCCCGGCCTCCTTGCTGGACCTGATCAACCAGAGTTTCGAGGTCATGCAGACCTCGCTGGCGCAGTACAAGATTGCCGGCTATCCACCGGACGTCTTGATCAATGTGCCGAAGCGGGTTTGCCGGTTTTTCGAGTTCTACAAGGCGCCGGAACTGATCGCCCTGGGGCGGGATATCGCCAGCGATACGCTGGACAACTACGAGTCGCAGCAGCACTGAAAAATCTGCAGCGAGGGGGCTGCGCACCAAAAGCACTAAAGCATTCGATACCCCACCCCAGGCTCGGTGACGATATAGCGCGGCGCGGTGGGGTCGTCGCCGAGCTTGTGGCGCAGATGGCCAACCACGATACGCAGGTAATGACTGTCCTCGGCGTGGCTCGGCCCCCAGATGTCCTTGAGCAACTGCTGCTGGGTCAGCACGCGGCCGGCATGCTGGGCCAGTAACGCCAGCAGCGCGTACTCCTTGCGAGTCAGGGTTACCGTCAGGCCCGCCAGCGACACCTGCCGGGACGCCAGATCGATACTCAACTCGCCCCGCGTCAGGATCGCCGAACTGCTGCCCGGCACCACTGCGGCCTGACGCAACAACACCCGCACCCGGGCGAGGAATTCCTGGATGCCAAAGGGCTTGCTCACGTAATCATTGGCGCCGCCGTCCAGCGCCTCGACCTTGTCGCTCTCCCCGGCGCGCACCGACAACACCAGCACCGGCACCGCCGACCATTGCCGCAACTCGCGCAGCACCGCTTGGCCATCCATGTCCGGCAGGCCGAGATCCAGCACCACCAGCGCGGGGCTTGCCAGCGCGGCCTGAGTCAGACCCTCCTCACCGCTGCCTGCCTCGATCACCTGGTAACCCTGGGAGCTGAGGCTGATGCGCAGGAACTTGCGGATCTGTGGTTCGTCGTCGATGACCAGAATGGTGGGGGGCTGACTCATGGTTCAGGCATCTTCCAAATCGCCGGGCTGGCGCTGCAGCGGCAAGCATAAAGTGATGCAAGGGCCTTTGCCATCGATGCCCGCGCCGACTTCGATGCGCTGCGGCGACAGGCGTATTATCAGTACGACCAATCCAAAGCATCCTACTTCAGGGGAGTGACAAGGATAAATCCGCATAAAAATTCGCCAGAAACGCAGATGTATCTAGACTGATACATTCAGGAAATGCCCGGCATACTTATCCCCTGTACCGTCCGGCCACCGGACGCTGCAGTCGACAGATCGCACGCTCTTTGCGACCCGCAACTGTCCTGCACTTTACACCCCGCCGCCTGCCGCAAGGCCGGCGGCCTACCAGGCAGATGACCGCAAGCATGCAGAACTCCCCGATCTCCTCCAGCGATGCCAGCAAAGCTTCCCTCGGTGAAGACGAAAAACGCTGGAACACCCGCGCGCTCATCGTTGACGACGACGTGCCGATTCGCGAGCTGCTGATCGATTACCTGGCCCGCTTCGGCATCCTCGGCTTCGGCGTGACCGATGGCGAGGGCATGCGCCAGGCGTTGCAGGAAGACGTCTTCGACGTCGTGGTGCTGGACCTGATGCTGCCCGGCGAAGACGGCTTGTCCCTATGCCGCTGGCTGCGTGCCGAATCGGATATTCCGATTCTGATGCTCACCGCGCGTTGCGAACCGACCGACCGTATCATCGGCCTTGAATTGGGCGCCGACGATTACATGGCCAAGCCCTTCGAGCCTCGTGAACTGGTGGCGCGTATTCAGACCATCCTGCGCCGCGTGCGTGACGATCGCAGCGACCAGCGTGGCAACGTGCGCTTCGATAACTGGCGCCTGAACAGCGTGCTGCGCCAGTTGATCTCCGCCGATGGCCTGGTGGTGCCGCTGTCCAATGCCGAATTCCGCCTGTTATGGGTTTTCCTTGAGCGACCACGCCGGGTGCTGAGCCGCGAGCAACTGCTGGATGCCGCCCGGGGCCGCTCGATCGAAGCCTTCGACCGCAGCATCGACCTGCTGGTCTCGCGCCTGCGGCAGAAACTCGGTGACGATCCAAAAGCCCCACAGTTGATCAAGACCGTGCGTGGCGAAGGCTACCTGTTCGATGCGAGAGAAATTGGCTGATGCGAGGCGATACGCTGTTCGCCAGGCTGTTCGGCGTCTCGCTGGGGGCGATCATCATCGCCCACCTGCTTGCGTTTCTGTGGTTCCAGGCGTATGGCGGCCCACCGCCGCCGCCCCCTCCTCCGCACATGCAGCCGAACGAGTCGTTTGTCGACAGCGCCAATGCCAGCGCCGATGAAAAGATCGAGGAATTCGAGCGCAACCAACACCTGCGCCCGCGTCAGCGCCCGTGGTGGGGCGGGCCACTGGTGCCTTTCATATTTCAATTCTTCATCCTGATCATCGCTGCCTGGTATGGTGCCAAGTTGCTTGCGCGTCCCATCCAGCGCTTCAGCGAAGCCGCCGAACGCCTGAGTGAAAACCTCGATGCGCCAGCCCTGGAAGAAACCGGCCCTCGTGAAGCGCGGCGAGCGGCCAGCACTTTCAATCTGATGCAACGGCGCATCCGCGAACAGGTGCAGCAGCGTTCACGCATGCTCGGCGCGGTGTCCCACGACCTGCGCACGCCGCTGTCACGGCTCAAGTTGCGCCTGGAACAGATCGACAACGAGAAACTCCAGGGTCAGATGCGCCAGGATCTGGACGACATGATCAGCATGCTCGACTCCACCCTCACCTACCTGCACGAACAGCGCACCAGCGAGGCCCTGCAGCGCTACGACCTGCAGGCGCTGGTGGAATCGCTCTGCGAAAACGCCGAAGACAACGGTGCACTGGTCGAAGCCCGCGGCCAGTGCGCGCCGCTGCAGACGCAGCCCATGGCGCTGCGTTCATGCTTGAGCAATCTGTTGGATAACGCGCTGCGCTACGCCGGTGCGACCCAGATCGAAATCACCGATAGCGCCACCCAGGTGGTGGTGCGGGTGATCGATCACGGTCCAGGTATCAGTGCCGACAAGCGCGAAGCGGTGTTCGAACCGTTTTTCCGCCTTGAAGGCTCGCGCAATCGCAATTCCGGCGGCGTAGGGCTGGGCATGACCATCGCCAAGGAGGCCGCTCATCGCCTCGGCGGCAGCCTCAGCCTGGAGGAAACACCCGGCGGAGGCCTGACGGCCGTGGTTCGCCTGCCCCGCAGCGAGCAAGCCGCGCTCAAGACCTAGCAGCGCCGATACAATCGCCACACACGCTGGACATACTTTGTTGCAATTCTCCATGGGCCGGTGGACCGTCACCGGCCCAACACAGGGGAGCATGCCCAATGATCAGTGGCATCAGCAGTTCTTCGAGCTATTACAGCTCACTCAGCAGCACAAACAGCACGACCAGTACCACCACCAGCGCCGCTGCCGCCAAGAAATTCCAGGAGCAGCTGTTCGCCAGTCTGGACACCGACGGCGACGGCTCGGTCAGCAGCACCGAGCTGAGCACTGCGCTGTCCAGCAGCGAAAGCAGCGGCGACAAAGGTCTGAGCGGTATTCTGGTGAGCTTGAGCCAGAACTTCAGCAAGCTCGATGGCGACTCCAGCAGCGGGTTGAGCCTGGATGAGCTGGAGGCAGGCACTCAGCCACCGAGTGACGGCCCTGGCGACAGCCAGATGGTCGACGACCTGCTCGCCTCTCTGGACAGCAATGGCGACGGCTCGGTCAGCAGCGACGAGTTGAGCACCGCACTGAGCAGCGCTGGCAGCAGCACCGACAGCAGCAAGGTGTTTTCGGCGCTGGATACCAACAAGGACGGCACCATCAGCTCAGACGAGTTGGCCGCTGCCATGGCCCCTCCGCCACCGCCACCCGCTCAGAACTCCAGCTCGACCTCCAGCGATGCCTTGTTCAGCGCCCTAGACAGCGATGGCAATGGCAGCATCTCGGCCTCCGAGTTGAGCAGCGCGATGAGCAGCGACAGCTCCAGCACCAGCAGCTCTGACAGCAGCAGTAGCCAGAGTGAAACGTCTGCAGCACTGAGCAAACTGATCGCCAGCATCAATCGCGAGTATCAGTTGGATAACAGCCAGAGTGTGGGTAGTCAGTTGACTGCTTCTGCGTGAAGCCATTGCCCTGTAGCGAGGGGGCCTGCCCCCGAAAAATATAGAACCAGCGACATTGCATCGTCTGGCATTTTTCGGAGGCAAGCCTCCTCGCTACAGGGATGGATGTGGTTCAGACTGCCTTCTGCGTACGCGTCCAGTCCATCAGCAAACTGTAGGCCACCGCCAGCAGCGTCGGGCCGATGAACAGTCCGATGAAACCGAACGCCAGCAACCCGCCAAATACCCCCAGCAGCACAATCACCAACGGCAGATCACCACCCCGGCTGATCAGATACGGCTTGAGCACGTTGTCGACGCCACTGATGACGAACGTCCCGTAGACGCCGAGAAAGATCGCCATCCCGTAGTCGCCCTTCCACGCCAGCCACAGTGTCGCTGGTACCCATGCCAGGGGCGGCCCCATGGGGATCAGGCTGAGCATGAAGGTGGCTATGCCCAGCACCAGCGCGCCCGGTACACCGGCAATCAAAAAGCCGATCAGCGCCAGCAGCGCCTGCGCGGCTGCCGTACCGATCACGCCATTGACCACCCGCTGAACCGTACCGGCCACCAGCTCCAGGTAGTAACCGGCCCGCTCGGCGATCAAGCGTTCCAGCAAGCGCAGCACAAAGGCTTCGACCCGGGGCCCATCACGGTAGAAGAAAAACACGAACACCAGGCTCAAGGTCAACTCCAGCAAGCCGCCGCCCACTTGCGCGCTGCGTGCGAGCAACCAGTTGCCAACCTGGCCGAAGTACGGCTTGGCGCTCTGCAGCAAGGCCGCCCCCTGGTGGTCGAGGCTCTCCCAGGTCTGCAGCAGCCGTGGCCCTACCAGTGGAAGATTGCCCAGCCAGTCCGGCGCCGCCGGCAGGCCGTCGACCTGAACGTCCCGAATGAAAGACGTGGCGTCGCGCACATGATCGACCAGATTGAAGCCCAGCCACACCAGCGGCAAGATCACCAGCAGCATCCAGCCGCAGGTCAGAATCGCTGCCGCCAAGGTTTCCCGTCCACCCAGCCAGCGGGTCAACAGGCGCATCAACGGCCAACTGGCGTACGCGAGGATCGCCCCCCAGAGCAGCGCCGAAGCGAACGGCATCATCACCCACAGGCATGCCCCTAACAGCGCGAGCAGTAGAATCTGGACCAACAGGCGGTCGGTATTGAGCATTGCGGGCTCCACCCAAGAGAAAGCGGTACGGCTGCAGCCACAGGCTCAGCGAATCAGTGTGATGTGCAACCCAGGTTGCTCCAGGGCGCCCAGTTCGAGGCGGGTTTGCCGTACCCCGGCAGCGACCAATGCCGTTTGCCAGGCCGCAGCCCCCTGTCCGGCCAATGTGACCCGCAGACTGCTGTCGAGGTTCAGGGCGCGGCTCAATAAGGTCACCCAAGGTGCGGCCGGCGCCGAGGCCAGGGCCGGGTAATCGAGCATACCGGTGGTGCGCAGTTCGTTCAGCACAGTGGCAGGGGTGGGCAATACCTCGCCTAGCGGCGCATCGGCCGTGAACTGTTCGACGTGCATCGAAACGCGACGGTTGGTACGGGTGACGGAATAGACCGCCAACAGGGTATCGGCATCGGGTGAGGCCAGACGCAGGAGGAAGAACCTTTGCTGGTCATCGCCACCGAGCAGCTTGGCGTTGCTGAAGATCTCGTTGGCCCACAGGCTGCTTTCACCGCACTCTCGCGCCTCGCACAAGAACAACAACTGCGTGCCGGGGGTCTGCAAGCTTTGCCGGGCGGCGGCGAACGCCTCCCTGGCATCGCGCTCGGGCGGCAGTTCATAGGTCACCGAACTGACCTGGCCGCGGGCGTTGATCTGCGACTCCATGCGCAGTTGCCCGCTGATCTTGCGCAAGGCGCCCAAGGGGTAGATGCGTTCCTGCTCGTTGGCGGCGCGCTGATCGACGATCTTGGCATCGACCTCCTGTAGCCGGACGCCAACGTCAACGGCCCAGGCAGCCGGCACGGCCAGCGATGAAAGCAACAGCGCAAGGCTGGCCAGGTGAGGCTTTATCATGGTTGTCTCCATTTCAACCCGCCAAGCCTCGGCAGTTCACTGGTGCAAGTCAAGGAACAGCGAAGAATCTATTGATACAGTCTGCTACAAGATCGGCACCGGCTTCGTCATTGAGGTGCAGATGGTGGCCGCCCGGCAGGATTACCGGTTCCCAAGGCAGACGCTCGAGCAGCTCGGCCTGCCGTGCCAAATGCCCGTCCCGGGCGATGATCAACTGGACCGGGCATTCGATGGCGCGGGCGAATGCCAATGTCTGCTCCTCACTCAGGCGCACCGGCGAACTGAGCATCAAGCGCGAATCGCTACGCCAGGTGAACCCGCCCGGCACCGGCATCAGGCTGCGCTCGCCGAGCAACTCGGACGCTTCTCGCGATACCGCCACGTGGCCTTTCATCCGCGCTTCGATGGCTCGCTCCAGGGTCGGATGCACGGTTTTGCGCTTGCGTCCCAGCGCCAACTGCTCGCGCAGTGCCTGGCCCATGCGCGCCACCGGATCATGGGGCTGTGGACTCGGCGGCACGGTGCCGTCGATCAACACCACCCTCTCGATACGCTCCGGCACGGCGCCGGCGACGAGGGTCGAAACGATCGCGCCGAGCGAATGCCCGAGCAATGCAAAACGTTCCCAGCCCAGTTGTTCGGCGGCCTGCAGGACATCGTGGGCGTAGTCCCAGAGGGCATAGCTGGCCCCCGGAGGACGATGATCGGAAAATCCGTGCCCGGCCATATCCAGAGCGACGATGCGCAACCCGTGAAGGCGCGGCGCCAGGCGCGCGAAACTGTTGGCGTTATCGAGCCAGCCATGCAGCGCCAGCACCGGCTGACCGTCCTCGGGCCCGAACACGTGGGCGGCCAGTTCGATATGCGGCAAGGTCAATCTAAGCTCTTGCACGGCCTTCATACACAGAACTCCTGACGATGGGAGGACGCTGACGCCTGCCAGCGGGTGATGACATCACGGATCAGCGCGGCCGTCTGCAGAGGATGCTCAAGGGGGAACATGTGCCCCCCGGGCACGCCATGGAACTCCCCTTGCGCCAGCCGCTTGGCCGCTCGTGCATGATGAGGCAGTACCACCCGACTTTGCACCCCGCCCACCAAGGCCAGCGGCACCTGCAACTGCTGGAGGCGCGCGGGGTGCAAGTGCGGGACGCTGCGATAGATGCTGATTTCCGTGGCCGGATCGAAGCGTAGCCGCAAACCCTGCCCTGCGGCTTGCAAACCGTGCTGCAGATAGGCCTCGAGGCATTGCGCATCGAAGTGGCGAAACAGCGCCTTGCCAGCGAAATACTCACGAGCGCAGTCAAGGTCGGCAAACGTTTCGCGCCGTCCCAAGGTGCGCCCGGCAGGCGTCAATCGGTCAATCAGGCCCAGGCGCTTGGCAGCGCGAATCACCCACTGATCGCGCTTGGTGAGCAGCGGCGAATCGAGCATGATCACGCCCCGGTACAATTCCGGGCGCCGCAGCGCAGCATACAGTTGCAGCACCCCGCCCAGAGAATGCCCCACGCCCCAGATGGGCTCGGGCTGGGCCTCGAGGTGCAGGATCAATTCGTCCACCAGGCTGGCCCAGTTGTCGTCCACCGGAAAACGCGGATCGTGGGCGTGCATAGGCAGGTGGACGACAGTGAATTGCGGAGCAAGGGCAGCGAACAGCTTGCCGTAGGTCGCGGAGGGAAAACCATTGGCGTGGGCAAAGAACAGTGGCTGCGGCATACAATCAATTGTCCGGAACGGGAAGCTCCAAAGGCGGGAGCGTACTCAAGGATTGTCCGTAGCATGCCGCTGATGGGCAATGCTCGGAAACGCCATCACCAACGGCGTTCCGGTCAGCGGCGAGAGTTGACGCTACGGCAACTCGGGCAGTACTGCCGCAGCGATGGTCACGCGTGTCGCAGGCTTGCAAGCGTCATCAATCCTGCCAACGGCCAGTCGCCATCCAGCTCCGCCAGGCTGGCGGTGCCCATTGGATGCTCATGGTTGTCCAGCACCCCAAGCAACGCGCTGACCAGGGGTTGATGGCTGACCAGGAGGACGTTTTCCAGTTTCATCGCCTGCAACTGGGTGATGACTGCATTCGGCGACTGGTCCGGGGTCAGCCACGGCACGGTTCTGATCGGTTCGGGGTGGCCAAGCGCATCATGGACCAACCTCGCCGTCTGCTGCGCCCGCACGTAGGGGCTGGCATAGATGGCGTCCAACGCCACTCCCTGGAGGTGCGAGGCACTGCGCAGGACTTCTGCACGGCCCGCCCCGGTCAACTCGCGCTCGGCATCGGTCGGTGCTTGATTGTGCGCCTCGCCATGACGCAATACCCATAGTTTCATAGCTTGGGGTCCTCGTCGCGCACGGGATGCGCAGCGGGCGGCACACTGTGAGGTGCTTCGCCTTCAGGCGGGCGCGGCGCGGGCCAGTCGCTGAAAGGCCAGGGCTTTTGCTCGGTATGAAAACTGCCGAAACGGCCGATCTGCGCCAGATACTGGCTGAGGCTGTCACCGAAATTCATCAGCCCCGCATTCGGCGCGCTGTAGATCAGGCGATAGATCAACTGCACCAGCACCAGCGCGCCGAGCAGAAACTGCGCGACCTGCCAGACGAGGACGAACACCAGCATCCAGACAATACGCAGAATGATCGATTCGTGGGTCAAGGGTGGACGAGGAGCGTTCATAGCGGGGTACCTTGGCGAGCAATCAGTTGAAACCGCTGATCGAGATGAAATCGACGTCGGTCTTGGGTTCGGCATGCATCAGCACGTCGATGACCTGCTTCAAGGTACGACCCTCGAACAGGATCGCATGCAGTCCGGCGACCAGCGGCATATAGACCTGAGCCTCCTGGGCCTTGGCTTTCAGGACCTTGAGGGTATTGACGCCCTCCGCCACTTCGCCCAGACGGCTGACCGCCTCTTCCAGGCTGAGGCCTTCGCCCAAGGCAAAACCGACCTGATAGTTACGGCTCTTGGGCGAAGAGCAGGTGACGATCAGGTCGCCGACGCCAGCAAGCCCGAGGAAGGTCATGGGGTTGGCGCCCTGGCTGACGGCAAAGCGCGTCATCTCCGCCAAGGCCCGGGTGATCAGCATGCTCTTGGTGTTCTCGCCCATGCCCAGGGCCACGGCCATACCGGCGATGATTGCGTACACGTTCTTGAGCGCGCCACCGAGCTCGACGCCAAAGCGATCGGAGCTGGCATACACCCGAAACGTCGGACCGTGCAGCGCCTCCTGGACGCTTTGGCAGAGCTGCTCGTCGGCGCTGGCAACGACAGTGGCGGTCAAGGCGTGCTCGGCCACTTCACGGGCCAGGTTCGGGCCGGAGAGCACCCCGATGCGCGCCTGCGGAGCGATTTCCTCAAGGATCTCGCTCATCAGCTTGAAGGACTGGGCTTCGATGCCCTTGGTCAGGCTGACCATCATCTTGCCCGCCAACAGCGCTTCGTGGCCGGCCAGCACCGCACGCAGGGCACTCGACGGCAGGGCGACGAAAATCAGCGACGCCGCTTCGAGCGTGGCCAGCAGATCGGTGACCGGCTCCACGCCCGGGTGCACCTTGATACCCTTGAGGTAGCGTGGGTTCTCCCGCTGCTCACGCATGGCACGGGCTTGCTCCGGGTCGCGCATCCACTGCAGCACGCGATGACCATTCTCGGCCAGCAGGTTCGCGGCGGCGGTCCCGAAGCTGCCCCCGCCTAGCACTGCCACAGGCTGTTTTTCAGTCATATTCAATCCGTTAGCGGGTTACAGTGACAAAGGTCGCATTATACGTAGCGGTGTCGGCACCACCAGTCCTTCGGTGCAGTCGCGACATGCTCTACAGGGTAAGACATCGCCAGCGAAGCGGTTCTCCGTCGAGAATGAATGTCTGTGACTGAAAATGTCGTAGCAGTCAGTTACCATGCTTGATAAATCTTTGTGGACACACTGCTGTCGTGCAATCCCACCCCTTAAATCATCCCCAATCATCGAGCACCCATGGTGTCGATCGCATCATTGCGGGCGTTGATCGGTGGCGCCGATGAAGTTGCAGCGCAAGTGGGATATCCATACCCGCACCCAGCTCATCAGCCTGGGCCCGGCGATCTTGTTGACGCTGCTGTTGATCTGCTTTTTCACCTTCGTACGCATTCAGGACCTGCGCCAGGAACTCAACCACACCGGTCAGTTGATCGCCAACCAATTGGCCCCTGCTTCCGAGTACGGCGTGGTGACAGGCAATACGGACGTGCTCGAAGCGCTCATGAACGCCACTCTGGCGATTCCCCATGTGCGCTTCCTGGAAATCCAGAATGCCCAGGACCGCATCCTTGCCTACGTCGAGCAGCCAATGGATGGCGCTACTCCCTCTCGGCGTGTCGAGGTGTTTCAGGCCCCTATTCGCCAGCAGCGCAATACCCCCAAGGAGGCCCCGGAGCACGGCGCGCCATCCAGCGAGATCAGCGGTGAACTGCCGACGTATCTGGGTCGGGTGATCGTCGGCATGTCGGATGACGCGTTCAGTCAGCGCCAGCAGGAGATCGTCCTCAAGGCCGGCGTGCTGGCGCTCTTCGCCCTGATCCTGACCTTCCTGCTGGCCCGGCGCCTGTCCCGCGACCTGTCACAACCGATCAGCGATATGAGCGCCGCCGTCACCGCCATTCGCGAGGGCGACTTCCAGGCCGTGCTGCCGGTCCCCCCTGGCGATAGCGAACTGGGCGAACTGGCGCGCCACCTCAACGAACTGGCCAACGGACTGCAGCAGGCCAGCCACGAACAGCGCGTGGCCATGGACGAACTCATCCATACCCGCGAGGAAGCCGAGCGCGCCAACAGCGCAAAATCGGAGTTCCTGGCGATGATGAGCCACGAACTGCGTACCCCCATGAACGGCGTGCTGGGCATGCTGCAGTTGCTCGAAACCACGCAGATGACCGACGAACAAAAGGAATATGCCGCCCTGGCGACCCAGTCCACCGAACATTTGCTCAAGGTCATCAACGATATTCTCGACTTCTCACGTATCGAGCGCACCAACCTGGAATTGGAACACATCGCCTTCGACCTGTCGGAACTGATCGAGCTGATTGCCCAGCCCTTCCGCCTCGACGCCGAACAGCGCGGCCTGCGCCTGGAATTGGAGATCGCCGCAGCATTGCGCGGCGTGCACGTGGCCGGCGACCCTACGCGCATCCGGCAGATACTGGTCAACCTGGTCGGCAATGCCTTGAAGTTCACCGAGGCGGGCCATGTGCGTATCGAAGTCGCCAGCCAGGCGCTGGACCACGATCTGATCTGGCTGACCTGCACGGTGAGCGACACCGGCATTGGTATCAGCGCTCACGACCTTGAATCAATGTTCGTCGCCTTCCGCCAGGCGGACAGTTCTATTTCCCGGCGCTACGGCGGTACCGGCCTGGGCTTGCCGATCGCGCGCAATCTGGCCGAGCGCATGGGCGGCACCCTGCATGCCGACAGCGAAGTCGGCCAAGGCTCCACCTTCACCCTGGAGCTGCCGCTGGCATTGAGCAACAAGCCGCTGGTGGTCAACCTGCCAGCGCCCGCCCGATCAACTGCCAACGACGGCACCGGAACCATTGGTACCGGTTTGCACGTGCTGTTGGTGGAAGACAATCCGGTCAACCAGACTGTTATCGAAGCCATGCTGCGCAGCCTGGGTTTCACCGTCAGCGTGGTCGGCGATGGTGCTCAGGCGGTGACCGAAGTGTCGCGCTTGCGTTTCGATGCAGTGCTGATGGATTGCCGACTGCCGATCATCGATGGATACGAAGCCACGCGAAGGATTCGTCTGCTAACGTTGCATAACGACGTACCTGTCATCGCCCTTACCGCCAACGCACTGCACGGCGATCGCGAGGCTTGTATCGACGCTGGCATGAACGATTACCTGGCCAAGCCGTTCAAACGCAGTGATCTCATGCTGATCCTGCAGCGCTGGATCCCGTGAAATGGGCAGCTACCGCCCTTATTGAAGCGCTTCGCGCCCGGTGACATACATACATCGGCGGGCATTGGCGCTAAACGGCTGCCATCAGGTGACGAAAATGTTAGAGTGCGGGAGTCTTTGACATTCACTCGGGCCAAAAAAAACGTCCGAAAAACCATTTCAGTGCACACCTGTACATTCGTATACTCTGTGCTGTGACTTTCATCATTACGCAATAGTCTATGTACAGGCTGCCGACTCGGCCTTCATCCAACGAGTCGGTCGGGAAGATTTGCCCCCTGCCAGGCAGGGACTATTGAGGAGCTCGCATGACCAAACAAAACGCCTTTACCCGGGAAGACCTGCTGCGCTGCAGTCGCGGTGAGCTGTTCGGCCAAGGTAATGCGCAACTGCCCGCTGGCAACATGCTGATGGTGGATCGCATCACTAAAATCAGCGAAGAAGGCGGTGCATACGGCAAAGGTGAATTGGTCGCCGAGCTGGATATCAACCCGGACCTGTGGTTCTTTGCCTGCCATTTCGAAGGCGACCCCGTAATGCCAGGCTGCCTGGGCTTGGATGCCATGTGGCAACTGGTCGGCTTCTTCCTCGGCTGGCAGGGCTTGCCAGGCCGCGGTCGCGCATTGGGCTCGGGCGAAGTGAAATTCACCGGCCAGGTGCTGCCGACTGCCAAGAAGGTCACGTACAACATCCAGATCAAGCGTGTCATGAAGGGCAAGCTGAACCTGGCAATCGCCGATGGTACCGTCAGCGTTGACGGTAAGCAGATCTACACCGCCGAAGGCCTCCGCGTCGGCGTGTTCACATCCACCGAAAATTTCTAAGGGTTATCCGCATGCGCCGCGTCGTTATCACTGGTCTGGGCATTGTTTCCTGCTTGGGCAATGACAAAGACACCGTCTCCGCAAACCTGCGGGCGAGCCGCCCTGGCATCCGATTCAATCCGGAATATGCCGAAATGGGTTTGCGCAGCCAGGTTTCCGGCTCCATCGACCTCAATCTCGAAGAGTTGATAGACCGCAAGATCTTCCGCTTCGTCGGCCACGCCGCCGCCTATGCGTACCTGGCCATGGCTGATGCCATCAAGGACTCGGGCCTGACTGAAGAGATGGTCTCCAACCCGCGCACCGGCCTGATCGCGGGCTCCGGCGGCGCATCGACTCTCAACCAGATGGAAGCGCTGGACATCCTGCGCGAAAAAGGCGTCAAGCGCGTCGGCCCGTACCGCGTCACCCGCACCATGAGCAGCACGGTGTCGGCTTGCCTGGCCACGCCCTTCAAGATCAAGGGCCTGAACTACTCCATCGCCTCGGCCTGCGCCACCAGCGCTCACTGCATCGGCACCGCCATGGAGCAGATCCAGATGGGCAAGCAGGACATCGTCTTCGCCGGCGGCGGTGAAGAAGAGCACTGGAGCCAGTCGTTCCTGTTCGACGCCATGGGCGCCTTGTCCAGCAAACGCAACGACACCCCAGAGAAAGCCTCCCGCGCCTACGACAACGACCGTGACGGCTTCGTCATCGCTGGCGGTGGCGGCATGGTGGTGGTCGAAGAGCTCGAACACGCTCTGGCCCGCGGCGCGCACATCTACGCCGAAATCGTCGGCTACGGTGCGACTTCCGATGGCTACGATATGGTCGCGCCAAGCGGCGAAGGCGCCATCCGCTGCATGCAGATGGCAATGTCCACCGTCGACGCCCCGATCGACTACCTGAACACCCACGGCACCTCGACTCCGGTCGGCGACGTCGCGGAAATGAAAGGTGTGCGTGAAGTGTTCGCCGGCAAGGCGCCAGCCATCAGTTCGACCAAGAGCCTGTCGGGTCACTCCCTGGGCGCTGCGGGCGTGCATGAGGCCATCTACTGCATGCTGATGATGGAAGGCAACTTCATCGCAGGCTCGGCCAACATCGACGAGCTGGACCCAGCGGTCGCCGATCTGCCGATCCAGACCGTCACCAAGGAAAACGTCGAGCTCAACACAGTGATGAGCAACAGCTTCGGCTTCGGCGGCACGAACGCCACCCTGGTACTGCAACGTTGGCAGGGCAAGTAAGCGTCGACTTTGCTGAACGAGAAAGGCGCCGAAAGGCGCCTTTTTTGTATCCCGGGATCCTGTGGGGTTGTAATCAGTCCTGGAACACTTCATCCAACAGGTAGTGCATCGAGGCGAACGCCCGATCGGCAACCGTCTTGTTGTACATCTGCACGCCAGGATTGTTGGCCTCGGTATCGGTAAACGAATGGTATGCGCCGCCGAAACTGGTCAGGGTCCAATCCACACCGGCGTCGTTCATTTCCTGCTCGAACGCTGGCAGTTGCTCCTTGGGGACCAATGGGTCGCTCGCGCCGTGCAGCACCAGGACCTTGCCCTTGATGTTCTTGCCATCAGCCGGATTCGGCGTATCCAGAGTACCGTGGAACGATACCACCGTCTTCAATGGTGCGCCGGTACGGGCCAATTCCAGTGCACAGCAACCGCCGAAGCAGAAACCGAAGGCTGCCAGCTTGGCACTGTTGACGCTGGCGACGGTCTGGCTCTGTAGCTGATCCAGCGCCGCCTGCATACGCTTGTTCAGCAGCGCACGATCATTCTTCAACGGCATCATCGCCGCGGCAGCCTCGTCGCCATTCTGCGGACGCACCGCTTGACCATAGAGGTCAGCCAGCAGTACCACATAGCCTTTTGAGGCCACGGACTGGGCGATACGCTCGGCACCTTCGCTGACACCCATCCAATTGGGCGCCATCACCAAACCAGGACGTGGCGAAACGACATCTGCGTCAAACACCAGACGGCTTTCGTATTCGATGCCATCGATCTGATAGACAACGGATTGAACAGTGACTGCGCTCATGGATTTATCCCCCAATTGAAGTCTTGACGACTGTAACGAAAAAACCCGCCGAAGCGGGTTTGTTCTGCGACTGGTTAGACTGACAGCTCAACCAGCAACTTGTTCAGGCGACGCACGTACGCCGCCGGGTCTTTCAGGCTGTCCCCTGCCGCGAGTGCGGCCTGGTCGAACAGGATGTGCGAGAAGTCGGCGAAACGGTCTTCGCTTTGCTCGTTGTCCAGTTTTTCGATCAGCGGGTGGGCCGGGTTGAATTCGAAGATCGGCTTGGAATCCGGCACTTTCTGGCCGCTCGCTTCGAGGATCTGCCGCATCTGCAAGCCCAGGTCCTGCTCACCGATTGCCAGGATCGCCGGCGAGTCGGTCAGGCGATGCGAAACCCGCACCTCGCTGACCACATCACCCAGCGCAGCCTTGAGGCGCTCAACCAGGCCTTCCTTGTCCTTGGCGACTTCTTCCTGGGCTTTTTTGTCCTCTTCGGAGTCCAGCTTGCCCAGGTCCAGGTCGCCACGGGCGACGTCAACGAAGCCCTTGCCATCGAAATCGGTCAGGTAGCTCATCAGCCACTCGTCGATGCGATCGGTCAGCAACAGCACTTCGATGCCTTTCTTGCGGAAGACTTCCAGGTGCGGGCTGTCCTTGACCTGAGCGTAGGATTCGCCGGTCAGGAAGTAGATCTTGTCCTGACCTTCCTTGGCGCGAGCCAGGTATTCAGCCAGGCCGACGGATTGCTCGCCGCTGCTGTCGTGGGTCGATGCGAAGCGCAGCAGGCCGGCGATCTTCTCTTTGTTGGCGAAGTCTTCAGCCGGGCCTTCCTTGATGACCTGGCCGAAGTTCTTCCAGAAGCCCTTGTACTGCTCGGGTTCGTTCTTCGCCAGTTTTTCCAGCATGTCCAGCACGCGCTTGGTCAGGGCCGATTTCATCGAATCGATGATCGGATCCTTCTGCAGGATTTCCCGGGATACGTTCAGCGACAGGTCGTTTGAATCGACCACGCCCTTGATGAAGCGCAGGTACAGCGGCAGGAAAGACTCGGCCTGGTCCATGACGAACACGCGCTGCACATAAAGCTTCAAGCCGCGAGGCGCTTCACGCTGGTACAGATCGAACGGTGCACGGGCCGGCACGTACAGCAACGAGCTGTATTCGAGCTTGCCTTCGACCTTGTTGTGGCTCCAGCTCAGCGGGTTTTCATAATCGTGACCGATGTGCTTGTAGAACTCCTGGTATTCCTCGTCCTTGATCTCGGTACGCGGACGGGTCCACAGGGCGCTGGCGCGGTTGACGGTTTCCCATTCCTGCGCCGACTGCTCTTCGCCCTCGGCCGCAGGAGCCTGCTCTTTAGGCAGTTCGATCGGCAAGGCGATGTGATCGGAATACTTCTTGATGATGTTGCGCAGGCGATAGCCGTCGGCAAACTCGTCTTCAGCGGCCTTGAGGTGCAGCACGATGCGGGTACCGCGCTCGGCCTTGTCGACATTGGCGACTTCAAACTCGCCTTCGCCCTTAGAGGACCAGTGCACACCCTCGCTGGCAGCGGAGCCGGCACGACGACTGAATACTTCGACCTGATCAGCGACGATGAACGCCGAGTAGAAGCCGACGCCGAACTGACCAATCAGGTGCGAGTCCTTTTTCTGGTCGCCGCTGAGGTTTTTCATGAAGTCGGCAGTGCCGGACTTGGCGATGGTGCCCAGATGCGTGATCACGTCCTGGCGGCTCATGCCGATGCCGTTGTCTTCCAGCGTGACGGTCTTGGCGTCTTTGTCGAAGCTCACCCGGATCTTCAGCTCGCCAGCACCTTCAAGCAGCTCTGGCTTGGCCAGGGCTTCGAAGCGCAGCTTGTCGACAGCGTCGGAAGCGTTGGAGATCAATTCGCGAAGGAAGATTTCCTTGTTGGAATACAGCGAATGGATCATGAGGTGCAGCAGTTGCTTCACCTCGGTCTGGAAGCCCAGGGTTTCTTTTTGAGTTTCCACGCTCATGGTCACACACTCCAATCAGATGGCAGAAGCCGCTTACCTTGAGCTGAGCGACACGCTCGGCACTGGCCGGTTTGCGGCGGGATGAGCAACAGATGGGGGCGTGAGTGAGGATTTCAAGGCCAGGTATGTCGACGCGATGCCAGGCAGATGTATCCGTACGCCACACAGCCCGAGGCAGAGGGCCGGCGTAGCTGGGACCGTGACGGGCGAGCGACGCTGAACAAAAAACCTATAGCGATCCATCACTTGCGCTCACCCAAGTGAAAGGAACTTTAAATTGGGTATCGGCTCGAAGGGGGGCGTAAACACTATAAAACAGGAGAAACACCCCATGCGTAAATCTCTGGCATTGACCTTGATGCTGACTGCCGCCCTGGGCCTCGCGGCCTGTGACAAAAAATCCGAAGACAAGGCGCAAGACGCCCAGCAACACGCCGAACAGGCCCAGGAAAAAATGGACCAGGCGCAAAGCAAGATGAATGATGCAGCGAAAGAAAATGCTGAAGCGGCTAAAGACAGCAATCAGTCCGCTCAGGAAGCCGCCAAGGAACAGAACGGCGCGATGATGCAGAAGGCTCCGGAAACCCAGCCTGTGCCGGCTACCAAGCCGTAATATCACGGTCCCCGCAGCGAGGGGGCTCGCCCCCGAAAAACGTGTCAGCCAATGTCATCTCGCAGGCTAACTACTTTTCGGGGGCAGCCCCCTCGCTACATGTGAAGAGCTTTCAGATCGTCGCCATGACGATCTGGCGGTACACCGGGCTGATCATGATCAGCAAGGTGCAGATCAAGCCTACAACCCACACCAGGCTGCGCGGGCTTGATTTGTCGTTCCAGTACAGGAACAGATAGATCACCCTAGCGATCACGAAGATGATCGCCAGCAAATCGATCAGCCAACCCTGCGTCTGCGTGGTATGCGCCATCAGCACCGCCACCGCAAACAGCGTGAAGGCTTCCCAACTATTTTGATGCGCTGCCACGGCACGCGCACCCAAACCGCTCAGCTTCGCTTGCTGCGCCCGCGGATTATGGTTGTCATAACCTTGCGCCTTCATCTCCCGCGTCACCGGCACTCGCGCGACGAAGATCAACAGCGCACTGATGAACACACACCAGAATGGAATACTCATGGGTAAAGCTCCTTGGTGGACGCCTTGGGCCATGCGGACGACCCGGGCCCTTTCATGTGCGTCCTAGAGCTTGGAGAACGGCATTGGCCACTCGTTCCATATCGCCATCATCGTAGCGCTGATCGATCGGCAGCGGCAGCATGCACTCGGTCCAGCACCTGGCCGCCGCGCCCAGTGCCGGGTCCTCAAGCAACTCGCGCCAGTAGGTCGCCACGTAGATGCGCTGCTGCTGCAACGCGCTGCGCACCTGATTGGCCTGTTCGGCACTGGCGAGCAACAGGGGGTAGATCATTGGCGTGCTCACGCCGGCAAAATGGCTGAAGCCATTGAGCCCATCAAGACGCCCGCGCAACAAGGCAAAATTGGCTTGGCGGCGCGCCTGGATCTGCGAGTAGTCAAGACCATCGAGCAACCGCGCCGTGAGCGCCGACATGCCACGCACGCCCTCATCGCGAATACTGTGCTCGACTTCAATGAACGTCCCGTAAAACGATTCAGGACCGCCTTCCAGACGCCCTATCAACGCCCGGGTACGGCCTTCGCTACTGCCAGGTTCGAGGGCAGGCATGTTCGCTGGGCCGTTCACCAGCCAGCCACCGTCCGGGACGCCGACGAACTTGCGCGGTGAATACAGCGTGGGCACGTCCTCCAGCGGCGCACTGAACAGGCTCTGGGCATTATCGAGGATCAGCCGTTCGCCTAGCGCCGGCCACAGCCTATCGCGAATGTAATCATTCTTGAGGCCAAAGTAGTTGACGTATTGCAGGCGCTCGTCGGCATTCAGGACCGGCAGAGCGACCGGTTCCAGTTGCTCGTCGACCTGATAGCGCACCACCTCCACGCCCGAGCGCAGCGCTGCGTCATGCATGGTCGAACAGGTGTAGTCGGGAAGGTAAAGGCGCTTGATCGCGCTGGCCTGCAGTAATGCCTGCAGGGCAAAGCGGGCGCTGTTGAATCCTTGAGCCTGAGGATACAGCGTGGTCCCGCGATTGAACTCCAGCTCGAAAAAACCGCCAATCGCCTTCGCCATGTGCCCTGCTCTCCTGAGTGATATAGAGCAGGAGCCTAGCATTTATGTAGCGAGGAGGCTTGCCCCCAACATCCCGTGAGCACGCAAGATATAGCAGCTGAAACATTTTCGGGAGCAAGCTCCCTCGCTACACGGCAAAGACCTTAAGCCACCGCATGTTCCGGTCGGCCCAGCAAACGATCACAGATCACCGCCGCCAGCAGTGCCAGCACCGACGGCACCAGCCAGGCCAAGCCCTGATCACTCAGCGGCAAGTGTGCCAACACGTCCGGCAGGTGGCTGGCGTATTCGGTGCCTTTGATCGCATCGACCATGCCGAACACAAATGCCACCAGCATCACCGGCGCCACTATGCGCCCTTGCGAATGCCAGAACCCCTTGCAGAAGCTCAACGCCACCAACGCGATGCACGGCGGATAGATCGCCGTCAGCACCGGGATCGAGAAGTGAATCAGATTGGTCAAACCCAGGTTCGACACCAGCAGCGAGAACAAGGCCAGCGCAACGACCAGCACTTTGTAGGGCAGTCGCAGCGCCTCGCTGAAATACTCCGCACAGGCACAAGTAAGGCCCACTGCGGTGACCAGGCAGGCCAGCGAGATCAGTACCGCCAAAAACACGCTGCCGATCGAACCGAAGGTGTGCTGCACATAAGCATGCAATACCGCCGCGCCATTACCCGCGCCCGCAGCAATGGAGTGGCTGCCCGCGCCCAAGCGGAACAGGCTGAAGTAGACCAGTGCCAGACCAACCCCGGCGATCAGGCCGGCAATGATCGCGTAGCGGGTGATCAACTGTGGCGACTCGACGCCGCGCGAACGGATGGCATTGACGATGACGATGCCGAACACCAGCGCGCCAAGGGTATCCATGGTCAGGTAACCATTGATGAAGCCCTGCGAGAGCGGCGAGGCCGCGTACTCGGGCACCGCGTCCCCGATGGGGCCGGCCGGCAGCACGAAAGCGGCAATCCCCAGCGCGGCCAGGGCGATGATCTTCAGCGGCGCCAGAAAGCGCCCTACCGTATCCAACAGCCTGCCCGGGTACAGCGAAACGAAGAACACCAGAATGAAATACACCAGGCTGTAGAGGAACAGCGGCAATGGGCCGTCACCTGTGAGCGGCGCCATGCCGACTTCGAACGACACAGTCGCCGTGCGCGGCGTTGCGAACAACGGCCCTACGGCCAGATAGCAAACAGCTGCCAGGATACCGCCGGCAACTTTGCCGATCGGGCTGCTGAGTGCATCCATACCACCGCCGACCTTGGCCAGCGCCACCACGGTGATGACCGGCAGACCGACGGCAGTGATCAGGAAGCCCAGCGCGGCCATCCAAACATGCGGACCGGCCTGCAAACCCACCATCGGCGGGAAAATGATATTACCCGCACCCACGAACAGGGCGAAGGTCATGAAACCCAGTGCCAGGATGTCCTGGCCTTTCAACACTTTCATCAGGGGGAAACCACACATTCAAATCGGAATTTAGAGAGGGATTTCCCAAGGGTGCGGGAAATGTGATCGGCCGCGATGAAGGCCAATCCTTAAGAGCGCGCCAGCCCCTTTTGAGGGCAACAGGCGCAAAGCGGCGGCTAGGGTAGCGAAAATGCGCGTGAAACGCACCTTTTGAGGGCTACGAACCGATAAAGCGCACCAGAATCAGACGCGTCCTACTTTCAAGACAGGAATATCCAGCATTTTGCGTCCCCAACAACGACAAAGGCCACCCGAAGGTGGCCTCTGTATGCAGAGCGATCAATCCAGCCTTAGGCCTTCTTGACTTCCCAGCCGGTCAGCTCGGCCAAGGCCTTGCCGATATCAGCCAGCGAACGCACGGTTTTCACGCCGGCGTCTTGCAGTGCAGCGAATTTCTCGTCTGCAGTACCTTTGCCACCGGAGATGATCGCGCCAGCATGGCCCATGCGCTTGCCCGGAGGAGCAGTCACACCAGCGATGTAGGAAACCACCGGCTTGGTCACGTGGGCTTTGATATAGGCAGCGGCTTCTTCTTCAGCCGAACCACCGATCTCGCCGATCATGACGATTGCTTCGGTCTTCGGATCTTCCTGGAACAGCTTCAGGATGTCGATGAAGTTGGAGCCCGGGATCGGGTCACCGCCGATGCCGACGCAGGTGGACTGACCGAAACCGGCGTCAGTGGTCTGCTTCACGGCTTCATAAGTCAGGGTGCCGGAACGGGAAACAATACCGACCTTGCCTGGCAAGTGAATGTGACCTGGCATGATGCCGATCTTGCACTCGCCCGGAGTGATCACGCCTGGGCAGTTAGGACCGATCAGGGTAACGCCCAGCTCGTCGCACTTAACCTTCGCGTCCAGCATGTCCAGGGTAGGAATGCCTTCGGTGATGCAGATGATCAGCTTGATGCCGCCGAACGCCGCTTCAAGGATGGAGTCCTTGCAGAACGGAGCCGGTACGTAGATCACGCTGGCGGTAGCGCCAGTTTTTTCCACAGCTTCGCGAACGGTGTTGAATACCGGCAGGTTCAGGTGCGTGGTGCCGCCTTTGCCTGGAGTAACGCCGCCGACCATCTTGGTGCCATAAGCGATGGCTTGTTCGGAGTGGAAAGTACCTTGCGAGCCGGTGAAGCCCTGGCAGATGACTTTGGTGTCTTTATTGATCAGGACGCTCATTACTTGCCCTCCGCAGCTTTGACGACTTGTTGAGCAGCGTCGGTCAGGCTGGTAGCAGCGATGATGTTCAGACCGCTTTCTGCCAGTACTTTAGCGCCCAGGTCAGCGTTGTTGCCTTCAAGACGGACAACGACCGGGATTTTCACGCCGACTTCTTTCACAGCGCCAATGATGCCTTCGGCAATCATGTCGCAACGAACGATGCCGCCGAAGATGTTGACCAGAACGGCCGCGACATTGGTGTCGGACAGAATGATCTTGAACGCTTCGGTCACGCGTTCTTTGGTAGCACCGCCGCCTACGTCGAGGAAGTTGGCAGGCTTGCCGCCATGCAGGTTGACGATGTCCATGGTACCCATGGCCAGGCCAGCACCGTTGACCATGCAGCCGATGTTGCCTTCAAGGGCAACGTAGTTCAGTTCGAACTTGGCAGCGTGGGCTTCGCGCGGGTCGTCCTGCGATGGATCGTGGAAGCCCTTGAGCTTCGGCTGACGATACATGGCGTTGGCGTCGATGTTGATCTTGGCATCCAGGCAATGCAGATCGCCATCAGCCTTGATTACCAGCGGGTTGACTTCCAGCAGGGCCAGATCGTGGTCCTGGAACAGCTTGGCCAGGCCGACGAAGATCTTGGCGAACTGGGCGACTTGCTTGCCTTCCAGACCCAATTGGAACGCTAGGTCACGACCTTGGAACGGCTGAGCGCCAACCAGTGGATCGATAGTGGCCTTGAGAATCTTTTCAGGAGTGTCGTGAGCGATCTTCTCGATGTCCACGCCACCTTCGGTGGAAGCCATGAACACGATACGGCGGCTCGAACGGTCTACAACGGCGCCCAAGTACAGCTCTTTGGCGATGTCGGTGCAGGATTCAACCAGGATCTTGGTGACGGGTTGACCATTGGCATCAGTCTGGTAGGTCACCAGACGCTTGCCCAACCACTGCTGTGCGAAAGCCTTGGCGTCTTCCTTGCTGCGAACCAGCTTGACGCCGCCCGCTTTACCGCGACCACCGGCATGGACTTGAGCCTTGACGACCCATTCAGTGCCACCGATCTTGTCGCAGGCTTCTGCCGCTGCTTCGGGGGTGTCTACTGCGTAACCTGTCGATACTGGCAGGCCGTACTCAGCGAACAGCTGCTTACCCTGATACTCGTGAAGATTCATGCTTATTACCGTCTTCGTTAGGTACTGCGCATTCGGCGCTGCACTGTGAAAGTGCCGCACCACCTGTGACTGCTGCTCGCAAGAACTCTATCCGGGCCTACGGCGCGTGGACCTGGCCCAGACGTTGACCTTGCGAGGTCGAGTCCGACGAACATTCCGCGGTGGGCCCTGCTGGCAGGGCTCACGACGGGCAAGGCGTCGTGGTTTCTTGTTGTTTAACGCTTTTTGCGGTTGGCAATGTGGATAGCGCCGCCATTCACAGCCAGGGCCGCTTCGTGCAAGGCTTCGGACAGAGTCGGGTGCGAGAACACCATCATCCCCAGGTCCTCGGCACTGGTGCCGAATTCCATGCCGATTGCGCCTTGCTGAACCAGTTCCGCCGCGCTCGGGCCAATGACGTGAACGCCCAATACGCGGTCAGTCTTGGCGTCGGCGATGACCTTGACGAAACCGCCGGTGTCATTCGCTGCCATGGCACGGCCACTGGCGGCGAACGGGAAGGTGCCCACGTTAACTTCAACGCCTTCAGCCTTCAAGGCCTGTTCGGTCTTGCCGACCCACGCGATTTCCGGGTGAGTGTAGATGACCGACGGGATCAGGTCGTAGTTCATCTGGGTCTTGTGACCCTTGATGCGCTCGACGACCATGATGCCCTCTTCAGATGCCTTGTGGGCCAGCATCATGCCGCGGACCACGTCACCGATGGCGTAGACGCCCGGTACGCTGGTGGCGCAATAGTCGTCGACGAAGATGAAACCGCGCTCGTCGATGTCCACGCCGCTGTCAGTGGCCAGCAGCTCGGTGGTCACTGGACGGCGACCAACGGCAACGATCAACTTGTCGAACGTGATGGTCTGCTCGCCATTGGCGTCGGTATAGGTGACCACGACTTCTTCGCCGTTGACCTTGGAGCCGGTGACGCGAGCGCCCAGCTTGATATCCAGGCCTTGCTTGGTGAAAGTCTTGTAGGCTTCCTTGGAAACTGCAGCATCGGCAGCGACCAGGAAGGTCTCGAGGGCTTCAAGCACAGTGACCTGAGCACCCAGGCGCGCCCATACCGAACCCAGTTCCAGGCCGATGACGCCAGCACCGATCACGCCCAGACGCTTGGGCACGCTCTGGAATTCCAGAGCGCCGGTGGAGTCGACGATGGTGTTCTGGTCGACCGGAGCCGGTGGAATGTCGATCGGACGCGAGCCGGAGGCCAGGATCACATTGTCGGCTTCGATCACTTCAACAGTGCCGTCGACGCCGGTGACTTCGACTTTCTTGCCGGCCAGCAGTTTGCCGTGGCCTTGGAGGGTGGTCACGCCGTTGGCTTTGAACAGGGTGGCGACGCCAGAAGTCAGGCCTTTGACGATGTTGGCCTTGCGACCGACCATGGCCGGTACGTCAATTGTCACGCCAGCGTGGTTGATACCATGGATAGCGAAGCCCGATTCGGCCTCATGAAACTTCCAGGAGCTATCCAGCAGCGCCTTGGAGGGAATGCAACCGACGTTCAGGCAAGTACCGCCCAGGGCCAGTTTGCCCTCCTTGTCCTGATACTTCTCGATGCAGGCAGTCTTGAGGCCAAGTTGCGCAGCCTTGATGGCGGCCACGTAGCCGCCAGGGCCTGCGCCAATCACTACCAGGTCGAATTTCTGGGTCATAAATAAATTCCTATTAGCTTCAAGCTTCAAGCTTCAAGCCGTAAGCCAAGACACGCCGCGAACGGCTTGAGCCTTGTAGCTTACAGCTTGCAGCTGCTGTTTCAGATATCCAGCAACAGACGAGCTGGGTCTTCCAGCAGGTTCTTGATGGTCACCAGGAAGGTCACGGCTTCTTTACCATCGATCAGACGGTGATCGTAGGACAACGCCAGGTACATCATCGGACGGATGACCACCTGGTTGTTGATCGCGACCGGACGCTGAATGATGTTGTGCATGCCGAGAATGGCCGCTTGTGGCGGGTTGACGATCGGGGTCGACAGCATCGAACCGAAGGTACCACCGTTAGTGATGGTGAACGTACCGCCAGTCATTTCGTCGATCGACAGTTTGCCGTCACGGGCTTTCTTGCCGTAGGCGGCGATGCCCCCTTCGATTTCAGCCAGGCTCATGCTTTCGGCATTACGCAGGACCGGGACCACCAGGCCACGGTCGCTGGACACGGCGACACCGATATCGGCATAACCGTGGTAAACGATGTCCGCACCGTCGATCGACGCGTTGACGGCCGGGAAGCGTTTCAGCGCTTCAGTGGCAGCCTTGACGAAGAACGACATGAAGCCCAGGCGCACGCCATTGTGGGACTTCTCGAACAAGTCCTTGTACTTCGAACGCAGCGCCATGACTTCGGTCAAGTCGACTTCGTTGAAGGTGGTCAGCATCGCCATGTTCGACTGAGCTTCGACCAGACGACGGGCAACGGTGGCACGTACACGGGTCATCGGCACGCGCTTCTCGGTACGCTCGCCAGGAGCAGTCACCACCGGGGCAGCAGCGGCTGGCGCGGCAGGCTTGGCGGCAACAGGTGCGGACTTCTTGGCTTCGATGGCGGCAACCACGTCTTCCTTGGTCACGCGGCCGTCCTTGCCTGTGCCCTTGATGCTGCTCAGGGCGATGCCGTTTTCTTCAGCCAGTTTGCGGGCAGCCGGAGCGCCGATAGGGTCTTCGTCACCTGCGCCAGCGGCCGGAGCAGCGGCGGCAGTTGCCGCAACGGCAGGAGCCGCGGCGGCCGGAGCGGCAGCAGCACCGCCCTCTTCGATGGTCGCCAGCAGTTCGTCGGAAAGAACGGTGTCGCCTTCGTTCTTGACGATCGCGCCCAGGACGCCGTCAGCGGTGGCCAGGACTTCGAGGACGACCTTGTCGGTCTCGATGTCGACGATCAGCTCATCACGCTTGACTGCATCGCCCGGTTTCTTGTGCCAGGTGGCAACGGTGCCATCGGCAACCGATTCCGGGAAAGTAGGGGCTTTGATCTCGATAGCCATTATCAGTAATTCCTTAAATTCGGTTTCAGTAGCGCGAAGGCGTTAGACAGTGAATGCGTCTTTCAGCAGTTTTTCCTGCTGTTCGGCGTGCATCGAAGCGTATCCGCAGGCAGGTGCGGCAGAAGCGTCACGACCTGCATATTCGAGTCCCAGCCCCTTGACGTGGTTGCCGATACTGCGACGCAAGTGATGCTGGCTGCTGTACCAGGCGCCTTGGTTCATCGGCTCTTCCTGACACCACACTGCGTTCTGCAGGTTGGTGTAAGGCGCGATGGCCTCCATCAAGTCGTCTTCCGGGAACGGGTACAGCTGCTCGATACGCACGATGGCGATATCTTCGCGGCCTTCGGTGCGACGCTTTTCCAGCAGGTCGTAGTAGACCTTGCCACTGCACAGGACCAGGCGGGTGACCTTGGCTGGATCGAGGGTATCGATCTCCGGGATCACCGTCTGGAACGAACCATGGGCCAGATCTTCGAGGGTCGACACGGCCAGCTTGTGGCGCAGCAGCGACTTCGGCGTCAGGACCACCAGCGGCTTGCGCAGCGGACGAATCACCTGGCGGCGCAGCAAATGGTAGATCTGTGCCGGCGTGGTCGGTACGCACACCTGAATGTTGTGCTCGGCACACAGCTGCAGGTAACGCTCCAGACGCGCCGAGGAGTGCTCCGGCCCCTGCCCTTCGTAACCGTGCGGCAGCAGCATGGTCAGACCGCAAAGACGGCCCCACTTGTGCTCGCCACTGGTGATGAACTGGTCGATCACCACTTGCGCGCCGTTGGCGAAGTCGCCGAACTGGGCTTCCCAGATCACCAGCGCGTTAGGCTGAGTGGTGGAGTAGCCGTATTCGAACGCCAGCACCGCTTCTTCGGACAGGAACGAGTCGTACAGATCGAAACGTGGCTGGCCTTCGAAGAGGTTCTGCAGCGGGACGTAGGTACCGGCGTCTTTCTGGTTGTGCAACACCGCGTGACGGTGCGAGAAGGTGCCACGGCCGATGTCCTGGCCGGTCATGCGGATCGGGTGACCTTCGAACGCCAGGGTCGCGTACGCCATGGTTTCAGCGTAACCCCAGTTGATCGGCAGGCCGCCGGCTTGCATTTTCTGGCGATCTTCGTAGATCTTCGCGACCTGACGCTGAACCACGAAGCCTTCCGGAATTTCCAGCAGCTTGGCGGACAGTTCTTGCAAGGTCTTGAGATCGAAAGAGGTGTCGTGACGAGCGGTCCAGGCGTGCCCCAGATACGGACGCCAGTCGACGAACAGCTCCTTGTTCGGCTCCTTGACCAGGCTTTTCACCACGTGCAGACCGTTGTCCAGCGCATTGCGGTATTCGTCGATCTGCGACTGCACACTGGCTTCGTCCAGAGCACCGGTCTGGATCAGGCTTTGCGCGTAGAGTTCGCGGGTCGTCGGCTGCTTGGCGATCTTCTGGTACATCAACGGCTGAGTGCCGCTTGGCTCGTCGGCCTCGTTGTGGCCGCGACGGCGGTAGCAGACCAGATCGATGACGATGTCGCGCTTGAACTGCATGCGGTAGTCGATGGCCAGCTGGGTGACGAATACCACGGCTTCCGGATCATCACCATTGACGTGAAGGATCGGCGCTTGAATCATCTTGGCAACGTCGGTTGCGTACTCGGTAGAGCGCGCATCCAGCGGATTGCTGATGGTGAAGCCGACCTGGTTGTTGATCACGATATGGATCGTGCCGCCGGTCTTGAAACCGCGGGTCTGGGACATCTGGAAGGTTTCCAGCACCACACCCTGGCCGGCAAAGGCCGCGTCACCATGAATCGAGATCGGCAGGACCTTGTCGCCAACGCTGTCGTTGCGACGATCCTGACGGGCACGGACGGACCCCTCAACCACTGGCGAGACGATTTCCAGGTGGGACGGGTTGAACGCCATGGCCAGGTGAACTTCGCCGCCTGCGGTCATCACGTTGGAGGAAAAACCCTGGTGATATTTGACGTCGCCGGAGCCGAGCTCGACTTTCTTCTTGCCTTCGAACTCGTCGAACAACTCGCGCGGGTTCTTGCCGAAGGTATTGACCAGCACGTTCAGACGACCACGGTGGGCCATGCCGATGACGATTTCCTTGGTGCCGTAGGAGCCGGAACGCTGGATCATCTCGTCAAGCATCGGAATCAGGCTCTCGCCGCCTTCCAGACCGAAACGCTTGGTGCCCGGGTATTTGGTACCCAGATACTTTTCCAGGCCCTCTGCCGCTGTAACGCGCTCAAGTACGTGGCTCTTGATTTCAGCGGAGAACACTGGACGCCCGCGCACGGTCTCGAGACGCTGCTGGAACCAGCTGCGCTGCTCGGAATCGGTGATGTGGGTGAACTCGGAGCCGATGGTGCGGCAATATGTCTGCTGCAAAGCCTCGAGAATTTCGCGTAGGCTCGCCTCCTCCTTGCCGATGAACAGGTCGCCGGCACGGAAGGTCGTATCCAGATCGGCATTGGTCATGCCGTACTGGTTGATTGACAGGTCTGCCGGCACCGGACGCTGCCAGAGCCCCAGCGGGTCCAGCTGGGCCGCTTGATGGCCGCGCATGCGGAAGGCCTGAATCAATCGCAGCACGCCAACTTGCTTCTTTTCGTGCTCGCTGCTCACGCTACCGGCGGAGACCGGTTGAGCGCGGCGCTGGTTCTTTGCCAGCAGCACGAAATGGTCGCGAATTGTCGAGTGCGAGACATCGGTGGCAGAACTGCCCTCGGAAGGCAGCTTCTGAAAGTAGGTGCGCCATTCTTCTGGCACAGCGTTAGGGTCGTGCAGGTAAAGCTCATAGAGCTCTTCCACATAGGCAGCGTTACCACCTGAAAGGTGGGCGCTGTTCCACATGCGCTGCATCACGCTTTCTTGCATGCTTGGTCACCCTCGGTAAGGGGACTCCATCGGCAAGATGTCGCGGCGTGCCCGAATAGTCCCATTGGCGCGGACTGGTCAAGCTACCGAGGATCTCGCAGATAGTCCGGGTACCAGCCCGGATGCCCCTGCTGGTCTCAATACTTCAAAAGTAAAAGCTGCAACCTTGTGGGATGCCGCTTTGGTTATCACTGCAGCGCAGGTGTCATACCTGCACTGCAGCGGCTTACGGGTGCAACACTTCTTGAATCTTTGTTACACGCCGCTCGAGAGCAGCATGTTGCGAACATGACCAATCGCCTTGGTGGGGTTCAGACCCTTGGGGCACACGTTCACGCAGTTCATGATGCCGCGGCAGCGGAATACGCTGAACGGGTCATCAAGCGAAGCCAGGCGCTCGGAGGTCTTGGTGTCACGGCTGTCAGCCAGGAAGCGATAGGCTTGCAGCAGTGCAGCAGGGCCCAGGAACTTGTCCGGGTTCCACCAGAAGGACGGGCAGGACGTCGAGCAGCAAGCGCACAGGATGCACTCGTACAGACCGTCCAGCTTCTCGCGCTCTTCCGGCGTTTGCAGACGTTCGATGGCCGGGGCCGGCGTGTCGTTCTGCAGGAAAGGCTTCACCTTTTCGTATTGCTTATAGAAGATGCTCATATCGACGACCAGGTCACGGATAACCGGCAAACCTGGCAATGGACGAACCACCAACTTGTTACCTTTTACGACAGCGGACAGCGGCGTGATGCACGCCAGGCCGTTCTTGCCGTTGATGTTCATGCCATCCGAACCGCACACGCCTTCGCGGCAAGAGCGACGATAGGAGAAGCCCTCGTCCTGCTCTTTGATCAGGGCCAGCACGTCCAGAACCATGACATCCTTGCCACCGGTGTCGACCTGGAAGTCCTGCATGGACGGTGCACTGTCCTGGTCCGGGTTGTAACGATAAACGCTGACTTTCAACATGGCGGTCACCCTTAGTAAGTCCGGATCTTCGGTTCGAAGGTCGGAACGGTTTTCGGCGAGAAGTTCACGGCACGCTTGGCGACACGCTTCTCACCCGGGAAGTACAGGGTGTGGCACAGCCAGTTTTCGTCGTCGCGATCTTCGTAGTCTTCACGGGCGTGCGCGCCGCGAGACTCAGTGCGGTGCTCTGCAGCGATCGCGGTAGCTTCAGCGACCTCCAGCAGGTTCTGCAGCTCAAGGGCTTCGATTCGAGCGGTGTTGAAACCCTGACTCTTGTCGTTGATCTTGACGTTGGCGATGCGCTCGCGCAGACCGGCCAACTGAGCGATGCCTTTTTGCATGAACTCGCCAGTACGGAACACACCGAAGTAGTTCTGCATGCAGGTTTGCAGCTCTTTGCGCAGGCTGGCGACGTCTTCGCCGGTGGTGCGCTCGTTCAGGCTGTTGAGGCGAGCCAGAGCGACGTCGATATCGGTCTCGCTGGCACGACGGTAGTCGATCCCTTCATTGAGCGCCTTCTCCAGGTGCAGACCCGCTGCACGACCGAAGACCACCAGGTCGAGCAGCGAATTGCCGCCCAGACGGTTGGCACCGTGAACCGACACACACGCCACTTCACCGACCGCGAACAGGCCAGGGATGATGGTGTCGACGCCATTGGCGTCCTGAGTGATGGCCTGACCATGAATATTGGTGGCGACACCACCCATCATGTAATGGCAGGTCGGCACGACCGGAATCGGCGCAACGGCCGGATCCACGTGTGCGAAGGTCTTGGACAGCTCCATGATGCCTGGCAGGCGGCTGTGCAGGACTTCTTCACCCAAGTGATCGAGCTTGAGCATCACGTGATCGCCATCAGGACCACAGCCGTTGCCGGCGATGATTTCCTTGACCATGGAGCGTGCAACTACGTCACGACCGGCAAGGTCCTTGGCGTTCGGAGCATAACGCTCCATGAAACGCTCACCGTGCTTGTTGATCAGGTAACCGCCTTCACCGCGGCAGCCTTCGGTGACCAGTACACCTGCGCCAGCGATGCCGGTCGGGTGAAACTGCCACATTTCAATGTCCTGCACCGGCACACCAGCGCGCAAGGCCATGCCGATGCCATCACCGGTGTTGATCAGGGCGTTGGTGGTGGACGAGTAGATACGGCCTGCACCGCCGGTAGCCAGCACGGTAGCGTTAGCACGGATGTAGGTGGTCTCACCGGTTTCGATGCAGATGGCGATGACACCGACAATAGCGCCGTCCTGGTTCTTGACCAGGTCTACTGCGTAGTATTCGTTGAGAAATACAGTGCCGGCCTTCAGGTTAGCTTGGTACAAAGTGTGCAGCAGCGCATGGCCAGTACGGTCAGCGGCGGCGCAGGTGCGGGCAGCCTGGCCACCTTTACCGAAGTCCTTGGACTGACCACCGAACGGACGCTGATAGATGCGGCCCTGCTCGGTACGGGAGAACGGCAGCCCCATGTGCTCGAGCTCGAACACGGCTTCCGGACCTACGGAACACATGTATTCGATAGCGTCCTGGTCACCGATATAGTCGGAGCCCTTGACGGTATCGTACATGTGCCAGCGCCAGTCGTCGTTCGGGTCGGCAGAAGCGATGGCGCAGGTGATGCCACCCTGGGCGGATACAGTGTGCGAACGGGTCGGGAAGACCTTGGTGACCACGGCGGTCTTGTGACCACCCTGAGCCAACTGCAGCGCGGCGCGCATGCCAGCCCCGCCGCCACCGATGATGATGGCGTCGAATGTATTGGTGTTGATATTAGCCATGGATCAGATACCCCAAAGAATCTGCACGCCCCAGACGAAGTAGGCGAACATTGCTACGCCGCATACGACCTGGAAAAGAAAACGCACTGCCGTCGCGGACTTGCCCAGCGCCATCGGCGTCAGGTAGTCGGTCGCGATCGTCCACATCCCGACCCAGGCGTGGGCACTGAGTGCTACCAGCGCCAGGAGGCTGAAGATGCGCATTGCGTTGTGGGCGAACAGAGCATGCCACTGGTCGTACTGCAAACCAGGGTGGGCAATGATCCATACGATCAGAAACAGAAAATAAGCCGCGAGAACGACCGCAGACACACGCTGTGCCATCCAGTCATAGAGGCCCGAACGGGAAAGGTTCGTGACGTTGGTTACCATATCCAGACTCCTGCCAGAACGATTAGCACCACGGAGATGGCGATAACGATTTTCGAGCCCAGTCGTCCGCCTTCCAGCGTCTCGCCGATACCCGAATCCATGAGCAAATGGCGTATACCGGCCACCATGTGATACAGCAGCGCGGACAGCAGAGCCCAGATCACCAGCTTCACAAGCGGGCTGGTCAGGTACGCTTTCACATCGTTGAAACCGTCTTCCGACCCCAGCGACTTGGCCAATGCGTAGAGCATGATGGCGAGGCCGACGAAGAGGATGATACCGGTAACACGATGAAGGAATGACGTAACGCCAGTGATCGGGAGTTTGATGGTCCTTAGGTCTAGGTTTACAGGTCGTTGGCTATTCACGGCTTTTTTTCACACTGAAGAGCCCCTAGCAAGCAGGGCAAGTTGTAGGGAAAGTGTACTGGTCAGGTACGCACCACCCAGGAAGTGATCGCCCTCGGAATGGGCAAAAAAGCCCGAGGCGGTCGGCTGCCGAGTATAGACAGTTAGGCTACTAATGACAACGCACTGGCTCCCCCCGAATAGCGCATTGCAATGGATTGACAAAAGGCGTAAATGGGGCCCAAGTTCGAAGAAAAAGTCATATTGCAAGCCTCCTAAAGGCTTATTTCAAGCAAATTGACTTTAGGATTTATCACACTATAGTGATGCGGGCCCTGCGTGGGGGGTTCTGTCTGATGATACCAAGCATTAATAGGAGGCCACATGGCTGACAAAAAAGCGCAGTTGATCATCGAGGGCGCAGCCCCCGTCGAACTGCCGATTTTAACCGGCACCGTGGGTCCAGAAGTTATCGACGTCCGGTCGCTGACGTCCACCGGTCGTTTCACCTTCGATCCAGGCTTCATGTCGACAGCCTCGTGCGAGTCACAGATCACCTACATCGACGGCGACCAGGGCATCCTGCTGCACCGCGGCTACCCTATCGAACAGTTGGCCGAGCAGTCCGACTATCTCGAAACCTGCTACCTGCTGCTCAACGGCGAACTGCCAACCGCTGAAGAGAAAGCCAAGTTCGTCAGCACCGTGAAGAATCACACCATGGTGCACGAGCAACTGAAGACCTTCTTCAACGGTTTCCGTCGCGACGCTCACCCGATGGCGGTGATGTGCGGCGTGGTGGGTGCGCTGTCGGCGTTCTATCACGACTCGCTGGACATCAATAACCCGCAGCATCGTGAGATTTCCGCCGTGCGCCTGGTGGCCAAGATGCCAACGCTGGCAGCGATGGTTTACAAGTACTCCATGGGCCAGCCCATGATGTACCCGCGCAACGACCTGACGTACGCCGAAAACTTCCTGCACATGATGTTCAACACCCCGTGCGAGATCAAACCGATCAGCCCGGTGCTGGCCAAGGCAATGGACAAGATCTTCATCCTCCATGCCGACCACGAGCAGAACGCATCAACCTCTACGGTGCGCCTGGCGGGGTCTTCGGGCGCCAACCCGTTTGCCTGTATCGCCGCCGGTATCGCCGCGCTCTGGGGCCCCGCTCACGGCGGTGCCAACGAGGCCGTTCTGACCATGCTCGATGAAATCGGCGATGTTTCCAACATCGACACATTCATCGCCAAGGCCAAGGACAAGAACGATCCGTTCAAACTGATGGGCTTCGGCCATCGCGTGTATAAAAACCGCGATCCTCGCGCCACCGTCATGAAACAGACCTGCGACGAGGTATTGAAGGAACTGGGCATCAAGAACGATCCGCAACTCGAACTGGCCATGCGCCTGGAAGAGATCGCCCTGACCGACCCGTACTTCATCGAGCGCTCGCTGTATCCGAACGTCGACTTCTACTCGGGCATCATTCTCAAGGCGATTGGCATTCCGACCAGCATGTTCACCGTTATATTCGCCTTGGCACGTACCGTCGGCTGGATCTCGCACTGGAAAGAGATGCTCTCCAGCCCGTACAAGATTGGTCGTCCGCGCCAGCTGTATACGGGTAAGCCTTCGCGTGATGTTGTCAAACTGGAAGATCGCAAGTAAGGCTTACCGCCTGAACGAAAAAAGGCTGCCTCATGGCAGCCTTTTTCATATCCGCCTGCGCCACAGTCGAGAGAAAACCGAGCATAAGCTGCGACTGTATCGTTAAGGCTTTTCAGCCAGCGCCTTCAGCGACTTCAACGTCTCGAAGGGTGCATCGACCACGAACTTGTTTGCCACCCACGAAGGCACACTCCCCCCTGGCTCGGTATGCACCTGGTAGGTCACCTCGGTGCTGTCCGCACTCTTGGGAGTGAGCTTCCAGTAGCCATCGACCTGAGAGACTCGCACGAAGCCCGCCTCTTCCGGAATATAGGTCGGTACCCCCTGGAGCTTGCGCGTCACCGAACCGTCGGCACCGACCGTGGTAGTGACCTTCAGCACCGAGTCACGTGGCGTGACCATGATCGGCGTATTGAATTGGGTATAGGTCCAGGCGTCATCGCCTTCATGCTTGAGCAGTTTTTGCTGCTTGCACTCATGAATCCAGGCGCAGGCTCCGGCGGCGTCTTCCTGCAGCGTGCGGACCTTGGCCAATGGGGCTTTGATCAAGGTCGTACCACGATAGGCCTTGTATTTGGAACCGGCAATATCGCTGAGCGACACCTGTACCCCATCCTTATCTTTGGCCACCTGCCAATCTTCGGCATGAGCCGCACCTGCCAACAACATCGACACGCCCACAACGGCTGTCATTCGATACAACGATCTCATCTTGTTTTCCTTATTGTCGAAGACCTCGCGAATCGAACACCTTCTCTGCTCAGGCAGTCACTGCTTCCATCCAGGTCAGCAAGCGCATTGCGTCCGCATTACTGATGCCACACACCTCGATGTCGGCATCGAACTGTCCGCACACCTTTGGCCGCACAGGCAGTCCGAATATCGAGCACAGGTTGGCTGCAGACAATTGCACGCAGCGCACACCCGCTGGCTTGCCGTCGGGCATTCCGGGTATCGGCGAACTGATGGATGGTGCGATGCAACAGGCACCACAACCTTCACGACACTTCATGGCGACAGCAACCTCAGACAGAAAAGGAGTTCGAACAGCTGCGATAGTAACCGCTAAAACGCTCGTTTGAAATTGCGCCCAGGAAATTTTCCACGCCTGACCATTTCAATTCATTGCCGGAACTTGAAATCCAGAGCGGCGCCTTCAATGTCGCGGCGACCTTCGTTGCGAATCATCGGCAAGCCCATCTCATTGTTCAAGATGCGGCCATTGAGTTGGAAATCATCGGTATCGGGTTTCTTCTCGGCAAACATCTGCGGAAGGATCGGCTGACCCGCCGAGGGTTTCTGCGCCTCCTTGGCAGGCGGCTCGAGCCTGTCGACCATCGCCTTGGGCAACGTCAGGTCCAGCTTGGCGGGTGGTACTGGCGTGGCAAGGACATCGGACTCCTTGCGGGCCTTGCCCTTGCGCGCAACCTTGTTCGCAGGCGTCTTGTTCGCGTGCCGGGAGGCTTTAGCGGCAGATTTCGCGGAACCGGCTTTTGCGCCGGCGACCTTGCCGCCATCGGTAGGAGACTTGACTGAAGCCGGCGATTTTTCGACCACCGGCGCCGGGCTGGATGGGCCAGCGGCGAAAGTGATGGGCGCAGCGAGCGCCAGGCTCAGACACACAAAGCGGAAATTCTTCAATACGTTCATGAGGCAGCCCAGCAAATGCCGAGAAAACTCTATGCTCCCCGTTCCGCGCGCTGCTGGCAAGAGCCACTCGCACCCAAGCCTAGAGAAAACTGCCCGACGCAACTTCCTGACACAATTGGCTGGCCAACATCCCTAGTGTCATCAGCGCTCGTTCCGCTTCGCGATCCCATGGGATACCGCAATTGAGACGGATGCAGTGGTTGAATTGCTCGGTATTACTGAAGATCAACCCCGGCGCAATGCTGATGCCCTGCTCCAGCGCGCGAACGTGCAACTCCTGGGTGTTGACCCGCCCCGGCAGACTGACCCACAGAATGAACCCGCCCACTGGACGGGTCATCTGTGTGCCCTCGGGGAAGAACTGCTGCACCGCCAGTTGGTAGGCACTGAGATTCTTGCGATATTCCTGGCGAATGAAGCGCAAGTGGCGATCGTAGCCGCCGTTCTCCAGATAACTGGCAATGCCCATCTGCGTCACGCTACACGCAGAATGAGTGCTGAACGTTTGCAGACGCTGAATCTCGGCCTGATACTTGCCCGCAATCATCCAGCCGATCCGCACGCCCGGCGAAAGAGTCTTGGAAAAGCTCGAACAGTAGATCACATGGCCCAGCCGGTCGTAGGACTTGAGCGCCTTGAAACGCCCCTGCTCGAACATCAGTTCGCCATAGATATCGTCCTCGACGATCTGGATATCGAAGTCCGACGCCAGCCGCAACAGTTGCTTCTGGCGGTCCTCGGGCATAGCCCCGCCCAAGGGATTACTCAGCCGAGGGGTCAGCACCAGAGCCTTGATCGACCACTGGTTGGCCGCCAGTTGCAAGGCTTCGATGCTGATGCCGTTGGCCGGATCGCTGGGGATCTCGATGACCTTCAAGCCGAGCAAGTCGGCCAGCTGCAAGAGCCCATAATAGGTCGGTGACTCGGCGGCGATCAGGTCGCCCGGACGAGTGAGCACCCGCAAAGCCATCTGCAACGCATCAACACAGCCGTGGGTAATGACGATATCGGCGGGATCGACCACCACACCGGCATCGCGCATACGTATGGCGATCTGCCGACGCAGCGGCTCGAAGCCGGGGCTGAACATGTAACTGAATGCCCGCGGACTCTGGAACCGCGTGACCTTGGCGATTTGTTGGTGCAGCGCGCGCACCGGCAGATAATCGACATGGGGTACCGCAGCGCCCAAGGGGAAAACCCCTTCGCGACGCGACTCGTCCAGCACTTGCTGGATGATGCTGCTGCGGGTCACCAGGCCAGGGCGCTCGACCCGGGCGATGTCCGGGGTGGTAGCGGTCAGCGCCGGCGTCTGGTGCACGTAATAGCCAGATTGCGGCCGCGCGCGGATCAGCCCCTGATCTTCAAGGTTGGCGTAGGCCTGCAGCACCGTGGCATGGCTGACGCTGAGCTGCGCGCTCATCTTGCGCACCGAAGGCACGCGCTCACCGGGCTGATAGACGCCGCGCCGAATATCTTCGGCCAACTGCTGGGCGATACGCTGATAAAGCAAAAGACTGGTCATGAGGCCGCGCTCCGTACACTGGCTGGCAGTATCCTACCACTACAGTTGCGAAGTGTACGGGCACAGTTGTTGTATCAGGGAAATTGGTAGGTAAAGTGCTCATGCGCCCCAAATCGGTGCAACCGCATCTATCATGAGCGCATTTCGGTTTAGTAAACAATTAAGAAAGATTTTGTTACAAATAAATTAAACTAATATTTAGTTACATTCTGGGTACAATTTTGCAATCTGAACATGACAAAAATTTCACACTCAGCCCAGCATAGTTTCGACATCCACTCGACGCTTCCAGTCATGCCGTAACTTTGAACCGTTCATAAGCACGCCGAACGTCCTGGCAGCCAACTATTGCCCAATAGTTTCAGTCACCACTATCCGGGCCTCAAACAGTTAGCGATGCGTCGAACACATGAGTGAAACAACGCAGCAACAGGGCCGATATCATGAATACACACACCCCCCTGCCACCCGCCACTTTCAGCATTGCACTTGTAAATTACAAGACATGCGAAATGACCAGAACTTGCCTTGAGCTCTTGCACAAGCATTTGGCGAACAAGCAGGTACCTGTATGGGTGGTGGATAACAATTCTGCGGATGACAGCACCACCTACCTGCGCAGCTTGCCATGGATCAATCTGATCGAGCGCGTACAGCCCGAAGGCGAGTTGGGGCACATTGCTCACGGCAAGGCCCTGGACATGATCCTGGAGCGCATCGACACCGACTACATCTTACTGATGCACACCGACACCTTCATTTTCGATGACCGGGTCTTCAAACTGATGCTCGACCTCTGCACCCAGGACCCGAAGGTCGCTGCGGTCGGCTGTGTCGAGCAGCTGGATCGGGGCCTGCTGCGAACCTCATGGCGCTTCGGTTCTCGCTACTGCAAGCACTATTACCGTCGAATGCTGCAGGCACTGGGTATACCCGGACGAATCCCCAAACCATGGAAGGAAGTGCATCTAAAAAGCTTCTGCACCTTATGGAACAGCAAAGCAATCAAACAGCATGGTCTGCACTTCTGCATGGACGATCAAGTTCCCGGCTATACCCTGCAAGATCGAATGACAGCGTCAGGCTACTCGGTAGCGCAAATCCCTGCCCGGCGATTGTTCAAATATCTCGATCATATTCAATCAGGCACTGTGGCCGCCTGCGGTGGGTATGGCGAAGGCCATAGACGCAATCGCATGTATGACAGGGCTATCAACCGCCTGAACAAGGCTGTTTGAGATGGATATAGCCGATCGCAGCGCTGCCAAGTAATACATCCAGCAGCGCTATTATCGAAACGACGGTTATCGGGCCTGGCCGAGCACTCCCTGGTTATCGGAAAACACAATCTCGACTCGACGATTCAGCGCTCTCCCCCGCTCCGAAGCGTTGGCCTCAACCGGGTACTGATCACCGTACCCCTGGACCTCGATACGCTTCTCGTCGATACCCAGATCCACCAGCATGTCGGCCACGGCTTGAGCTCGATCACGAGACAGAGTGAGATTAAATGGCCTCTCACCGGTATTGTCGGTGTAGCCTTCGATACGAATGATACGTTTCGGATTGGCCTGCAGGTACTGCACCAGTTTCAGCACGGTCCGGTTGGCGGAAGGTTGCAATGCGGCCTCGCCCGTATCGAACAGTACATCGCCGAGTGTGAGCACCACGCCCCGGTCGGCATCGGTAGTGGTCAGGCTCATGATCTGGTCTTCGACCCATTGATCCTGCTCGCGCACACTGGCCAGCCGTGATTCGCGTAGCGCCAACTGCAAACGCTGACGATCCCGCTCGAGCTTGGCCAAGCGCTCCTGATTCAAGCCCAGCACCGTATGCAGTCGAGCGATCTCGCTGTACCGCTCGCTCAGGTAAGCATAGTGCTCCACATCGCCGCCCGATCCCCAGTAAGCGGACAAGCGCTGGGCGCGCTTGAGCGAGTCCTCGGCACGGGCAATATCCTTCGGTGCCAGACGCTGAGCATTGGTATCGGCCTGCACGACCTGATAGCGCTCATCGGCCTGCCGCAGGGCGCCCTCAGGAGAGGAAGACACGGCGCAACCCGACAGCCCCAGCACACCCGCAATCATCATCGGCGCAGCAATACGCAAAGATCTTGAATTCATTGCCCCTCCTGCAACTGCTTGCGCAGGCGGTCGATACGGACATTGCTGGCCGCCAGCTGATCCTGACTCTTTTGCGTCAGCACCTTGGCCTCGGCAACGCGCGCATCGAGCTCAGCTTGTTCAGCTTGCAGACGCGCAGCCTTGAACGCCTTGTCGGCCATATCGCTACGCGCCTGAGTCATTTTTTCCATCGCCAGCTTGAACTCGGCAGTGTCTTCGGTGGTGCCGACTGCCCGAGCCTGGTCCAGCGCCTGATCGGCCAGGCGCATCTGTTCGATGGGCGGCGGGGCACTGGCGCAGCCGCCAAGCGCCAGTGCGCCCAGCAGCAAGTAGAACGGATGAACTCTCACAAAAACTTCCTTTGACCAAAAACCAAAAAAGCCCGGACACTCAGGCCGCCCTCTGTAGGGCAGCCCATGATGACCGGGCTCTTTATAAGTGAAGGCGCTGGATTAAACCAGCTTCTCCAACTCGGGTACCGCCTCGAACAGATCCGCTACCAGGCCATAATCGGCCACTTGGAAGATCGGCGCTTCTTCGTCCTTGTTGATCGCGACGATCACCTTGGAGTCCTTCATGCCGGCCAAGTGCTGAATCGCGCCGGAGATACCGACAGCGATATACAACTGTGGCGCGACGATCTTGCCGGTCTGACCGACCTGCATATCGTTGGGCACAAAGCCAGCGTCGACGGCAGCGCGGGACGCACCCACTGCGGCGCCGAGCTTGTCGGCCAGGCTATAGAGGTGCTTGAAGTTATCACCATTCTGCATGCCGCGGCCGCCAGAGACGACGATGCTGGCTGCAGTCAGCTCAGGACGATCAGACTTGGCCAGCTCTTCGCCGACGAAGGACGATTTGCCCGCATCGTGCGCAGCGCCTACCGCTTCAACCGCTGCCGAACCACCCTCGGCGGCAACGGCGTCGAAACCGGTGGCACGGACGGTGATCACCTTGATGGCCGCGCTCGATTGCACGGTGGCAATGGCGTTACCAGCATAGATCGGCCGCTTGAAGGTGTCTGGCGACTCCACCGAGACGATCTCGGAGATCTGGTCGACATCCAGCTGAGCGGCGACCCGCGGCATGATGTTCTTGCCGTTGGCGGTAGCGGCGGCCAGCAGGTGGCTGTAGCCAGAAGCCAGCTCGACGATCAGCGGCGCGACGTTTTCCGGCAACTGATGGGCGTAGGCTGCGTTATCCGCGACCAGCACCTTGCTGACTCCAGAGATTTTTGCAGCAGCTTCGGCCACGGCAGCGACGCCCGTGCCCGCGACCAGCACGTGGATGTCGCCGCCGATCTTTTGCGCTGCAGCTACGGTGTTCAGGGTCGAAGGCGCAAAGCCGGTGTGGGCTTGACCTTCGGTTACGTAATCAGCGATTACCAGGATGGTCATGTCAGATCACCTTCGCTTCGTTTTTGAGTTTCTCGACCAACTCGGCCACCGACTTGACCTTGATGCCCGCGCTGCGTACGGCAGGCGCTTCGACCTTGAGGGTCTTCACGGTGGAGGCAACGGAAACACCCAGCGCCTCAGGAGTGAAAGTCTCCAGGGGCTTCTTCTTGGCCTTCATGATATTTGGCAAAGAAGCATAGCGGGGCTCGTTGAGGCGCAGGTCGGTGGTGACGATCGCCGGCAGGCTCAAGGCGACGGTCTGCAGACCGTCGTCCACTTCGCGGGTAACGTTGACCTTGTCCCCGTTGACTTCGACCTTGGACGCGAAGGTGCCCTGTGCATAACCGCTAAGCGCGGCAAGCATCTGGCCCGTCTGATTATTGTCGCTGTCGATCGACTGCTTGCCGAGAATGACCAGCTGTGGCTGCTCCTTGTCGACGACAGCCTTGAGCAGCTTGGCGACACCCAGAGAAGTGAGCTCTTCGGCGTGCTCGATCAGGATGGCGCGGTCAGCACCCAGCGCTAGCGCGGTGCGCAGTTGCTCCTGGGCGGTTGCCGGGCCGATGGTGACCACGACGATTTCGCTGGCCACGCCCTTTTCTTTCAGGCGTACCGCTTCTTCAACGGCGATTTCGCAGAACGGGTTCATCGACATCTTGACGTTCGCAAGATCGACGCCGGAGTTGTCCGCTTTGACGCGAACCTTGACGTTATAGTCGACCACTCGTTTGACAGCTACAAGAACCTTCATGGATTCCTCGTTACTCTCCGGTGTAAGAAAATCGCCCGGGGCAGTGCCGGGCGAGTGTTCATGGGCACAAGGCACCTTTAAAACGTTGGCAGCCAAAACAAATTCAGCTTTTGCTCGTCCTTTCAATCACAAGCGGCGAAAAGCCGCGAGTCACTGGCTGTCGCGATGTGTAAACTTCACTACACACGGCGTAGCACGCGGCGCGGCTGGCCTGCGAGGGCGGCGGCGGCATGGCGAGGCCTGGTTTTTAGAGAAGCCCTGATGCACAACGTTCACCTGCGGGTAAACGCAAACCGTCCGTATCTTGACCGCATCGCACCATAGGGTCAACCAGCGAAACCGGGCAGTCACGCCTGCCGAGCCCTGATTATCCGGGGGATGGATAAATTCAAACAAGCGTTTGTATTGGACCTCCCTGGTGGTGTAGATATAATGCGCAACCTGGAAAGCCTGCTGTGTAGTCCATCATTACCCGCGCTACAGCGGAGGTTGATGACAGCGAGCTCCTATCCAATTAGAAAAACCGATGAGCCTTGAACAGGAGATATCCGTGGAACGCGAATTTATGGAGTTCGACGTGGTCGTGGTCGGCGCTGGCCCGTCCGGCCTGTCCGCCGCTTGCCGCCTGAAGCAACGAGCCAACGAGGCCGGCCAGGACCTGAGTGTCTGCGTGGTCGAGAAAGGCTCTGAGGTCGGTGCCCACATCCTCTCCGGCGCAGTGTTCGAGCCTCGCGCGCTCAACGAGCTGTTCCCGGACTGGAAGGCACTCGGCGCGCCACTCAACACTCCGGTAAAACGCGACGATATCTACGTACTGCGCGATGCCAAGGGCTCCATCAAGGTCCCTGACCTGTTCGTGCCCAAGACCATGCACAATCATGGCAACTATATTATCTCCCTGGGCAACCTGTGCCGCTGGCTGGCCCAGCAGGCCGAGAATCTGGGCGTAGAGATCTACCCTGGCTTCGCCGCTCAGGAAGCGCTGATCGACGAGAACGGCGTGGTACGCGGGATCATCACTGGCGACCTCGGCGTCGACCGCGAAGGCCATCCCAAGGAAGGCCTCTACACCCCAGGAATGGAACTGCGCGGCAAATACACCCTGTTCGCCGAGGGCTGCCGCGGGCACATCGGCAAGCAGCTGATCGCTCGCTACCAGCTCGACAACGAATCCGACGTCCAGCACTACGGCATCGGCCTCAAGGAAATCTGGGAAGTCGACCCGGCCAAGCACGAGCAAGGTCTGGTGGTGCATACCGCTGGCTGGCCGCTGGACAACGACAACCAGGGTGGCTCGTTCCTCTATCATCTTGAGAACAACCAAGTGGTGGTCGGCCTGATCGTCGATCTGTCGTACAGCAATCCGTACCTGTCGCCGTTCGACGAATTCCAACGCTACAAGCATCACCCGGTGATTGCCCAATACCTGGAAGGCGGCAAGCGCATCAGTTACGGCGCCCGGGCGCTGGCCAAAGGCGGGCTCAATTCGCTGCCGAAGATGGTCTTCAAGGGCGGTGCACTCATCGGTTGCGACCTCGGCACCATGAACGGGGCCAAGATCAAGGGCAGCCACACCGCCATGAAATCCGGCATGCTCGCCGCCGAAGCGGTGGCCGATGCGTTGCTGGCCGGTGGTGAAGGTGGGGATGAACTGACCGCCTACGTCGAGGGCTTCAAGGCCAGCTGGCTGCATGAAGAGCTGTTCGCCAGCCGCAACTTCGGCCCGGCGATGCACAAGTACGGTACGGTGGCAGGCGCGGCCTTAAACTACATCGACCAGAACTGGTTCGGCGGCAAGCTGCCCTTCACCTTGCACGACACCAAGCCGGATTATGCCTGCCTCAAGCTCGCTGCCGACTCGCAGAAAATTGCCTACCCCAAGCCCGATGGCAAGCTCAGCTTTGACAAGCTCAGCTCGGTATTTCTCTCCAGCACCAACCACGAAGAGGAACAACCCTGCCACCTCAAGCTCAAGGACCCGAGCATCCCGATCGGCACCAACCTGCCGTTGTACGACGAGCCCGCGCAGCGCTACTGCCCGGCCGGTGTGTACGAGGTGATCACTCAGGAAGACGGCGAAAAGCGCTTCCAGATCAACGCCCAGAACTGCGTGCACTGCAAGACCTGTGACATCAAGGACCCTTCGCAGAACATCACCTGGGTCGCCCCGGAAGGCGCTGGCGGGCCGACCTACCCGAATATGTAATTCATGATGTTAACGAAGCCCCCGCAGCCTTGCGCTGCGGGGGCTTTTTCATGACAGCTGTATGGTTTCCTGGCCTGGATTGCGCTCGAAATAACGCTTGTACTCTCGACTGAACTGCGAAGTGCTCTGGTACCCGACCCGGTGCGCTACCTGCGCCACCCCAAGCCCCTCGGCCGCCAGCAACTGCTGCGCCTTGAGCAAGCGCAGGCGCTTGAGATATTGCAGTGGCGACAGATGCGTGGTGCGCTTGAAATGCTCGTGGAAGGTCGACGGGCTCATGTTGGCGAAACGCGCCAAAGTGGCGACGTCCAGGTTGTCGCTGAAATGCTGGTGCAGATGATTGAGCGAAGCAGCTACTCGCGCCATCTGCCCTTGTTGTTGCACCAGCGCCCGCAGCACCCCACCCTGGCTGCCACGCAACGCCGCGAACAGCACTTCGCGCAGCCGCGCCGGCCCCATGATCCGCGACTCGAGGGGGTCCTGCACACAACGCAGCAAGCGCTCCACCGCCTCGCGCATGGGTCCGTCGAGCACCGCCGAAACCATCGATGCCGGCGTTTGCGCCTTGGCACTCGGGGCGCCCTCATCACCCATCTCCAGCACCAACTCGGCGAGCATGGTCCGATCGAAGCGGATATACACCCCCAGCAACGGCTGCTCCTCGCTGGCAAAGGTTTCGTACTCGAAGGGCACCGGTAGCGCCTGCACCAAATAGTGCCCGGCGCCATATTCCAGGGTGCGGCCTTCGAGGTAGGCAATCTTGCTGCCCTGAGCGATGACGATCAGGCTTGGCTCGTAGATCTGCGGACAGCGCGCAACCTGACCATAGGCGCAAACCAGCCTTACATCAGGCAGCAGCGTGGCGATAAAACCGGAACAGGTGGCCAAAGGCCGGATCAACGACACCAGCGTGGCGTTGGCGTCGAGGTGACGGGTCAACATAAAGGGAGGCTTACCAGAGGATCAGACATGCCCATGATCGCAGATTTGAGCAAAGCACCAGGCTGAATCGTTTGACTTTCGGAGGAATGGACAAGGGTGCCGGAGGAATCGCCATGGCCGCGCGTCCTGAGGGAAGGGACAATGGGCCGCTAACTCTGCTGCATAGGTATCACCATGTTCACTGCAATCGGCTACGCCGCTCAAACCGCTACCAGCCCGCTGGCCCCGATGAACTTCCAGCGTCGCGCACTGCGCGCCGATGATGTATCGATCGAGATCCTCTATTGCGGCGTCTGCCACTCCGATATCCATCAGGCACGCAACGAGTGGGGTATCGCCATGTACCCGCTGATGCCTGGCCACGAAATCGTCGGCAAGGTTACCGCCGTTGGTGCCAGCGTGAGCGGCTACAAGGTTGGCGATACCGTCGGCGTCGGCTGTATGGTCGACTCCTGCGCCCATTGCGAAGCCTGCAAGGCGGACCTTGAGCAATACTGCTCCGAAGGCCCGACCATGACCTACGCCACCCCGGACCGCGTCGACGGCACCACCACCATGGGCGGCTATTCGAACGCCATCGTAGTCAGCGAGCGCTTCGTCGTGCGCATTCCGGCCAAGCTCGACCTGGCCAGCGCCGCGCCGATCCTCTGCGCCGGTATCACCACCTATTCGCCGCTCAAGCACTACGGCGTCAAGGCCGGTGACAAGGTCGGCATCCTCGGCATGGGTGGTCTGGGCCACATGGGCATCAAGTTCGCCAAGGCCATGGGCGCTGAAGTCACCCTGTTCACGCGCTCCGCAGCCAAGGCCGAAGAAGCGCGTCGCCAAGGCGCTGATCACGTCATCGTCTCCACCGACGCGGCGCAGATGGCGGCCGCAGCCGAACGCTTCGATTTCCTGCTGGACACCATTCCGGTGCAGCACGACCTCAACCCCTACCTGGACACCCTGCGATTCGACGGTGTGCATATCCTCGTAGGCCTGATCGAGCCGATCGACCCCGCAGTGCATGCAGGCAAGCTGGTAATGAAGCGCCGTGTACTGGCCGGTTCGTTGATCGGCGGCATCGCCGAGACCCAGGAAGTACTGGATTTCTGCGCCGAGCACGGCATCACCTGCGATATCGAAATGCTCGATATCCGCCAGATCAACGAAGCGTTCGAGCGCATGATTCAAGGCGATGTGAAGTACCGGTTCGTCATCGATATGGCAACGTTGAAGGGTTAAGGCTGCAAACCACGTGCAGGGAGGGGGCAGCCCCTCCCTGCAAATGATTCAGCCACCCAACTCGGCACTGATGCTGCGCGCCGTCTTCTGCACCACCGGGGTCAGCTCGCGCATTTTCTCCAACGGCATATAGGGCACCGTGCCCGCAACACTGATGGCTGCGATGATCTGCCCGCCTACTTCGCGAATGGGTGCGGCAACGCAACGAATCGAAGGCTCGTTGTCCTCCAGATCGAAGGCATAGCCCCCCGCCACGTAAGTCTGCATGCGCGCCAACACCTCGCCCCACGTCTGCTCGACATGATTGGGCCGACCACTGTGCACCGCCCCCATGGGCAGGCTGCTCAGGTACAAACGCTGCCATTCCTGCTCGGTGCTGTCGAGCAGCAGCGCCTTGCCGATTCCGGTGCGCGCCAGCGGCATGCGATGACCTACACGCGAGCGCATTTCCGGCCCATTGCGGCCTGGATTCTTGTGCAGGTACAGCACTTCATCACCGTCACGCACCGCCAGGTGCACAGTGTCGCCGGTCAGTTGTGACAACTCGTCCAGATACCCAGTCGCCAACGCCACCAGCGGCACTTCCTCGCGCGCCTGATAGCCCAGCTCGATCAGCCGTGGCCCCAGCAGATAGCCCACTTGGGGCAGCACCCGCAGATAACGCTCCTCCACCAGGCAACTGGCCAACCGGTGAGTGGTACTGCGCGTGGTGCCGATCTGTTGGGCAATCGCCTTCAGATCCCGTGCACCCGCCGCCACCGCCTGCACCACGGCAAGGCCGCGCAACAGGGTCTGGGTCCCGGTCGGCGGCGTGTCTTTGCTCAGTTTGGATGCATCATCCTGCATGAAAACGCCTTGTCTGATCCGATGAAAAAGCCCGCTCATTATGGCCATCCAGCCCCGGGAGCACCAGCCGGATCAAGGACGCGGCCCAGGTTCGCCTTCCAGCACAATGCGTTCGACCTTGCCCACCAGAAGGATGTACGACAGCGCACCCACCAGCGCCGTCACAGCGATGTAGGTGATGGCCGGCGCGAAGGAATCGCCGGTCGCCAGGAAGCCGATGACGATAGGTGTACTGATCGCCGACAGGTTGCCGATGAAATTGAACATGCCGCCGGTCAGCCCCAGCAGACGCGCCGGAGCCAGGGTCGAGACCAGGGACCAAGTAATCGATGCCAAGCCGTTGCCGAAGAACGCCAGCGCCAGGCAAGCGATCACCAGCGGTGTGGAATCGACGAAATTGGCTCCGATAATGGCCGTTGAAATCAGCAGTCCGCCAATGATCGGCAGCTTGCGCGCCAGACCGATGCTGGCGCCGCGACGGATCAACCAATCGGAGAAGAACCCCGAGCACAGTACGCCGACAAAGGCTGCGAGAAACGGCACTGAGGCCAGCAAGCCGGACTTGATGAAGTCCATGCCGCGATATTTCACCAGGTAGGTCGGGAACCAGGTCAGGAAAAACCACAGCGTCGAGTTCAGGCAGTACTGGCCCAGGTAGATACCCCACAATTTGCGCTGCGAGAGCACAATCCCGAGGTCGCGCCAACTGAATGCAGCCTTGGTTCTGGCCGCTTTGGCTTGCATGTCTACCAGCCCGCCGCCATCCTTGATCAGAGCGACCTCGGCGTCGTTGACGCCACGAAAATCCCGTGGCTCGCGGTACACGCAGTACCACACGCCGGCCCAGACCACACCCAGTACGCCGGTGCTGACGAATACCATATGCCAGCCGAAGGTCTGCTGCAGCCAAGCCAGTACCGGCGTCAGAAACGCCAGCCCGACGAACTGCCCGGAGGTGTAAAACCCGATGGCCGTGGCGCGTTCGCGCTCAGGAAACCAAGTGGTGACCACGCGGCTGTTGATCGGATAGGCCGGGGCCTCCAGCGCCCCGACCGCCAGGCGCAGCACGAACAGCGCGACGAAGCTGCCTGCGAAACCGAGCATCACTGTGGCCAGCGACCACAACACCAGCGCCAGGCTGTAGAGGATGCGCGGCGGCACCCGATCCACCAGCCAGCCGCCGGGGATCTGCATGGCCGCATAGGTCCAGCCGAAAGCCGAAAAAATCAGCCCGACATGAACCGGATCGATTCCCAGCTCACTGGTGAGCGCAGGGGCGGCGATGGACAGATTGCTGCGGTCCAGGTAGTTGATCACCACGGTGATGAACAGTAGCACCATGATGAAAAAACGCTTGCGACTGGGCGTAGCCAACGTCGCCGCCGAGGCCGAAGCGGCCAGGGTTCGAGTCTGCATCGCACATACCTCTTTTTGTCTTTGTTGGAGGTGGGTGTGTCAGGAATCCGCTTTGTCCAGGATGGCCTCTTCGCCGCCGGAGAGGCCGATTCAGCAACAACCATTCATGTGATACGGCGCTTTACCACTCGGCAAAACTGCCGTCAGCATGGCGCCATATCGGGTTGCGCCAGCGATGGCCGATGGCGGCACGCTCCTTGACGTATTCTTCGTTGATTTCAATGCCCAGGCCCGGACCATTGGGGATCTTCACCATGCCATTGTCGTAATCGAACACCTCGGGATGCGTGACGTAATCGAGCAGGTCGTTGCTTTCGTTGTAATGGATGCCCAGGCTCTGCTCCTGGATGAAGGCGTTGTAGCAGACTGCATCGAGTTGCAGGCAGGCGGCTAACGCGATCGGCCCTAGCGGGCAGTGCAAGGCCAGCGCGACGTCATAGGCTTCGGCCATGTTGGCGATCTTGCGGGTTTCGGTGATGCCGCCGGCATGAGAGGCATCAGGCTGGATGATGTCCACATAGCCTTCACTCAACACGCGCTTGAAGTCCCAACGGGAAAACAGCCGCTCGCCCAAGGCGATCGGGGTGTTGGTCAGCGGTGCCAGCTCCTTGAGCGCCTCGTAGTTCTCGCTGAGCACCGGCTCTTCGATGAACATCAGCTTGTAAGGGTCGAGCTCCTTCATCAGCACCTTGGCCATGGGCTTGTGCACACGACCATGAAAGTCGACGCCGATGCCCACATTCGGCCCCACCGCATCACGCACGGCAGACACGTTAGCCAGGGCCAGGTCGACCTTGTCGAAGGTGTCGAGAAATTGCAGCTCTTCGGTACCATTCATCTTCACTGCCGTGAAGCCGCGCGCAACGGCCTCTTTGGCCGCGCGGGCGGTGTCGGCCGGGCGATCGCCACCGATCCAGGAATACACGCGAATGCGATCACGCACCTGCCCGCCCAGCAGATCGCTGACCGACACGCCCAAGGCCTTGCCCTTGATGTCCCACAAAGCCTGGTCGATACCCGCCAGGGCGCTCATGTGGATGGCGCCGCCGCGGTAGAAGCCGCCGCGATACAGCACGGTCCAGATGTCTTCGATATTGCGTGGATCCTTGCCGGTCAGGTAGTCGGACAACTCCTCGACGGCGGCTGCCACGGTATGCGCGCGGCCCTCGACCACAGGCTCGCCCCAGCCGCTGACACCTTCATCGGTCTCGACCTTGAGGAACAGCCAGCGCGGAGGGACGATATAAGTGGTGAGCTTGGTGATTTTCATCGTTTTATTTCTCTTGTCGATGTTCGAAATTAGGCGGGATTTCAATGCTGCAGGGCATTCCAGGCGGCCACATAGGCCCGGGCTCGCTCGCCGACTTCGGCGACACTCATGCCCGGCTTGTACAGCCCGGAGCCCAAACCGAAACCGGCGACACCGGCCGCCAGAAATGCGCCCATGTTGTCCGGAGTGATGCCACCTACCGGTACCAGCCGCGTGCCTTTGGGCAGCACTGCCAGCAGCGCCTTGACCACCGAGGGCGTCAGCGCCTCGGCCGGGAACAGCTTGAGCACATCGGCGCCGGCCGCCAGCGCAGCGAAGGCTTCGGTGGGGGTTGCCACGCCGGGCGCCAGATACAGGCCCTGAGCCTTGGCGGCCTGCAACACGGCAGGATCACTATGCGGCATAACGATCAGTTGCCCCCCTGCCGCCTTGACCTCAGCCACCTGGACCGGGCTCAACACGGTGCCTGCACCGATCAGGCAATCGGCCGGCAAGTGCTCGCGCAGCAGGGAGATGCTTTGCAGCGGCTGCGGCGAATTGAGCGGCACCTCGATGATGCGCAGCCCGGCGCTGTAAAGCACCTCGCCCATGGCCACCGCTTCGCTGGGTTGCAAGCCGCGCAGAATGGCGATCAGACCGTTGCTGGCGAGGGCTTGAGCGAGGAGATCCTGGGTATGAGTTTCAGGCATGTCGAAGATCCTTGAACGAAGAAGTGACCAGCCCGGCCGCGCAGGCCAGGCTCCATAAACCGCGCTCGGTAGCCTGGGGCGCCTGGCTCACGACCTTGAAGCCCACATCGGCCAGGGCGCGCTGATAGCGCTGGCACAAGGCATCGCTGCCAATCAGCACCACCTCGGGTAACGGCGCACCAGACGCTTGGCGATGCTGGGCCTCAGCCACCGCGCGCAACTCGTGGCCGATCATCAAACCGGACAGGTAATCGCCCTGCTCGGCGCCCGACAGTTGCCCCGTGAGCCCCAAGGTGCGGGCACTGAACAGATTGGAAAGCACCCCCAGATCACCGGCGTCCGACAGCGCCACCTGGACGCCACAATCGAACGCCTGCGGATCGAAGCGCTCGCTGCGCTGTTGCGTACGGCCGAGGATCGAGTGGGCACACAGGAGCCCATAGACCTCGCCAGTCATGAAGGTATCGAAGTGCTGAATACGGCCCTCGACCACCTGAACCCATTTCGAATGGGTGCCGGGTAGACCGATCAGCAAGGGTGCGTCGCGGCGCTCGACAGGCAGGTCCTCGAGCACGCCGAGCACTTGGGTTTCCTCCCCGCGCATGACATTGGGCAACCGTGAATGCTGGATGACCCCTGGCACCAGATAGACATCGACGCCCCGATGGCTGCGCAGGCGCTGCAACTGGCTGCCGAGTCCGGATACCTGAGTCGGTGTCGGGCAGTAGGGGACTTCTTGCCAGCCCTGTGCGCTGCCGACCATGCCGCAGGCAATCACCGGGAGACCGGGCTGGGCATCCAGCCAATCGCCACAGGCTTCGTCGAAGGCCAGTTCGAAACGGTCTTCACACAGTTGGCCGTGGATAACGCGTGGCGTATCGGGCAGCGCCATGATGCCGTAGGACAGGCCGCGCTGGTCGAGCACCGCACCGGACGCGCCAAGTTTGTAAGCTCGCAAGGAAGTCGTTCCCCAATCGAGCGCGATCAATTGCGCCTGCATCGCTTCACCTGAGTTGTTATTGACAGTGAGGTCGTGGAGTCACTGGCGACGACTATAACGCTGACTCGGCAAATATCTCAATATATAAATACACATCCCATATTTAGGGATTTTATTATTCAGGTTAAAAAAAAGACCCTCGTGAGGGCCTTTGGCTGTTGGGAGGCGCGCGAGCGCTCAAGGATGCTCAGCCACCCCCGCAGCCGCCGGTTTGTTTGGCGCCGGGGCGAAACGCAGCGCGGTCAACGCACCGACCCCGCCCATGACCAGACAATAGCCGACACACACCCAAGGGCTCCAAGGCACCAGCGCAATCAGCAACAGGGGCGTGGTACTCGCCCAGGCGGCGTAGGCGACGTTATAGGTGAAGGAAATACCCGAGACGCGGATGTCGGCCGGAAACAACCCGACCATCACCGAGGGCACCACCCCGACCACGCCACATCCCAGCCCCGCCAACGCGTAGGCCACTCCCGGCCACGCCCAGCCACCGATCAGGCTGGCATACAGCCAGGCCACGCCGATCGGCAACAGGAGGCTGTACACCAGCAAGGCTCGCCACGCGCCGATACGATCAACCAGCAAGCCTGCCAGTACACAGCCAATATTGAGAAACACGATACCCAGGCTGCTGAGGGCGAAGGTGTGGCTGGCCGTCATGCCGAAACGTTGCTGCATCAAGGTCGGTGTGATCACCACCAGAACCACCACGGCAGACGTCAGTACACAGGTGAGGATGACAGCAGGCCACATGGCCTTGCGGTGCTCGCGCAACACAGTGCGCAGCGGCAATTCCTGGCGGTGTTCATTACGCTCGCGCAGGGCCAGAAATACCGGCGTCTCACTCAACCAGCGTCGCAACCACACGCCGATCACGCCAAACACGCCACCCAGCAGGAACGGCAGGCGCCAGGCGTAAGCGAGAATCTCCTGCGGGGTGAACAGCTGCGCCAGCGCCGTGGCGGTCAGTGCGCCGAGCAGGTAGCCGAACGTCAGCCCCGCCTGCAGGAAACCCAAGGCATAGCCACGGCGCCCGGCCGGCGCGTGCTCTGCCACGAACACCCAGGCACTCGGCACCTCGCCGCCCACTGCGGCGCCTTGAAGGATGCGCAAGGCCAGCAGGATCAGCGGCGCGGCGTAGCCGATTTCGGCGTAGGTGGGCATCACGCCGATCAACAGGCATGGCAGGGCCATCATCAGGATGCTCAGACTGAAGACCTTCTTGCGCCCCATGCGATCGGCAAAGTGCGCCATGAGAATGCCACCCAAAGGCCTGGCCAGATAGCCGGTGACGAAAATGCCGAAGCTTTGCAGCAGGCGCAGCCACTGCGGCATCTCGGGCGGGAAAAACAGCTGGCTGAGGGTCAGGGCGAAGAACACGAAAATGATGAAATCGTAGATTTCCAGCGCACCGCCCAAAGCGGCCAGACCTAAAGTCTTGTGGTCGCTGCGGGTCAGGCGCAGCGGTCGGGCTAGAGGCTTGGCAGACATGCAATCATCCTTCGATGAAATAGGCGGCGCTCGCATGGCACCGTCCGAAAGCGCGCAGGATAGCAAAAACCGTCGGCGGCGGTTCACCCCGCTGGCAACGTCCTGGAGCCTCGACCTGTTTGTCACGGAGTTTGGCCGTTATACGGCCAGCAATGATATTTCTATCATAATACTATTGCACCACCCTCCTCGACTCGAACAAGGAATCGTCCTGATGCAGACCCCGTCTCTGGAAGAAATATTGGCCCAGTGGAAAGCCCAGGAAGCGGCCATACGCGCCACCTTGGGTGAGCCGGGTGCCCTGAGCATGGCGCAAGTCAGCGCGCTGACACCGAAAGAGTTCTTCGAAGGCATCGCCCGCGGTGAACTGCCCTGCCCGCCCATTGGTGTATTGCTGGATTTCGTGCCGATAGAATGGTCGACGGGTACCTTTACCTTTCAAGGCACCCCGGATGTACGGCATTACAATCCACTGGGCGCGGTACATGGTGGCTATGCCGCGACGCTGCTGGATTCGTGCATGGGCTGCGCGATTCACACCTGCCTGCAGAAGGGCCAGGGCTATACCACCCTGGACCTGCGCATCAGCTACGTTCGTGGCATGAACGAGGCCACCGGCCCGGTTCGCGCCGAAGGCAAGGTGGTGCACGTCGGTCGATCCACGGCACTGGCCGAAGGCCGTATCGTCGACGCCAATGGCCGTCTCTACGCTACCGGCACCACCACCTGCATGCTGTTCGGCAAGGCCGACTGAGGACGAGCTCAGTGGTCCAGGGGTGGCAACGGCTTGTGCATCGGCCGCAACGGCACGCTTGCCACTCGCAACGCCTGGCCGTTTTCCCGATACCCCAAGTGCTGATAGAACCCCTGGCCGGTGAGCGTGCTGTAAATCAGCACTCGGGCCCGGCCGATGCGCGCCAGATGCCGCTCCAGGGATTTCATCAGGCTCTGCCCGACACCCCGGCGGAAAAACTCCGGCAGCACGTAACAAAGGCTCACCTCACCCGTGTTGCGTACCATGCCGACGCCGACCGGCTTGCCCTGCAGCCAGGCAACCTCTACCTGCGCGGTACTGTCCGAGAGCCACGCGCTTACCTGCTCTGCCGAATGACGGCGTAGCCAGGCATTGACCAGCAACGGGTTGTTTCGATGATCGAGGGCACAGCCCGCTCGAAACGAGCGGATGAGGATTCGACTGACAAGGCTCGCATCACTGGCCTTGGCGGGGAGGACTTGGGGGTAGATATCCATATCATGACTCCTGCTCCAGAGTGGTAGGCCCCGAAAAGGGCCAACGTCAACATACGCCCCACAGTGGCATCGAGCGACCCTCGCAGCGTTACAAATCGTGTGCTTGCGAACGCGCCCTCGCCGCTGCGCCCTGAGCCAGGGTCGAGGGCCCCACAGGCTCAGCGCCGATGGGCGCAGCAGTGCGCAAGGGCAGCCGCAACAACACGCTCAGGCCACCCTCGCGATTATCGAAATCAAGCCGACCCGCGCAGCGCTCGACGATCGCTTGCACGATGGCCAGACCCAAGCCGCAGCCCGCTTGCGGACCGCTGCGCCAGAAGCGTTGGGTGAGTTGCTGCAGGTCGGCGGCTGCGATGCCGGGGCCCTGATCCTCGACCTCGAACAGCGCCTGCCCGGCATCCGCGCGCAGCCGCAACACCACCTGGGTGGTGGCAGGACTGTGCCGCAGTGCGTTGTCCAGCAGATTGCGCAACGCCGCGATAGCCAGTGCCGAAGGCATCTCCAGACAAGCGGCCGACAGCCGCTGCGGTATCTGCAGATCGATCCGTTCGCGATCTCCATGGCTGGCATCCTCGATGGCCAGTCGCGCGACCTGCTCAGCCGTGCACTGTACGCCGTCATCGAACGACAGGCTGCCCTCCACGCGCGCCAGCAAGAGCAATTGCTCCAGCGTCCGGTGCAAGCGATCGGCGCCCAGCTCGGCGTTTTCCAGCGCCTGCTCACGCACACTGCCGTCGGTCATGCGTGCCACTTGCAGGTGGGTCTTGACCGCCGTCAGCGGGCTGCGCAGCTCATGGGCGGCGTCACCGGTCAGCCGACGTTCCCGCTCGAGGGCGCGGGCGATGCGCAAGAACAAGGCGTTCTGGGTCGCCTGCAACGGCTGCAGCTCGCTGGGCAGCCGATCTATCTGCAATGGTTCGAGGGAGTCTGGACTGCGTCGGGTTAGGGCATCACGCATACGATGCAGCGGCGCCAGGCCTTGGCGCACGCCTAGCCACAACACGCCGAGGCTACCCAGCAAGGCCATCAACACCGGCGCCGACGCCGCCAGCAGCATCGAGGTGTTCAGCGCTTCCCGCTCCTGCTGGCGGTCGGCGGTGGTGATGCGCACGTCATCCCGGGCCAGGGTGAAACTGCGCCAGTGGGCGCCGTCGATGACTTGATCGTGAAAGCCGCTCCTCTGGTCATCCAGGGTCTGCTCGGCACTGCTGTGGCTCCGGGCCAGGATCTCGCCGCGCAGGGAGCTGACCTGGCACGCCATGCCGTCGGGAATGCTTAATTGATCGGCACTGAAATGGGTGCCGTTGCCCTGGGTCGACAGTGGCACGGGCAATTGATCGACCAGCCCGGCGACCATGCGTGCCGAAGCCACCAAGCGCTGATCGAGGGAAAACATCATCTGATTGCGCAGATCGCGAAACATCCAGGCCGCCGCCAGCGCCCAGATCAGGATGAAAGCACCGCCCAGAATCAGGCTCAGGCGCAGACGCAGGCTCATGCGTCCTCCTGCGTCGGCAGGTGCGCGGGCCCCAGACGGTAGCCCAGGCCGCGCACTGTCTCGACGATGCCGTTGCCCAATTTGCGCCGCAGGTGGTGAATGTGCACATTGAGGGCGTTGCTTTCGACCTCGTCGCTGAAGCCGTAGACACTGTCCTTGAGTTGATCGCCTGAAAGCACACGGCCGCGGTTATGCAACAACGCCTGCAGCAACGCTTGCTCGCGCCGTGACAAGTCCACCACTGCCTCACCCAGCCAAGCCTCGCGACTGCTGGGGTCGTACCGCAGCGGCCCGTGCTCGATGACATTGACCGTACGCCCGGCAGCGCGGCGCAACAAGGTGTGCAGACGGGCGCAGAGCTCGCGCAGGTCGAACGGCTTGAGCAAGTAATCGTCGGCGCCTGCTTGCAGCCCGGCGACCCGATCGGTCACTGCATCGCGGGCGGTCAGCACCAGTACCGGCAGCACCTGCCCCTGATGACGCAGGCGCTGCAACAGCTTGAGGCCGTCTTCGTCGGGCAGTCCGAGGTCCAGCACCATCACATCGAAATGCCCGGTATGCAGCAGGCTTTGCGCCGCGGCAGCGGTCGCCACGCGATCGACGATCAGGCCCTGAACGCCGAGCCCGGCGACGATACCGCTGGCAATCAGGTCGTCATCCTCACAAAGCAGTACGTGCATGGGGGTCATCTCAGGGCAGAAAGGCAAAGGTCGACGGGCAGCATGGTCGAGGCCGATTAAGCGAGGATTATAGCCACACGGGCTACCGATCGATGGTTGCGGGTAATACCGTTAATCTGCGGTTAACCGAATGGACGCATGCTTCGACCTGTGGCCACCCTCTACCTCTGCGCTTTGCCACACGCAGTCCCGGTCTCTTCGCGAGCAAGCCTTGCTGCCACAGGTGTACGGCTCGGGTTCGGCTGGCACTGCAGAAGCAAGGCTTGCGCGCGAAGAGGCCGGCAACATCACCGCTTATTCTGGATACCCCCACATGCTGAGCTTCAACCTCGGGCCCTTCGCCCTGTCGCTGCAACACCTGAGCCTGCTGGCAGCGGTCGGCCTGGGCATGGCCGTGGCGTGGGGAATCGAGCGCCGCGGACCTGCCAAGCGGCCGGGAGAATCAGTCATATTCTGGCTATTCATCATCGCGCTGATCGTAGCTCGTGCAGGTTTCGTCATCCGCTACTGGCCGCAATACCACAACGATCCGCTGCAAGCGATCGACCTGCGCGATGGCGGCTTCCTGGCCTGGCCCGGGGTGGTGACGATGGTGCTGGGCACGCTGCTGATCGGCTGGCGCCGCGCGTCACTGCGGCGCCCGGTTGGCTGGGGCGTGAGCGCAGGCCTGGTGCTCTGGACACTGGTCAGTGTCACCACCCAGCATCTGGATCAAAACCGGCGCCTGCCCGATCTGCACCTGCAAAACGCATCAGGCCTGACGGTGCCGTTGGCCGACCCACGCGGGCGGCCGATGGTGGTCAACCTGTGGGCCACCTGGTGTCCGCCTTGTCGGCGCGAGATGCCCGTGCTGCGCCAGGCCATGCAGGACTATCCGCAAGTGGCCTTCGTGCTGGTCAATCAAGGCGAAAGCGTGGCGGATGTCAGCACCTTTCTCGGGACTGTCGGTATCGACAGCACCCAGGTGCTGTTCGACCAGCAGACGGCGCTGGCGCAACAGGTGGGCTCGGCCGCCTTGCCGACCACCCTGTTCTACAGCGCCGACGGCCACCTGGTAGGCACGCATCTGGGGGAATTGTCGACGGCCAGCCTGGCCCATGCGCTGGAGATGTTCGAGCAGTGACGGGGCGCCCTCAGTGCCCGGACGCCGCCGGCCCGGCCTTGGCACTGAATGGCGGCTTGGCCAGCCAGACGAACACCACGAGCGCCGCGAACATCCAGCCCATCAACGTAAAGTAATCCACCGTCGACAACATGTACGCCTGGCTTTCGACGATCTGGTCCAATTGGCTATAGGTCGTCTGCCCCGCTCCGCCCATGACCTGCATCGTGTGCTGCGTCGCTGGATCGTAGGCCGTGATGCTCTCGGTCAGGTAGGCATGGTGCTGATTGGCACGGCGAATCCAGATCCACGTGGTCAACGAAGCCGCAAAGCTGCCACCTAGCGTGCGCAAGAAGGTCGCCAGGCCGGAACCGTCAGCGATCTGCGACGGCGGAAGGTCCGACAGCAGGATGCTCAGGGTCGGCATGAAGAACAGCGCGATACCAATCCCCATGAACAGCTGTACCAGCGCGATGTGGGTGAAATCCACCTCATTGGTAAAGCCTGCGCGCATGAAGCAGCTGGCCCCAATGGCCGTGAAGGCCAGCCCGGAGAGGATCCGCAGGTCGAATTTGTGCGCGTACTTGCCCACGAACGGCGACATCAGTACGGGCAGGATACCGATAGGCGCCACTGCCAATCCCGCCCAGGTCGCGGTGTAGCCCAATTGGGTCTGCAACCATTGCGGCAGGATCAGGTTGATGCCGAAGAATCCCGCGTAGCCCATCACCAGGGTCATGGTGCCCACGCGGAAATTGCGATATTTGAACAGCCGCAGATTCACCACCGGGTGCTCGTCGGTCATTTCCCAGATGATGAACACGGTCAGCGCGATCGCCGAAATCACCGCACCGATGATGATGAAGTTGGACTCGAACCAGTCCATGTCATTGCCCTTGTCGAGCACCACTTGCAGCGCACCGACGCCAATGATCAAGGTGATCAGACCCACGTAGTCCATGGGCTGGCGACTGAGGGTCACTGGCCGGGCCGCCAATTGCTGGCGCACGATCCCGGCCGCGATGATGCCCACCGGGATATTGATGAAGAAGATCCACGGCCAGCTGTAGCTGTCGGTGATCCAGCCGCCGAGGATGGGGCCGGCAATAGGTGCCACCACCGTAACCATCGCCAGCAACGCCAACGCCATCCCCCGTTTGGCCGGGGGATACACCGCGATCAGCAGCGTCTGTGTCATCGGGTAGAGCGGCCCGGCCACCAGGCCCTGGATCACGCGAAAGCCCACCAGTTCGGGCATCGACGTCGAGATACCACATAAAAACGACGCCAGCACGAACAGCAGCGTCGCCCACAGGAACAGCTTGACCTCGCCGAAGCGACGGCTCAGCCAGCCGGTCAGCGGCAAGGCGATGGCGTTGCTCACCGCGAACGAGGTGATGACCCAGGTGCCCTGCTCGGAACTCACTCCCAGATTGCCGGAAATCGTCGGCAAGGCGACGTTGGCAATGGTGGTGTCGAGCACTTGCATGAATGTCGCCAGCGACAGCCCGATGGTACTGAGCAGCAGGCTGGGCGGCGTGAACGACGCATTGTTGCTCATCACTTGTCCTTCGAAGGCGTGGTGCCGCGACTTGACCAGTCGGGGCACAGGGAGAAGCGGATCAGCGCTGGGCGGTGCTGCCAGCGGCGCTGTTGTCGTGGATCAGACGGGCGATCATGGCGTCGGCTTCACCCAGCTGCTGGTCGTAGACATTGGTGGTGAACGACGCCTTTTGCGGCGGTTGCTGCGCCAACACCGGGCCGCTCTGGTCGTGCAAGTCGACATCGACCACCGTCGACAGACCGATGCGCAAGGGATGCTTGGCCAGCTCGTCGGCATTGATGTGAATGCGCACCGGCACTCGCTGGACGATCTTGATCCAGTTACCCGTGGCGTTCTGCGTCGGCAACAAGGCAAACGCGCTGCCGGTACCGGCACCGAGGCTGTCGATGGTGCCGCTGTACTTGATGTCGCTGCCGTAGATGTCGGATTCGATCTCGACGGTCTGGCCGATACGCATGTTGCGCAGCTGGGTTTCCTTGAAGTTGGCATCGATCCACAACTGGTTCAGCGGGATCACAGCCATGGTCGCGGTGCCCGGCTGAATGCGCTGGCCCAGTTGCACGGTGCGCTTGGCGACGTAGCCGGTGACCGGTGCGATCAGCGTGGTCCGCGCATTGGCCAGGTAGGCATCACGCAGTTGGGCGGCAGCGACCTGCACGTCCGGATGATCGGAAATCACCGTCGCATCCACCAGCGCCGAGGTGCTCGCCAGTTGTTGCAAGGCATTGTTCAACGCGCTCTGGGCCGAGCTCAGGTCGTCCCGAGCGTGGGACAGTTCTTCCTGGGAAATCGCCCCGCCCGCGGCCAGGCTGCGACGGCGGTTGAAGTTGTCCTGGGCTTTTTGCACGTCGGAACGGCGCGCATTGACCTGCGCCTTCATGCCGTCGACGTTGCTGTACAGCCCGCGCACCTGACGCACGGCCTTGGCCAGATTGGCCTGGGCATTTTGCAGGGCGATCTTGGCATCGGCCGGATCGAACTGCAGCAGCACTTGCCCGGCGTGCACCAGGTCGCCGTCGTCGGCGCCGATACTCGTCACGGTACCGGTGACCAGCGGCGTGATCTCCACCACATTGCCGTTGACGTAGGCGTCGTCGGTGCTTTCATTGAAGCGCCCGTACAGCTCGTGATAGGCCCATACACCGAGGCCGGCGAGCACCACCACGATCAGTACGATGAACAGCATCAGCTTGCGCTTGCCGCCGCCTTTTTTCTCGGGTGCGGCTTTATCCTGCGGCTGGGCGTTGTTGTCGGGAGCAGTATTGGAAGAGGCAGTAGCCATGACAAGTACCTTGAATTATTCAGTCGGCGTGGCGGTAGCGGAAGATGCCTGGGCGGGTTGATCGTCCTGGAAGCCACCGCCCAGTGCCTGCATCAATTGGATCGACTGGTCGATCCGCTCGGCGTTGAGGCTGGCCAGTTGTTGTTGGGCCTGGAGCAATTGCTGTTCGATGGTCAGCACATCCACGTAGCTGCCGATGCCTGCGCCATAGCGCTGGCTGACGCTGTCGTAGGAGCGCTGGGCAATCTCTGCCGCGCGCTGAGACGCCTCGACCTGGCGATTCAGCGCGCGCAGTTGGACGATGCTGTCGCTGACATCACCCAGCGCCTTGATCAGGCTCTTGTTGTACTGCGCCACGGCCAGGTCGTAGTCGGCATCCCGAGCATCGAGATTGGCACGCAAGCGACCACCGTCGAAAATCGGCAGCGACACCGTCGGCGCGATGTTCCAGAAGCGGCTCGGGCCACCGAGCAGCGCGTCTCCGAGAATCGACTGCACGCCAGCCGCCGCGCTCAGGTTGAGATTGGGATAGAAGCGCGTCTTGCTCGCCGTCACATCCTTGCTCGCCGCCTCGACCCGCCAGCGCGCGGCCACCAGATCAGGGCGGCGGCCCAGCAGCTCGGCCGGCAAGATCGACGGCAGCTGTACCACGCTGGGCTGCAAGACTCTCGGCCGGGCAATCTCGTTGGCGCGGTCCGGGCCTTTGCCCAGCAGCACAGCGAGGGCGATACGGGCGCTGGCCAGTTGTTTCTCGGCATTGATGGCCTGCTCCTGAGAGCTGGCCTGCAGGCTTTCGGTCTGCTGCAACTGGTAGTCGCTGTCCACACCTGCGGTGTGCCGACGCTGGCCCAGGCTGAGCATCTGCCCGGTGCGCTTCAGGTCTTCCTGGGCGAGGTCGGCGACAATGTGCGCCTGGCCCAGGTTGCTGTAAGCCCGAGCGACATCGGCGGCCAAGGTCAAGGCTGCCGCCTGGCGATCGATTTCGGCCGCGCGGGCCTGGCCCAGCGCCGCTTCCCAGGCCGCGCGCTGGCCGCCCCAGAGGTCGAAGTTGTAGTTGAACGTGGCCTCGATATTGCGCGAGGTCGAATAAGCCTCCCCTACCCCCAATGGATCCTGCTCGCGGTCGAAGCGCGCGCGCTGGACGCTGGCGTCGGCATTCAGGGTCGGGCTGCGATCGGCATCGGCAGCGGCGGCCGCGGCAATTGCCTGATGGCTGCGGGCGCTGGCGACCTGCATGTCCGGGCTGTCGCGCAGGGCTTCCTTGATCAGGCCGTCGAGCTGCGGATCGCCGAGGCTGGTCCACCAGTCGCGCTTGGGCCAGGCGGCCGGCGACAGCGTGATGCCCGCCAGCGACTGTCCGGCCTTGAGGTCTTGCGCCTTGAGGCTTTGGCCTTGGGTGTCGAGACCGTGAAAATTGGCGCAACCGGCCAGGCTCATGGCGACCAGCACCAGGCTCAAGCGCAGACGCTGTGTTGTTCGGCTCATTTCATTTGACCTATGCGCGCTATCGTCAGGGCATCCCCGGCGGCGACCAGTACTTTCATCAGAATGCGCTCGAGGTCGGCCAGTTCTGCCGGCTCGAGCACGCCTACCAGTTGATTCATTGCGTCGGCACCGATATGCGGCAGGCGGTCCGCCAGGCGCCGGCCGGCGTCGGTCAGTTCGAGGCGGATCTGCCGGCGATCGGCTTCGCTGCGGCGGCGCTTGATCAAATCCTTTTGTTCCAGGCGATCAAGCATCCGGGTCATCGAGCCGCTGTCCAGCGACAGATACCGGCACAGCTCTGCGGGGGTGTCGACATTGAACTGCTGAACAATGATCAACACTTTGAATTGTGCAGAAGTGACGCCGTCCGGCTCCAGGTGAGCATCGAGAATACGGTCCTTGAGCATGCTGCTACGGCCCAGCAACAGACCGATAGTGCAGCTCTGGAAGTTCTCGGGAGTGAAATGTTTCATGCAGATCGACCCAAAACCCTGCCTAGGCAGATAATGTGTCCAAATGTTACTGCTTAGGCAGCGAATGTCAAATTAATTATTAGC
>CAJCIO010000150.1 GCA_903970465.1 Gammaproteobacteria bacterium
GATCATTCAGCGCTGCGGCCTGCAAGGCGCCGCCGTACGGGTCGCCGATCAGGCCCTGCAATTGCTGGCCGCGCCCAATACCCCCGAAGGCCCCCGCGACCTGCTGTTGCTGCCGGATCAGATGACCCTGCAGATTCACGAATCGATCGGCCATCCGCTGGAACTCGATCGCATTCTGGGCGATGAGCGCAACTACGCTGGCACCAGCTTCATCAAGGCCGAAGATTTCGGGCATCTGCAATACGGCTCGCCGCTGCTCAACGTCACCTTCGACCCCGAGATCCCCGAGCAACTGGCCAGCTACGCGTTCGACGATGATGGCACGCCGGCCAGCAAGGAGTTCCTGATTCGTGCTGGCGTGCTTTTGCGCCCGTTGGGTGGCGCGCTGTCGCAACACCGCACGGGCATGACGGGCGTCGCCAACAGCCGCGCCTGCAGCTGGAACCGCGCGCCGATCGACCGCATGGCCAACCTCAACATTGAGCCCGGCGACCAGCCACTGGAACGCCTGATCGGTAACATCGAGCACGGTATCCTGATGTCCACCAACCGCTCCTGGTCGATCGACGACGCCCGCAACAAATTCCAGTTCGGCTGCGAATGGGGCCAGTTGATAGAAAACGGCGAGCTCAAAGGCGTGGTCAAGAACCCCAACTATCGCGGTATTTCCGCGCAATTCTGGCGCAACCTCAGCGCCGTGGGCGACCTGAGCACCTTTGAAGTCCTGGGCACCCCCAATTGCGGCAAGGGCGAGCCCAATCAGGTGGTCAACGTCGGTCACGCCTCGCCGGCCTGCGTGTTCAGCCAGATCGACGTGTTTGGGGGCGATGCCTGATGCATAACGAATCCTTCGCACACTTCCAGGCCCTGGTGCATTGGCTCAGTGAGTCGATCGACGCCCCGGCGCACTTCACCTTCGGCTATAACGCCGAAGCTTCGGACTTTATCCGCTTCAATCACGCCCAGGTGCGCCAGGCGGGGCACGTGACGCAGATACAGGTCGACCTCAAACTCATCGACAACGGCCGCCAGGCGACAATGCACCTGGCCCTGAGCGGTCATCTGGGGGTCGATCGCCAGCGCCTGGCCGACGCCCTGCGCTCACTACGGGCGACGCTGCCGCTGCTGCCGGCCGATCCCTATCTGCAACTCAACAGCAGTGATTGGCAGAGCCACGTGGTGCTCGAACAGCCACTGCCCGATGCCGATGCGGTGGTTCGGCAGATCTGCGCGGCGGCGGGCAGCCTCGACCTGGTGGGCATCTATGCCGCTGGCCCGATCAGCCGCGGCTTCGCCAACTCCCACGGTGCCGTCGGCTGGCATCAGGCCAACAGCTTCAATCTGGACTGGAGCCTGTTCCACGCCAACGGCGAAGCGGTCAAGGCCAACTATGCCGGCCAACGCTGGCAGCCAGCGACCTTCGAAACGCGACTCGAAGCCGCCCGCCAGCAGTTGCAACACCTGACCCGCCCCCTGAAGACCTTGCAACCTGGCCGCTACCGCGCCTATCTGGCGCCAGCCGCGATGGACGAACTGGTCGGCATGCTCAGTTGGGGTGGTTTTTCCGCCCAAGCCATCGCCAGCAAGAACAGCCCCTTGCAGCGCCTCTACGAGGGCGATCAGCATCTGAGCTCGCTGGTCACCCTCAGCGAACAGGTCAGCGGCTCGCTGAGCCCGAGCTTTTCCGCGGAGGGTTACCCCCGTGACGACCTGGTGCTGATCCGCCAGGGCCGCGCCGGCGAGCGCCTGATCGATTCACGCAGCGCCAGCGAATACGGCCTGCACTGCAACGGCGCGGGTGGCGGTGAATACCCCAGTGCACTGGAAATGGCGGCCGGCGAGCTGCGCCAGCAAGACATCCTGCAACGCCTGGGCACGGGGCTGTACATCAGCAACCTGTGGTATCTCAACTATTCGGACCTGCCCGCCGCGCGCATGACCGGGCTGACCCGGTTTGCGACCTTCTGGGTCGAGGACGGGCGTATTCAGGCGCCGGTCAGCACCATGCGGTTCGATGACAGCTTGTACAGCCTGTTCGGCGAGCAGCTGGAAGCCTTGACCGCAGAGCGCGAGATGATTCTTTCCACCAGTACTTACAGTGAACGCCGAACGTCCTCGAGCCATTTGCCGGGGGCGCTGATAAAAGGCATTACCTTGACCTTGTAGCGGTTTGAAAAGCTTGGCGGGCAAGCCTTGCTCACAAAGAGCTCAGTGTGCAGCTGTGGGAACAAGGCTTGCCCGCGAAGGAAGCACCGCGGACTCCAACCAATAAGAGCTAACAATGCCTACACGATCGCCGCTGGACCCCGTCACCGCCCGCTGGCTGCCCTGGGTGGTCGCCATTGCGTTCTTCATGCAATCGCTGGACGGCACCATTCTCAATACCGCGTTGCCGGCCATGGCCCGCGACCTGGCGGAAAACCCGTTGCGCATGCAGTCGGTGGTGATCGCCTACATGCTCACGGTGGCCTTGCTCATCCCCGGTTCGGGATGGATTGCCGACCGATTCGGCACCAAAAAGGTGTTTTTCACCGCCATCTTGCTGTTCAGCCTGGGCTCGCTGGCCTGCGCCCTCTCGCACACCCTGAACGTGCTGGTGGTCTCGCGCATCCTGCAGGGCCTGGGCGGCGCATTGATGCTTCCAGTGGGCCGGCTGGTAGTGTTGCGCACTTATCCGCGCTCGGAACTGGTGCGCATCCTTAGTTTCATCACCGTGCCCGGCCTGCTCGGCCCATTGATCGGCCCGACGCTGGGCGGCTGGATGGTGCAGTACCTGACCTGGCACTGGATTTTCCTGATCAATCTGCCCGTGGGTGCGATCGGCTGCTGGGCGATCTGGAAAATCCTTCCGGACCTGCGCGGCAGCACCCGCACCGCTTTCGACGGCGTGGGCTTTTTGCTGTTCGGCGCGGCGATGGTGTTGATCACCATCGCCATGGAAGGCCTGGGAGAACTGCATCTGCCGCACCTGCGAGTGATGCTCCTGCTGTTCGCCGGTATGGCGTGCCTGGCGGCGTACTGGCTGCGCGCCGGCCACATCGACAACCCGCTGTTTTCGCCGACGCTGTTTCGTACCCGCAGCTTCGCCGTGGGCATCCTCGGCAACCTGTTCGCGCGCCTGGGCGGCGGCGCCCTGCCGTTCCTGGTGCCGTTATTGTTGCAGGTGGCGATGGGCTATTCGCCCTCGGAGGCCGGGATGAGCATGATCCCCCTGGCGGCGGCGGCGATGATCGCCAAGTCGATTGCCAAACCGCTGATCGAGCGTTTCGGTTACCGGGTCATTCTCACCTGCAACACCCTGCTGCTGGGCTTGTTGCTCTGCAGCCTGGGCCTGGTCACCCCGGCAACGCCCTATGGGCTGCTGCTGATCCAGCTAAGCCTGCTCGGGGCGGTCAACTCGATGCAGTTCACGGCGATGAATACCGTGACCCTGATCGACCTCAACGACGCCGACGCCAGCAGTGGCAACAGCTTGCTGTCGGTGGTGGCGCAACTGGCGATGAGCCTGGGCGTGGCCTGCGCCGGGGCGCTGCTCGGCGGTTTCAGCACCTCGGTGGGCATCGACGGCACCACCACGGTGGACGCGTTTCAGATGACTTTCCTCACCATCGGCATCATGACCATGCTGGCGGCGGCGATCTTCGCCCAGCTGTCAAACAAGCCTAGCAGCGGTACGCCCCGTCAGGAAGCCGAAATCGAAGCATAGGGTCATGGGGCACGGGCTGTTACACTGCGCGACATTTTGCTTTTTTTGCAGGGCCGTCCCGTGACCAACACCGCTTTCAACACTTTGCCGCTGTCTGCCGGCATGCTGGCTAACCTCGAATCACTCGGTTATGCCCAGATGACGCCCATCCAGGCGCAAAGCTTGCCGGTGATCGTCAAGGGCCTGGACCTGATCGCCCAGGCCAAGACCGGCAGCGGCAAGACCGCCGCGTTCGGGATCGGCCTGCTGAACCCAATCAATCCGCGCTATTTTGGTTGCCAGGCACTGGTGATATGCCCGACCCGCGAGCTGGCCGATCAGGTGGCCAAGGAAATCCGCCGCCTGGCGCGCTCCGAAGACAACATCAAGGTGCTGACACTGTGCGGTGGCGTGTCCTTTGGCCCGCAGATTGCCTCCCTGGAGCACGGCGCGCACATCATCGTCGGCACCCCCGGGCGTATCCAGCAGCACCTGCGCAAGGGTTCGCTGGTGCTGGATGGCCTGAACACGTTGGTTCTGGACGAAGCCGACCGCATGCTCGACATGGGCTTTTACGATTCCATTGCCGATATCATCGAGCAGACCCCGGCGCGCCGTCAGACCTTGCTGTTCTCGGCCACCTACCCGGTCGGCATCAAGCAATTGTCGTCGAAATTCATGCGCGATCCGCAGCAGGTCAAGGCTGAATCGCTGCATGCCGACAGCCAGATCGAGCAACGCTTCTACGAGATTTCCCCGGACGAGCGCATGAGCGCCGTGACCAAGGTGCTGGGCCACTTCCGCCCGCAGTCTTGCGTGGCGTTCTGCTTCACCAAGCAGCAGTGCCAGGAGACAGTCGACCATCTGGTCGCCAAGGGCTTCAGCGCCGTGGCCTTGCACGGTGATCTCGAGCAGCGTGACCGCGACCAGGTACTGGCGATGTTCGCCAACCGCAGCACCTCGGTGCTGGTGGCTACCGATGTCGCCGCCCGTGGCCTGGATATCGATGCGCTGGACATGGTGCTCAACGTCGAGCTGGCGCGTGACTCGGAAATCCACATTCACCGCGTCGGCCGTACCGGTCGTGCTGGCGAGAGCGGCGTAGCTATCAGCCTGGTGGCACCGGGCGAGGCGCATCGCGCGCAGGCGATCGAGCAACTGCAGAAGTCGCCACTCAACTGGGCGCCACTGAGCGAGCTGGTGTCCAAGGGCGGCGCGCCGCTGCTGCCACCGATGTCGACCTTGCTGATCGGCGCCGGGCGCAAGGACAAAGTACGCCCTGGGGATATCCTCGGCGCTTTGACCGGTGATGCGGGCATCGCTGGAACCCAGGTGGGCAAGATCGCGATTTTCGACTTTCAGGCTTACGTGGCAGTTGAGCGCGATGTCGCCAAAGAGGCGGTGCAACGCCTCAATAGCGGCAAGATCAAGGGGCGTTCGCTGAAAGTGCGGATTCTCTGAACCCTTGTAGCGAGGGGGCTTGCCCCCGATTCGCAGTGCCAGATACATAGATGTAGCTGATTCGTCTTCGGGGCAAGCCCCTCGCTACCGTCAGATCCGCTTTCCTGGAGAACCCCGCAGTGCGCTCTACCGAAGTCATCATCATTGGCGCTGGCGCTGCTGGCCTGATGTGCGCCCTGAGCGCCGCTCAACGCGGCCGCCAGGTGATATTGCTCGACCACGCCAACAAGGCCGGCAAGAAAATCCTGATGTCGGGGGGTGGCCGCTGCAATTTCACCAACCTGTACACCGAGCCCGGCAATTTCCTTTCGCAGAACCCGCATTTCTGCAAGTCGGCTCTGGCACGCTATACCCAATGGGACTTCATCGCGCTAGTGGCCAAGCACGGCGTGCCCTATCACGAGAAGAAGCTCGGCCAGCTGTTCTGCGATAACAAATCCAGCGACATCCTCGAGATGCTCCTGAACGAGTGCAGCGACGCCAAAGTGGACCTGCGCCTCGACACCAGCGTCGAGACCATCGAGAAAACCACCAGTGGCTATCGACTCACGACCAGTGGCGGCGAGCTCGCTTGCCAGTCGCTGGTGATCGCCACTGGCGGCTTATCGATTCCGACCCTGGGCGCCACCGGTTTCGGCTTCCAGATAGCCCGGCAATTCGGCCACAGCGTACTGCCGACCCGCGCGGGGCTGGTGCCTTTTACCATCACCGACCAGTTGAAAGCGCTCTGTACCGAGCTGTCCGGCACTTCGGTGGACTGCATAGCGAGCTGCAACGATCAGAGTTTCCGGGAAAACCTGCTGTTCACCCACCGCGGCCTCAGCGGCCCGGCGATCCTGCAGATCTCGTCGTTCTGGGAGCCGGGCGACAGCATCGAGCTCAACCTGTTGCCGGATGTCGATGCGCTGGAATGGCTGACCCTACAGCAGACCGAGCGCCCTAACAGCGAGCTCAAGACGCTGCTGAGCGAGGTCTTCACCAAGAAAATGGCCACCCTGCTGGCCGATTTGTGGTTCGAGTCGCGACCAATGAAGCAGTACACACCGGTGCAACTGGCCGAAATCGCTGAGCAATTGAGCAACTGGCGCCTGGTGCCGGCGGGCACCGAAGGCTATCGCACGGCCGAAGTGACGCTGGGCGGGGTCGATACCCGCGAAGTGTCGTCCAAGACTCTGGAATCGCTGAAAAGCCCGGGGCTGTACTTCATCGGTGAAGTGCTGGATGTGACCGGGCACCTGGGGGGCTTCAATTTCCAATGGGCTTGGGCCTCGGGGTATGCGGCGGCGCAGTACGTTTGAAGGTGAGCTCTTGGGCCTCTTCGCGGGCAAGCCTTGCTCCTACAGTGGACACAGCTCCCAGGCTGTAAACCTGCGAGAGCAAGGCTTGCCCGCGAAAGGGCCCGCAAGCCTGGCGCTAATTGAATGCGCCCCACAGATTTCAACACCCAGCCTGTATCAGCACCCGCACTGCCTCCATTAAGATACCCACCTCTGCCCCACTGGCTTGCCCCATCCCATGGCATCGACCTCTTTTCGCCAGACCCTGCGCCGTGTATGGGCGCTCGACAAGTTCAGCTATAGCGTGCGGGTGTTCATCGCCCTGACCGGCAGCATGGCACTGTGCTGGTGGCAGAACGAGATGCGCCTGCTGATCCCGTTGTTTCTGGGGATTATCGCCAGCGCCCTGGCGGAGACGGACGACAATTGGCAAGGCCGCCTGACCGCCCTGGTGGTGACGCTGATGTGCTTCAGCGTCGGGGCGCTGGCGGTCGAGCTGTTGTTCCCCTTCCCCATCCTGTTTGTCTGCGCACTGGCAGTGGCGGCCTTCGCCCTGACCATGCTCGGCTCGCTGGGCGAACGCTATGGCGCCATTGCCTACGCCACGCTGATCCTCTCCGTGTACACCATGATCGGCGTCGACCAGCGCGGCGGCGAAGTCACGGATTTCTGGCATGAGCCCATGTTGCTGGTCGCGGGGGCAGGCTGGTACGGCATCCTTTCGGTCCTGTGGCAGGCGCTGTTTTCCAACCAGCCGGTGCAGCAGAGCCTGGCCCGATTGTTCCGCGAACTGGGCCAGTACCTGAAGCTCAAGTCGTCACTGTTCGAGCCCATCCGCGGCCTCGACATCGAAGCCCGTCGCCTCGAACTGGCCAAGCAGAACGGCCGCGTAGTGGCAGCGCTCAACGCCTCCAAGGAAATCATCCTGCACCGGGTCGGCAGCACGCGACCGGGCTCCAAGGTCAGCCGCTACCTGAAGCTGTACTTTATGGCGCAGGACATCCACGAGCGCGCCAGCTCTTCGCATTACGCGTACAACGCCCTCACCGATGCGTTTTTCCATAGCGACGTGCTGTACCGTTGCCAGCGACTGCTGCGCCAGCAAGGGGCGGCGTGCCGGCGGCTGTCGGAATCGATCCAGTTGCGCCAGCCGTTCAATTACGACGCCAACTTCGCCGAAGCACTGGACGACCTGCAAGCCTCGTTGAATTTTCTTCGCGAACAGAACAACCCTGCCTGGCGCGGGTTGCTGCGCTCGCTGCGGGCCTTGGCCAACAACCTGGCGACCCTCGACCGCCTGCTCAGCGATGCCAGCAACCCCGACAAACTCGCGGATAACACCGACAGCAGCCTGCTGGACCGCTCGCCAAAGGGATTCAAGGATTACTGGGCGCGCATCCGCCAGAACCTCACCCCCACCTCCTTGCTGTTTCGCCATGCCTTGCGCCTGCCGCTGGCGCTGGTCATCTGCTACGCCATGGTGCATTTGATTCACCCCAACCAGGGCTATTGGATCATGCTCACCACGGTATTTGTCTGCCAGCCGAGCTATGGGGCCACGCGGCGCAAGCTGGGGCAGCGGATCGTCGGTACCGCCGTGGGCCTGACCATCGGCTGGGCGCTGTTCGACCTGTTCCCCAGCCCGCTGGTGCAGTCGCTGTTCGCGATCGTCGCGGGGCTGGTGTTCTTCGTCAATCGCACCACGCGCTACACCGTGGCCACGGCGGGTATCACGCTGATGGTGCTGTTCTGCTTCAACCAGACCGGCGATGGCTACGGGCTGTTCCTGCCGCGGTTGTTCGACACCCTGATCGGCAGCCTGATCGCCGGCATGGCGGTGTTCCTCTTCCTGCCCGACCGGCAGGGCCGCAAGCTCAACAAGGTGCT
>CAJCIO010000151.1 GCA_903970465.1 Gammaproteobacteria bacterium
CACCTTTTTCACCGCTTTCGAAGCGTTCATTTAAGAACCCATCGAAACCCTAACTCGCTATCCTGAACCTTCAACTCATTGATTAACAAGGAGTTTCAAGTTCCGACTGCGCCGGAAGTGGGGCGAATTATAGACAGATCCGGAAGGGCGTCAACCCCTGTTTTACACCTTTGTTGCAGAATTACGCTTGGTACCTACAAACCGGGGCATTCGCCGTGTCACTGCCGGTATCCGCATCACCACCAGCAGTGCCCCTATAGAAGCGTAAATCGCCCATTCCTTGAGGTCTGAACGAACCACCCATAAAAAGTGCAGCAATCCCAGACCGAGGATCGCATACACAAGACGGTGCAGCTTTTTCCACTTCGCTCCCAGCCGCCGCTGACTGAAACGATTGGACGTCAGAGACAGGGTCAACAATCCCAGCAGCGCGATCGCGCCGATAATAATATAAGGGCGATCGACGAGCTCCACGCCCAATTGCCCCCAATCCAGCCCAAGGACAAACACCAGATACATCGCCAAGTGCAGCAATGCATAAGCAAGGGTCCACAACCCCAACTGCCTGCGTATCAAAAACCATCCAGGCCAGGCCGTCATCCGCTGCAAAGGCGTCAAGGACAGGGTCACTAACAGCAGCACCAGGACGCCCAGACCAAATCGGTTGAGCAACACCTTTCCCGGATCAGGCCCCAGCGCCAATAGCTGGGCCTGATATATCCAATACGGCGGCCAAACCGCAATCACGATAAAGACGCTCACGCGCCACCACAGATATCGCATCAGTAATTTTTCCTCAGATCCATCCCTGCGTATAACGACGCCACCTGCTCTTCGTATCCATTGAACATCTGGGTCGCGCGCACGTTAGGACTGAACAGCCCACTAGGCAGGCGACGCTCTCGCGCCTGAGTCCACCGAGGGTGGTCGACGCCGGGATTGACGTTGGCATAGAAGCCATACTCGGTGGGCGCCAGGCCCTGCCAAGTGGTGGCCGGCTGTTCGCTCACCAGGCTGATACGCACGATCGACTTCACACTCTTGAAGCCGTACTTCCACGGCACTACCAGACGTAACGGCGCGCCGTTCTGGTTGGCCAGTTCACGGCCGTACATACCTACCGCCAGAATCGCCAGCGGATTCATCGCCTCATCTAGCCGCAACCCTTCTACATAGGGCCAGTCAATCAGCGCAAAACTTGAGCGCTGACCCGGCATGCTCTGTGGATCCTTCAAGGTCTCGAAGCGGATGTACTTGGCCTTGCTGGTAGGCTCGACCTGCTTGAGCAGATCGGAAATCGGAAAACCTATCCAGGGAATGACCATCGACCAGGCCTCTACACAGCGCAGGCGGTAGATCCGCTCCTGCAACTGATAAGGCTTGATGAAGTCCTCCAGCGCATAGCGCCCGGGCTTGCCTACCTCGCCGTCGATGACCACCGACCAGGGCTCGGTCTTCAAGGAGCCGGCATTGTTCGCCGGATCGCCCTTGTCGGTGCCGAACTCGTAAAAGTTGTTGTAGTGGGTGGCGTCTTTGAACGGGGTGATGGCCTCCCCCTGCACCGTCACCGCCTGCCATTGCGAGCGCGCTATCTGCTCGGCCAGCCAGGCGGGCGCATTGCTCGCATCGGCATCGGGATAAAGAGAAGGATCGGCAGCGCTCGCCCAACGCGGCAGCCCGGCCATCGCCAAGCCGGCGACGGAGCTGCCTAACAAAGCGCGGCGCGAGAGATAGAAGGATTCAGGAGTGACCTGCGACTCGTGACAGTCGCTGGCCTTGGCGAGCTTGATCAGCATAGAAACTCCGTAGTCTTTTGGGATCACCAACAGACTACGGATTATGAGCGGTATCGGACTACATCAGGCCTTTTTATGCCGGCTTTTACGTAACAGGAATTGAATCGGACCAGAGGCTGCGTACGCCAGGAAGATCAACAGCAGCACCCGCGGCGGATCACTGAATACCACCGCAAACACCAGCACCACTGCCAGGATTGCCACGAACGGCACACGCCCCTTGAGATCCAGCTCCTTGAAGCTGTTGTACTTGATGTTGCTGACCATCAACATGCCTGCCGCCGCCACCAGCAGCGCCACCAGGAACGACATTTTCGCCCCCGGAATATCGAAGTCGCTGAACGCCCACACCGTCCCGGCTACCACACCCGCCGCCGCCGGACTGGCCAGGCCAATGAAGAAACGCTTGTCGGCCTTGCCTACCTGGGTGTTGAAACGCGCCAGACGCAGCGCCGCACCCGCGACATAGATGAAGGCGACCATCCAGCCGACCTTGCCCATGTCCGCGAGCGCCCAGCCGAAGGCCAGGATCGCCGGCGCCAGACCGAAAGCGACCATGTCGGCCAGCGAATCGTACTCGGCACCAAAGGCACTTTGCGTATTGGTCATGCGCGCGACACGACCATCCAGACCATCCAGCAGCATGGCGACGAAAATGGCGATCGCGGCAAAGGAGAAGTACTTGGCGGCCTCCATCGGATTGCCCGCACTTACTGCACTCTGCGCACTGATGGAGTTGATGATCGAGTAGAACCCGGCGAACAGGTTCGCAGTGGTGAACAGATTGGGCAGCAGGTAGATGCCACGGTGCCGGACTTTGCGCCCCTCGGCATCGTGACCCTCCTCGACATGTTCGTCGATCGGTAAAAGACTTTCGGCGTCGGAGGCCTTGTTCGGCTCTTCGGGACGTTCGCTCATGGACAAAATACCTTGCAACGGTGTGAAAAGTTTCGACAGACATCTGCCACGAGGGTTCGCTTGCAGACGATGCCGCTTTATACCAGAAGCTGAGCACCATAACGAAAAAACGCGGCCAAGGCCGCGTTTTCATCATGACAAAGGTGTATCAGTTCTTGGCTTTGTCGACGATTTTGTTGGCACCGATCCAAGGCATCATCGAGCGCAGTTGCTCGCCGATGATTTCGATACCGTGGGCAGCGTTGTTACGACGCTTGGCGGTCATCGACGGATAGTTGGCAGCGCCTTCGGCGATGAACATCTTGGCGTACTCGCCGTCCTGGATGCGTTTCAGAGCGTTGCGCATGGCCTGACGGGATTCGGCGTTGATGACTTCCGGGCCGGTCACGTACTCGCCGTACTCGGCGTTGTTGGAGATCGAGTAGTTCATGTTGGCGATACCGCCTTCGTACATGAGGTCAACGATCAGCTTCAGTTCGTGCAGGCACTCGAAGTAGGCCATTTCTGGCGCGTAGCCAGCTTCGACCAGCGTTTCGAAACCAGCCTTGACCAGTTCAACGGTACCGCCGCACAGAACCGCTTGCTCGCCGAACAGGTCGGTTTCGGTCTCGTCCTTGAAGGTCGTTTCGATGATGCCGGTACGGCCGCCGCCCACGCCCGAAGCGTAGGAGAGGGCGACATTCTTGGCATTGCCCGACGCATCCTGGTAGATAGCGATCAGGTCAGGGATACCGCCGCCTTTGACGAACTCGGTACGTACGGTGTGACCTGGCGCTTTTGGCGCGATCATGATCACGTCCAGGTCAGCGCGCGGCACGACCTGGTTGTAGTGGATAGCGAAGCCATGGGAGAACGCCAGGGTAGCGCCCTTCTTGATGTTCGGCTCGATTTCGTTCTTGTACAGCTGGGACTGGAATTCGTCCGGCGTCAGGATCATGACCAGGTCGGCAGCGGCAACAGCGGTCGCCACGTCGGTGACTTTCAGGCCGTGGGCTTCTGCCTTGGCAACGGTAGCCGAACCTTTACGCAGACCGACGGTAACGTCGACACCGGAGTCTTTCAGGTTGCACGCTTGAGCATGGCCTTGCGAACCGTAACCGATGATGGCGACTTTCTTGCCCTGGATGATGGAAAGGTCGCAGTCTTTGTCGTAATAAACTTTCATGGTGGTCCCCTGTTATCTGGCCCGCAGGCCATTCACTGAATTGGTTTAGATGCTGAGTACTTTGTCGCCACGGGCAATGCCGGTGACGCCACTGCGCACGGTCTCGAGGATCGCCGCTGTGCCGATAGCCTGAATGAAGCTGTCCAGCTTGTCGCTGGTACCTGTCAGCTGAACGGTGTAAACGCTAGCGCTGACGTCAACGATCTGCCCCCGATAGATGTCGGTGGTGCGTTTGATCTCGGCGCGTTGGGCGCCAGTAGCCTTCACCTTGACCAGCATCAGCTCGCGCTCGATATGGGCGCTTTCCGACAGGTCGACCAGTTTGACCACCTCGATCAACTTGTTGAGGTTTTTCGTGATCTGTTCGATCACTTCATCATGCCCCACGGTAGTCAACGTCAGGCGCGACAAGGTCGGGTCTTCGGTCGGTGCTACAGTCAGGCTTTCGATGTTGTAGTTGCGTTGGGAAAACAGCCCGATCACACGCGACAGCGCGCCCGGTTCGTTCTCCAGCAAAAGCGAAATGATATGACGCATGATTAAGTCCGCTCCGTCTTGCTGAGCCACATGTCGCGCATGGAGCCGTCCTTGATCTGCATCGGATAGACGTGCTCGGCGACGTCTACCTGAATGTCGATGAACACCAGGCGATCCTTCATGGCGAAGGCCTCTTCCATTTTCGGCTTGAGGTCTTTCAGGTCGGTGATGCGCATGCCCACATGCCCGTAAGCCTCGACCAGCTTGACGAAGTCAGGCAGCGATTCCATGTAGGAGTGGGAGTGACGAGCGCCGTAGCTCATGTCCTGCCACTGACGGACCATGCCCAGCACGCCGTTGTTGAGCAGGATGATCTTGACCGGCAGGTCGTACTGCAGGCAGGTCGACAGCTCCTGGATGTTCATCTGGATGCTGCCTTCGCCGGTCACGCAGGCGACGTCGGCATCCGGGAAGTTCAGCTTGACACCCATGGCTGCCGGGAAACCGAAGCCCATGGTGCCCAGACCGCCGGAGTTGATCCAGCGATTAGGCTTGTTGAACCGGTAGTACTGCGCCGCGAACATCTGGTGCTGGCCCACGTCGGAACTGACATAGGCATCGCCCTTGGTGACTTCGCACAGCGTCTCGATCACCTGCTGAGGCTTGATCTTGCTGCCGTCGCCCTTGTTGTAAGGGAACAGGGTGCCGTCCGGGCGCCACTCTTCGACCTGCTTCCACCAGGCGGCGACCGCTTCCTTGTTCGGCTTCTCGCCGATTTCCTTCAAGGTCGCGACCATTTCGCTGAGGACGCTGTCGACCGGGCCAACGATCGGCACGTCGGCCTTGATGGTCTTGGAGATGGACGCCGGGTCGATATCGATATGGATGATCTTGGCGTTCGGGCAAAACTTGGCGGCGCCATTGATGACGCGGTCATCGAAACGCGCGCCCACGGCCAGGATCACATCGGCGTGGTGCATGGCCAGGTTGGCCGTGTAGCTGCCATGCATGCCGAGCATGCCGACGAACTGGCGATCCATGCCCGGATAGGCGCCCAGGCCCATCAGGGTATTGGTCACCGGGGCGTCGAGCCATTGGGCCAGTTCGGTCAGTGACTCGGAACCGTTGCCCAGGATCACGCCACCGCCGGCATAGATCACCGGACGCTTGGCGGCGACGAGCATTTCCGCAGCCTTGCGGATCTGGCCGGAGTGGCCACGGACCGCAGGGGTGTAGGAGCGCAGCTTAGCCTTTTTCGGGAAGATGTATTCGTACTTGTCGACCGGGTTGGTCATGTCTTTCGGAATATCGACGACCACCGGGCCCGGACGGCCGGACTGCGCCAGGTAGAAAGCCTTTTTGAGTACTTCCGGAATTTCCGAAGCGTGCTTGATCATGAAGCTGTGTTTCACGATCGGCCGGGAAATACCGATCATGTCGGTTTCCTGGAAGGCATCGGTGCCCACGAGGGTACTGGCCACTTGGCCAGACAGGATCACCATCGGAATGGAGTCCATGTAAGCCGTGGCGATGCCAGTAATTGCGTTGGTCGCGCCAGGGCCGGAAGTTACCAGCACCACGCCGGCCTTGCCGGTCGCACGGGCATAGCCGTCAGCCATATGGGTGGCCGCTTGTTCGTGACGAACCAGGATATGTGACACTTCCGGCTCTTTGAACAAGGCATCGTATACGTGCAGGAGAGCACCACCAGGGTACCCGTAGATGTGCTTGACCCCTTCGTCACGCAAAAAGCGGACGATCATCTCACCGCCAGATAAAAGCTCCACGTTGTCACCTCTAAACGCCAGAATACCGCTCAGGCAGAGCGGGTCTTTATAGGTTTACTGCCTAGCAGAGCATGAGCGACGGTGGTCGCCGACTACGTCAGCACTGACTGAGCAAGTATTGGGCACCCCAGATGTTGCGGGGCTTTCCCACCCAGCGCGAGGTAACGCGTTGCGGGTGTTACAGGTCGGCGCGGGTATGCGCCTCATGATCTGCCGGGCGGGTCTGCTTCTGGCAGTCCCGTCACAGCGGACTTGGGATTGTTCGGATTCATCCAGCCCAAGTCAAGTGATCTGTGAGATTTCTTGCTGGCAATCGCCCGGACGGCCACAAGAATTCAGTAAAAAAGCCCGGAGCTGTGGTAATTTTCATCAATATCGTTTTTCGAGGAGTCACCATGCGCGCGATGATCATCAAGGTCAGCCTGTTGTTGCTGCTGAGCACATCGGTGTTGGCGGGACAGGTCTACAAGTGGGTCGATGCCCAGGGCGTGACGCACTTCGACGCCCAGCCACCGGCGGGGCAGAGCTCTACACCCATCGAAACCAAGACACCGCCCGCGCCCGCAGCAACCCCTAAAAGCAGCCCGCCGACCGGTACTGACAGCAAGCAGAAGGCCGCCGACGCCAAGGTCAAGCAGGAGGTGACCGAGATTCAGGAGCGCACCGATGAGTTCTGCGACCAGGCGCGGATCAACTTGGCGCAGCTCACCAACAACCCGCGGGTGCGCCAGGAGGTGGATGGCGAAATGCGCCGCCTCTCGGAGGACGAACGACAGGCCAAGATCACCGAAACCAAGGCCAGCATCGCCGACACCTGCCAGTAACGCCCTCCCCCCTGCTCAGCGTGCCTGGGTAATCAGCTCGTCAAACTCCGCCAACAATACATTCAGGCCCCGGCTTTGCTGTGCGCGGCTGGCGTAGACCATCTCGGACATCGCCAAGATTCCCGACGCATTGGGCAAGGGCAAGTCCTGCTCGATGATGTGCTTCATGCGCGGCAGGAAAATCCATTGCAGCCATTGCTCGAACTCCATGCTGTCGACGCAGAACGGCTCCTGACTGGCCAGCGCCTCGGCACTGGGAGGCTCTTCGCCCCACCAGCCCTGAAGACGCAACTCACGCTCGATGAGCAGTAGATGTTCGGCCAGGGCCGGCAAGCGAGCATCCATCACGCTCCTCCGCTGGCTTTCTGGCGGGCCAATGCGGCGCCAGCGCTGTCACCCTGACGATCCTTGGCCTGGGCGATCACGTTCCACAGACCGCTCTGCAGATCGGGGCGCCCATTGGAATAGGTCAGCGCGCGCCGGGCGAATTCTTCGGCCTGCGACGGCTCGCCTTGCGCCAGGCGCACCTGGGCCAGGCGGTACAACACTTGCGGCTCGCGCGGGGCAATACGCTGGGCACGCTCCAGGCTTGAAGAGGCGCCGTTAAGGTCGCCGCTGCCCTGCTGTTGCTGGGCAGTGGTCAGCAACGACAGCACCGGGCCGTCGAGCTGCTCGTCGGCAGACAATCCGCCGGTGCTTTTCGGGATGCCACTGGGCGCCGTGGGGATCGAGTAGCTGGTGGATGGCGCGCTCGCATAATTGGTGCTCGGCGCCGCTGCTGCCGCACTCGGTGCCACGTAGGCGCCGGGCGTAATAGGCGCACTCGACGGCCCGGGGGTGATGGGCGCGTTATAAGCGCCTGGCGTGATCGGCGCACTGGTCGGCGCCGCGAAGCTGCCAGAGCCGCTGGCACCCGGAACCATCACCACCACACCGGAATCCTGCGGCGCAGCCTGCGTCTGCGTCTGAGCGACGGGTGCGCGATAGGTGGTCTGGCGATTGGCCGAGACCCGCTCGTTGTTGGACACGGCAGACCCGGAGTCCACCACCGGGATCGAGCCACGCTGCACGCTGGCGCAACCATTGAGCAAGGCCAGCGCCGTTACAGCAGGAAACCACCACTTGTTCACGTTAGCTCCTCGTCACTTAATTCAGCCAACCCTTGACCCAATCCATCACCGAGCCGGCGGGATTGTCAGGGCTGGCGCCACAGGCGGTGCCTGGAGCGGGTTCACTGCCGCGAATATACGGCATCTGTACGGCGCCAGGGCAGCCTTCGGCCGAGCCCTGTCCGGTCTGCGCGTTGATCCAGGCCTGCACCACGTTGTCCGGTACCGGCGTGTCCAGTGGCAACGGATCGGCCTTGCTCATGAAGCTGGTCCAGACCTGCAACGGCCCAGTGGCACCGGTGAACGGTGTCTTGCCGTTGTCGTCACGGCCCATCCACACCACGGCCAGCAGATCCTGACTGAAACCGGCGAACCACGCGTCACGGGAATCGTTGCTGGTACCGGTCTTGCCCGCCAGCGTGAGGTTCTTGGGCAGCACGTTGTACACCGAACGCCCGGTACCTTCGCGCATGACCCGCTGCATCGCCGTCTGGATCAAGTAGATGGAGCCGGCATCGAAACGCTGCTCGATCTTGAACGGGTAACGCTTGAGCGGTTGCCCTTCAGCGGTCAGCACGCTGCGAATGCCGCGCATCGGCGTGTTGAAGCCGCCGTTGGCGATAGTCTGGTACATGGTCGCCACCTGCATCGGCGACATGCCGCCCGCGCCCAGCAGCATCGATGGATAGGCCGGCCAGTCGACATCGACGCCCAGCTTGCCAATCGTCTTGAACACGTTTGGCACGCCCAGATCGAGACCCAGGCGGGCGCTCGACAGGTTCAGCGAATGCGCCAGCCCCTGATACAGGAAGATCGTACCGTTGGCGGTTTTCTCGTAGTTCTGCGGTTTCCAGATCTGCCCGTCGGCGCCCTTGACCTGGAACGGTTCATCCTTGATCCAGGTGGTCAGGGTGTACTGGCTCGGTTTTTCGAGCGCGGTCAGGTAGATCGAGGGTTTGACCAGCGAGCCGATCGGGCGCACGGCATCCAGCGCGCGGTTGAAGCCGGCAAAGCCAGGTACACGACTGCCCACCAGGGCCTGTACTTCGCCGCTTTCCGGATTGGTGACGACCATGCTGGTTTCCATAGCGTCCGAGCCTTTACGTGCACCCAGTCGCTTGAAGGTATCGGTCACCGAGGCTTCGGCCTTCATCTGCAGAATCGGATCGAAACTGGTGAAGATGCGCAGGCCCTCTTCGGTCAAGTCTTCGTCGCGGTAGTCTTCACGCAGCTGACGCTTGACCAGATCGAGGAATGCCGGGAAAGAGCTGTCGGCCAGGCTGCCGCGATTAGTCACGCCCAGTGGCATGGCCTTGGCGGCGGCAACCGCTTCGGGGGTGGCGACGCCTTGCTCTTGCAAGAGGTCGAGCACCAGGTTGCGGCGTTCCAGAGCGCGATCGGGATAGCGCCGCGGGTTGTAATAGGACGGCCCCTTGACCATGCCCACCAGCAACGCCACTTGATGCAACTTGAGCTCCGACAGCGGTTGGCTGAAGAAGAACTGGCTGGCCAGGCCGAAACCATGCACAGCGCGCTGACCGTCCTGGCCAACGAATACCTCGTTGAGGTAGGCCTCGAGGATTTCGCGCTTGCTGTAGTGGATCTCCAGCAGCACCGACATCATGGCTTCTTCAAGCTTGCGGGTCAGGCTGCGTTCGTTGGTCAGGAAGAAGTTCTTGACCAACTGCTGGGTCAGGGTGCTGCCGCCCTGGCGCATCGAACCGGATGAAGTGTTGATCCACATCGCCCGCACGATCCCCTTCGGCGAGATACCGAAGTGGTGGTAGAAATCGCGATCCTCGACCGTGGTCAGGGTATCGAGCAGATAAGGCGGCGCCTGATCGAGCTTGATGAGGATGCGGTCTTCAAGGTTTTTCGGGTACAGGCCACCGATCAGCAGGGGCTCGAGGCGCACCACCGGCAGTTTGTCGCCGCCATTGCCGCTGAGTTCGGCGACATAATCGCCACTGAAGCGCACGCGCACCGGGCGCGCTTGCTCCAGACCTTCATAAAACTGAAAGCCGCGGGTGTTCAGTGCCACGGTCGTGCCGTTGACCGCCGCCTCGCCTGGCCCGGTGACCGCCGGCTGGCGACGATAGCCCAACGCGTCGAGCTCGGTGAGGAAGTCTTTTTCGGTGAGCTTCTGCCCCACGAACAGTTCCAGCGGCCGCGCGTAGACCTTGGCCGGGATGGTCCAGCGCTTGCCGGAGAACTTCTCCTGGACGATCGCATCGAGATAGATGGCAAAGCCTGCCAGTACCACGAGGCCGACGAGCCCGAGCTTGATAGCCCAGCCAAGCCAGGGGCGCAGGCCACCAGAGGGTTTTTTGGAGCGGGAGCGAGGGGATCGGGTACGAGTCATGGCGGCGGATTATACGCACTTTGCAGGCGCATCAACAGGCGCCTGCCAGCGGTTTGCAGCATCGCCGCAAGCCGCCATAATGGACCCCAAGAATCACTTGCCTCGAGAAGGATCATCCGTGACCCAAGCGCTTATCACCGCCCTGCAAAATCCCGCCCTTTACCCTCATCCGGTCAAGGATATCCAGCTGATCGAGACTCATATTTCCTGGGTCCTGCTGACCGGCGAGTATGCCTACAAGATCAAGAAGCCGATGAACTTCGGTTTTCTGGACTTTACCGACCTGGCCAAGCGCGAGCATTTCTGCGGTGAAGAACTGCGCCTCAACCAGCGCCTCACCGAAGGCCTGTATCTGGAAGTCCTGCCTATCACCGGCAGCGCCGAAGCCCCGCAACTCAATGGCGACGGCCCGGTCATCGAGTACGCCCTGAAGATGCGTCAATTCCCTCAGGAAGGCCTGCTCGGCACCCTGCAAGCCAATGGCGAACTGCACCAAGAGCATATCGATGCCCTGGCCACGCAGATCGCGCACTTTCATTTGAATGCCCCGCACGTGCCCCAGGAACACCATCAAGGCACTCCAGAAGCCGTAATGGAGCCCGTCCAGCAGAACTTCGACCAGATCCGCCCCTTTCTGACCGACAAGGCCGACCTGCAGCAACTCGATGCCCTGCAAGACTGGGCGCGTACCAGCTTTGATCGGCTCAAGCCGCTGTTGGCCGAGCGCAAGGCGCAAGGCTTCATCCGCGAATGCCACGGTGACATCCACTTGGGAAACGCCACCGTCATCGACGGCAAAGTGGTGATCTTCGACTGCATCGAATTCAACGAGCCGTTTCGCTTCACCGATGTCTGGGGTGATACCGGCTTCCTGGCCATGGACCTCGAGGACCGCGGCCTCAAGAGCCTGGCACGGCGCTTCGTAAGCCAGTACCTGGAGCTGACCGGCGACTACCAAGGCCTGCAGGTGCTGAATTTCTACAAGGCCTATCGCGCCATGGTGCGCGCCAAGGTCGCCCTGTTCTCCATGCCTCAAGGCGCCGAAGGCCTGGCCCGCGCCAACGGCTTGCGCCAGTACCGTCGCTATGCCGACCTGGCCGAAAGCTACAGCGCCATCCCGTCGCGCTTCCTGGCCATCACCAGCGGTGTTTCGGCCGTCGGCAAGAGCCACGTCGCCATGCGCACCGTCGAGGCCCTAGGCGCCGTGCGCCTGCGCTCGGATGTCGAACGCAAGCGCCTGTTCGGTGAACAGCAGCCAGAAGCCGACAAAGTGCTGCAGAGCGGCATCTACGACGCCGACTCGAGCAGCAAGACCTATGCGCGCCTGCATCAATTGGCCGACAGCATCCTCGCCGCCGGCTTCCCGGTGACCATCGATGCCACCTACCTAAAGCATGAACAGCGCCAAGCGGCGGCCAACATCGCCGAAGCCCGTGGTGTGCCGTACCTGATCCTCGACTGCAACGCACCGGAGGCGGTCATCGCCAGTTGGCTGCAACAGCGTCAAAGCGAGAACAGCGACCCCTCCGACGCCACCCTCGAAGTGATCCAGGCGCAGCTGGCCAATCGCGAACCGCTAAGCGCCGAGGAAACTCTGCTCAGTAAACGGGTCGAAACCAATGAGAGCGACAGCCTCGACAAGTTGGTGCGGCAGATCCGCGACCGCTTGCCTGGCCTCTGACCCACTGTGAGCGCCGTGAAACAGAATATTTCACGGCACCGCATGATGGCAGTATACTGGCGCCATAATACCAACACCGCCGTAGTGAAGGAGCGCAGTCATGTCCAAGCCCAAGCAGCTCGACTCACCCCTGTATGCCCTGGTGCACCACGAAAATATCCAGGGCTTCAACCAGGAGAAACTCAAGCACGATCACATCGACTTTACTGGCGGTGACTTCCGCGGCCTTGATCTGCGCGAGCTGGACGCCGAAGGCATCGACTTCACCGACGCCTACTTCCGCGCCGCCGACCTGCGCGGCCTCGACCTGCGTAACGCCGGCCTTGAAGGCGCCAGCCTGTCACACGCGCAGATATCCGGAGCGTACTTTCCTGCAGAGCTGAGTGCCGACGAGATCCTCATGTCGGTCAATTTCGGTACGCGCCTGCGCTATCGCACCCGCTGAATAGGCGCCTGGCTTGCGTTGACGGCCATTTGAAAGATGAGCCCTGCGGCTCATCGTCGTGTGCCGGAACCTGCGAATGTCGCAACTGGCGCTACACTCCCCTTCAGAATTGACCGAGTCAGCGAACCCTGACAGGGTTCAGGCACTGCAAGGAGGCTGGATGAACGACGAGCTTCAACATTTACGCAATCTTGGCAAGACCTCGGCGCAATGGCTGCATGCCGTCGGCATTCACAATGCAACGGATTTGCGTCGTCGTGGTGCGGTGGACGCTTACCGTGCGGTGAAAGTGCGCGGCTTTCGTGCCTCCAAGGTTCTGCTCTACGCCATCGAAGGGGCCCTGATGGACCTGCACTGGAACGACATCCCCAGCGAACGCAAAGAGGCCTTGAATAAACAGGTGGAAGCTATATCGTCCCGCCAGAAGAACTGAGATTCGTACGCATCCGTCGTTCGTTCCTTGGCGCCCGCAGTCATAGAGATTCGTGAACATGTATCTACTTGGGGAGCAACCGGCCTATGCCGACACATGGGTCAATCGGCTTCAGAGCATTCCACCCGAACTGCTGAAGGGTCTGGCACCTGCTGGCACGTCCTTGACGTTCGAGCAGGTCACCGAGCTGGGTACCTTCCTCGACGCTGCCAACCTCTACCTGATAGACGATGGCTTGCTGCACGTGCAGTTCAACGAGCGCAAGCTCTTCTACCTGCAGGAAGGCGACCTCATCGGCTTGCGCCAGGACGCCCAGGCGCTGCAGTGCACCTATGCCAGCGACGGCCCGTTGACCTTGACGCCCTACAGGCGCAGTGAGGTCTTCGCGCACCTGCAGGCGAGCAGCGGCGGTCAGGAACTGCTGATCGAATACCTTACAGGCCAGTCAGCCCTGCTGTGCGACGCGATCACGCGCCTCAAGCAACCCGAATTTCGCAGCGCCAACGGCTTCAAACACGTAGCCGCCGGCGAGACACTGCTTCAGCAAGGTGACGAGGCCGATCACGTGTTCATCATCATCGACGGCAAAGCCGCCGCGTTCGTCGACGGCCAGAAGGTCGGCGATGTGCTCAAGGACGAGATTTTCGGCGCCATGGCGGTGTTCACGGGCGAGAAACGCAGCGCCACGGTTATCGCCAGCGAGCCCTGCACCCTGATGATGATTCCCAAGGATCAATTCCTCAGCCTGGCCCAGAGCAATCCACGCATTGCCCACAGTCTGATAGAGAGCATGGCGCGGCGTATCGACTCGCTGAACAAGCAACTGACGGCGAGCTATTCCAGCCCCCTCGAAAAGAAATGAAAAAGAACCGTTGACTTAGAAATGAGAATCGTTATGATTATCACAACTGGTCGCGAGATCAGCCGATAACTGGAAGGCCCTTGGTTCGGACTTTCAGATATCTCCTCATCAGGCTAATCACGGTTTTTGACCCCGCATTTTTGCGGGGTCTTTTTTTGCCTGTCATAATGCTCAATCATTTCGAATCAAGCGCTGACACGCACGGCCTCTTCGCGGGCCCTACCTGATCGAGAATCCGCGATGCACCTGCTATGCCCATCACACCACCTCCCCGAAGCCCAAAGCCGAGGCTTTGAAGTCAACGGCGTGGCCCTGCTGGCTGCGCGCCGGGACGGCCAGGTCTATACCTATCGCAATCAATGCCCGCACCGCGGCATTCGCCTGGAATGGCAAGCGGACCAGTTCCTCGATAGCAGCGCCAGCCTGATCCAGTGCGCGCGCCACGGCGCACTGTTCTTGATCGAAAGCGGCGAGTGCGTGGCCGGGCCTTGCGCCGGAGAATCACTGCAAGCCCTGCCCTGCCGCGAAGACGCACAGGGCATCTGGCTGCTGAACTTGCCTCAGCCGCCGAGCAGTACCGGCAGACGCCGATCGATGTAGATCTGGCCGGTGTCGATGTGCACCCCATAGGCAAGCACTTCCACCCCCTCGAAGACCGCTGCGCGCAGGGCTTCGGCGTAGCGCAAATCGATCTCCTCGGCAGGCCTGACCGCATCGACCCCACTCAGATTGACGCAATACAGCTGCACCGCGCGAATCCCCTGACGGCGCAAGCTGGCCAACTCGCGCAGATGCTTGGCCCCTCGCTGGGTGACCGCATCCGGAAACGCCGCAGTGGCAGTGCCATCGAAGCCCAGGGTCACGCTCTTGACCTCGACATAGGCCGGGCCTTCGGCGAATTGCAGGCGAAAATCGATGCGGCTGCGCTCCTCGCCATAAGGCACCTCGCGGCGCAGCTCGGTGAAGCCCGTCAACTCCTCGATTCGCCCGGCACGCAACGCCTCCTCCACCAAGGTATTGGCGCGCCCGGTATTGACGCAGGCCAGTCGCCCCTGGGGCGTTTCGGCGATTTCCCAGGTGCCTGGGAGCTTGCGCTTCGGGTCGTCGGAACGACTGAACCACACACCACCGCCTTCGACCATGCAGTTCAACATCGAACCCGTATTGGGGCAGTGGATCGTGATCACCTCGCCGCTGGCCAGCTCGATATCGGCCAAAAAGCGCTTGTAGCGACGGACCAGCCGCCCATGTTGCAACGCAGGAGAGAATTCCATCAGCCTTGCCAGCTCCGCAGTCCGTGGGCGATCCGTTCTACCGCCTGCTGCAGGCGCGGCAGGCTCTGGGTATAAGCGAAGCGCACGTGATGGCCGGCCAGGTGGCGGCCGAAATCGAGCCCTGGGGTAATGGCGACGTGCTCTGTCTCGAGGAAATGCCGACAGAAACTGAAGGCATCGCCGCCAAACGCACTGATGTCGGCATACAGTAGAACGCCCCTTCAGGCTCCACCTCAATGGCGAAGCCCAGCTCGCGCAGCGCTGGCAGCAAATAGTCGCGACGCTTGGCGAACTCGGCACGGCGTGCTTCGAAGATCGCCAGGGTATCCGGCTCGAAACACGTCAGCGCAGCGTGCTGAGCCATGCTCGGAGCGCTGATGTAGAGGTTCTGCGCCAGCCGCTCGAGATGGGGCACCGCAGCTTCCGGGGCCACTAGCCAGCCCAGGCGCCAGCCCGTCATGCCGAAGTATTTGGAAAAACTATTGAGTACAAAGGCGTCGTTATCGACCTCCAGCACACTGCTGGCATCACAGCCATAGGTCAGGCCGTGATAAATCTCGTCCACCACCAGATGCCCCCGGCGCGCCTTGATCGCGACGCTCAGGCCCGTCAGCTCGTCGCGACTCAGCAGGGTCCCGGTGGGATTGGCCGGTGAAGCCACCAGCGCGCCCACGGTGTCGGCATTCCAATGCTGGGCAACATGCTCGGCAGTCAGTTGGTAGCGCTCGGCCGGACCGACCGGCACCAACTGCGCGCTGGCTTCCACCAAGCGCAGGAAGTGCCTGTTGCACGGATAGCCAGGATCGGCCAGCAGCCAGTGCTTGCCGGGGTCGACCAGCAAGCTGCTGGCCAGCAGCAAGGCACCTGAACCACCAGGCGTGACCAGAATGCGCCCGGGATCGACCTGCACGCCGTAGCGCTGCGCATAAAAGCCGGCGATGGCCTCGCGCAGGGCTGGCAACCCGCGCGCGGCGGTATAGCGGGTTTCGCCAGCAGCCAGCGCGGCCTGCCCGGCCTTGATGATCGGCTCGGCGGTAGTAAAGTCCGGCTCGCCGATTTCCAGGTGGATCACATCATGACCGGCAGCCTGCAATTCGTTGGCCCGCGCCAGCAGCGCCATGACATGGAAAGGTTCGATCGCGCGGCTGCGCGCACTGTAGGCTTGGGACATGTGGCGTTCCCTGGATAGGTGTAAACAAGTGATTCTACCTAAGCGCTCGGACAAAGGCTGCGTCAGCCTCGACAACCGGGAGTAGCGCGCCCCGATTTGATCTGGTAAGTTCGCCGGCTTGCAGTCGCAGGGCCGGCAGGTGTCGGAGATGGATCATCCTGCGCAACGGAGTTGAAGAGCGAGAGGCGGTTTATTCATGTCCACCAATGAAAAGCAGCAGAACAGCACTATCAGTGGCTTTGAACCCTACGTCCAGACGAAGGGCGAGGAGTACATGGGCGAGCCGATGCGCAAGCACTTCACCAAGATCCTCCAGAAATGGAAACAGGACTTGATGCAGGAAGTCGACCGTACTGTGGACCACATGAAGGACGAAGCGGCCAACTTCCCTGACCCGGCCGATCGCGCCAGCCAGGAAGAAGAATTCAGCCTCGAACTGCGCGCGCGCGACCGCGAACGCAAGTTGATCAAAAAGATCGACAAGACCCTGCAACTGATCGAAGACGAAGAGTACGGCTGGTGTGAGTCTTGCGGCATCGAGATCGGCGTACGCCGTCTGGAAGCTCGCCCCACTGCCGACATGTGCGTCGACTGCAAGACCTTGGCTGAAATCAAGGAAAAACAGGTCGGTAAATGATCTGTGCGAAGTGGAGCGTGCTCACGTTCCACCGCCCTGCCGCCGGGGTCCACCCGGCCGCAATCGGCTTGCTGTAATATTCCCGCCATGACCAAGCCCCCCTATACCGGCCGCTTCGCGCCGACGCCCAGTGGCTACCTGCACTTCGGTTCGCTGGTCGCTGCCCTCGCCTCGTACCTCGACGCCCGCGCCGTGAACGGTCGCTGGCTGCTGCGCATGGAAGACCTCGACCCCCCGCGCGAAGTACCCGGCGCCCAGGCGGCCATTCTACAAACGCTCGAGCAGTACGGCCTGGAATGGGACGGCGAAGTGGTGTACCAAAGCCAGCGCCACGACGCCTACCGCGAGATAGTTCAGCGCTTGTTCAGCCAAGGCCTGGCCTACGCGTGTACATGCTCGCGCAAACAGCTGGAAGGCCACCGCGGCATCTATCCGGGGCTGTGTCGCAATGCCGGGCACGCACAGCAAGACGCGGCCATTCGCCTACGCGTGCCGGAACTGAACTACAGCTTCGACGACCGCGTGCAGGGCAATTTCCAGCAGCATCTGGGACGCGAATCCGGCGACTTCGTGATTCAGCGCCGTGATGGCCTGTATGCCTACCAACTGGCGGTGGTGCTGGATGACGCCTGGCAGGGCATCACCGATATCGTGCGCGGCGCCGACCTACTGGACTCGACGCCACGCCATCTATATCTGCAGGAGTTACTGGGCGTGTCGCGACCGCGCTACCTGCACGTGCCGTTGATCATTCAGCCGGACGGCCACAAACTGGGCAAAAGCTACCGCTCACCGCCGCTGCAAGGCAATGAGGCCGGGCCGTTACTGCTGCGGGCGTTGCGTGCCCTGGACCAGCAACCGCCGCAGGAACTGGCTGGCGCCGCCCCGAGGGAGATACTCGCATGGGCCACAGCACACTGGGATGCCACGACAATCCCCAAGACCGCCACGCTCCCCGAAACCGAACTCCTGTAACGAGAGGGCTTGGCGCCGAAAATCCGCGAGCCTGCAGAGCACTGACTGACGGAGTCCATTTCGAGGGCAAGCCGGCTCGCTACCTGTAGGTGCCGGGTTGGGCACGAGGCCCGGCTTTCGCGTACCATCCCGCTTCTTTTTGCCGCACCCATTACACTGAAACTGGCACTTCACTCTCTCCGCTGATCCATCCCCAAGAGGCCAGCATGTATATCTACCGTTTGGTCCTATTGCTGGTCGTCGGCATCTACCTGTTTTCTCCCGCCATCATGGATTGGTGGATCGAGCCCTCGGGCGCCTGGTACAGGCCCTACCTGTTGTGGCTGATCCTGATCGTGGTGACCTTTATCCTGCAGAGCCAACGAGATGCCGATGAGCTTTAGCCTGACCCAGATAATCCTGATCAGTGCCGCGTACCTGCTGGTGCTGTTCTGCGTGGCCTGGATCAGCGAGCGCGGCATGATCCCGCGCTCGATCACCCGTCACCCGCTCACGTACACCCTGTCGCTGGGCGTCTATGCCAGTGCCTGGGCGTTCTATGGCACGGTCGGCCTGGCGTATCAGTATGGTTATGGCTTTCTGGCCTGTTACATGGGGGTCTCGGGGGCCTTTCTGCTGGCCCCGGTGCTGCTGTACCCGATCCTCAAGGTCACCCGCACCTATCAACTGTCGTCGCTGGCCGACCTGTTCGCCTTCCGCTTTCGCAGCACTTGGGCCGGCGCCATGACCACGATGTTCATGCTGATCGGCGTGCTGCCGCTGCTGGCCCTGCAGATCCAGGCCGTAGCCGACACCATCGGCATCCTCACCCACGAGCCGATCAAGGCCCGGGTGGCACTGAGTTTCTGTGCGCTGATCACCCTGTTCACGATTTTCTTTGGCTCGCGGCACATCGCCACTCGAGAGAAACACGAAGGCCTGGTGTTCGCCATCGCCTTCGAATCGGTGATCAAGCTGATCGCCTTGGGCGGCATCGGCATCTACGCGCTCTACGGTGTGTTTGACGGCCCTCGCGACCTCGAACAGTGGTTGATGCAGAACCAGAGCGCTCTGGCCTCCTTGCACGCGCCGTTGCAGGAAGGCCCGTGGCGCACCTTGCTGCTGGTGTTCTTCGCCTCGGCGATCGTCATGCCCCACATGTACCACATGGCTTTTACTGAAAACCTCAATCCGCGCGCCCTGGTCAGTGCCAGCTGGGGCCTGCCGCTGCTGTTGCTGCTGATGAGCCTCGCCGTGCCGTTGATCCTCTGGGCCGGCCTGCGACTGGGTGCCACAACCAGCCCGGAGTACTTCACCCTCGGCATCGGTATTGCCGCCAACAGCAAGGCCCTGACGCTGCTGGCCTATATCGGCGGGCTGTCGGCGTCCAGCGGATTGATCATCGTCACCACACTGGCGCTGTCGGGCATGGCGCTCAACCACCTGGTTCTGCCGCTGTATCAGCCCCCCGCCGAGGGCAATATCTACCGTTGGCTGAAGTGGACTCGCCGTGCGCTGATCGTCGCCATTATCATGGCCGGTTACTGCTTCTATCTGTTGCTGGGTGCACGTCAGGACCTCGCGCACTTGGGCATCGTCGCCTTCGTCGCCACCTTGCAGTTCCTGCCTGGCGTCCTGTCGGTCCTGTACTGGCCGACCGCCAATCGCCGCGGCTTCATCGCTGGCTTGCTCGCCGGGATGCTGGTGTGGGCGGCCACCATGCTGCTGCCGCTGATCGGCGATCTGCAGGGTTTTTACATCCCGCTGCTGAACATGATCTATGTGCTCGACGACACCAGCTGGCACATGGCGGCCATCGCCTCCCTGGCCGCCAACGTCTTGCTGTTCACCCTGGTTTCGCTGTTCACCAGCATCAGCACCGAGGAGGCCAGCGCCGCCGAGGCCTGTGCAGTAGACAACGTGCGCCGCCCGCAACGTCGCGAACTGCACGCCGCCTCCCCCCAGGAATTCGCCACGCAACTGGCCAAGCCGCTGGGTGCCAAGGCGGCGCAAAAAGAGGTCGAGCAAGCCCTGCGCGATCTCTACCTGCCGTTCGACGAGCGCCGTCCCTATGCGCTGCGCCGCCTGCGCGACCGTATCGAGGCCAACCTGTCCGGGCTGATGGGCCCCAGCGTCGCCCAGGACATGGTCGAAACCTTCCTGCCGTATAAATCCGGCAGCGAAAACTACGTGACCGAAGACATTCACTTTATCGAAAGCCGCCTCGAAGATTACCACTCGCGCCTCACCGGCCTTGCCGCCGAACTCGACGCGCTGCGCCGCTATCACCGGCAAACCCTGCAGGAACTCCCCATGGGCGTCTGCTCATTGGCCAAGGATCAAGAGATCCTGATGTGGAACAAGGCCATGGAGGAACTCACCGGGATCCCGGCGCAGCGCGTAGTGGGTTCGCGCCTGGCGACCATCAGCGAGCCCTGGCGCGCGCTGCTGATGGGCTTCATCAATATTCCCGACGAGCACTTGCACAAGCAGCGCCTGGCCCTGGATGGCCAGACCCGCTGGCTCAATCTGCACAAGGCGGCCATCGACGAGCCCCTGGCGCCCGGCAACAGCGGCCTGGTACTGCTGGTCGAGGACCTGACCGACACGCAGATGCTCGAAGACAAGCTAGTGCACTCCGAGCGCCTGGCCAGCATCGGTCGCCTGGCCGCCGGCGTCGCCCACGAGATCGGCAATCCGATCACCGGTATCGCCTGCCTCGCACAGAACCTGCGCGAAGAGCGCGAGGAAGACGGCGAGATCACCGAGCTGAGCAGCCAGATCATCGAGCAGACCAAGCGCGTGTCGCGCATCGTGCAATCGCTGATGAGCTTCGCCCATGCCGGCAGCCACCAGCGCAGCGACGAGCCCGTGAGCCTGGCCGACGTGGCCCAGGACGCCATCGGGCTGCTGGCGCTGAACCGTCGAAACTTCGAGGTACAGTTTTACAACCTGTGCGATCCGGATCACTGGGTCGAAGGTGATCCGCAGCGCCTGGCCCAAGTGCTCATCAACCTGCTATCGAATGCCCGCGACGCTTCGCCCCCGGGCAGCGCGGTGCGGGTCAAGAGCGAGGTCAGTGAACACACGGCCGACCTGATCGTGGAAGATGAGGGCACCGGCATTCCCAAGAACATCATGGATCGACTGTTCGAACCATTCTTCACCACCAAGGACCCGGGTGAAGGAACAGGACTGGGGCTCGCTCTGGTCTATTCCATCGTTGAAGAGCATTATGGACAGATCACCATCGATAGCCCGGCAGATGAAAAAAACCAGCGCGGCACCCGAATCCGCGTCACCCTGCCCCGTCATGTCGTTGCGACGTCCGCTGTGAACTGAGACTGTCGAGAGAACCGACTCAATGCCGCATATTCTGATTGTCGAAGACGAAACGATCATTCGTTCTGCCCTACGCCGCCTGCTTGAACGGAATCAGTATCAGGTCAGCGAAGCCGGTTCCGTGCAGGAGGCACAGGAACGCTTCTCCATTCCCTCGTTCGACTTGATCGTCAGCGATCTGCGCCTGCCTGGCGCCCCGGGTACCGAGCTGATCAAGCTCGGCCAGGGCACCCCCGTGCTGATCATGACCAGTTATGCCAGCCTGCGCTCGGCTGTGGATTCGATGAAAATGGGCGCGGTGGACTACATCGCCAAGCCTTTCGACCACGACGAAATGCTCCAGGCCGCCGCGCGTATCCTGCGCGATCGCCAGACGCAGCCAGCATCAGCGCCAGCGCCCGCCGAACGTGGCAACGGCAAGGCTGCACCCGCTGCCGAGCGCGGTGTCGCTGCAGCCGAGAATGCCAACGGCGAAATCGGCATCATCGGCTCCTGCCCGCCCATGCAAGACCTGTACAGCAAGATCCGCAAGGTGGCCCCTACCGATTCCAACGTGTTGATCCAAGGTGAGTCGGGCACCGGCAAGGAGCTGGTCGCGCGCGCCCTGCACAACCTGTCGCGCCGGGCCAAGGCACCGATGATTTCGGTCAACTGTGCGGCCATCCCGGAAACCCTCATCGAGTCCGAGCTGTTCGGCCACGAAAAAGGGGCGTTCACCGGTGCCAGCGCTGGCCGTGCCGGGCTGGTCGAAGCGGCGGACGGCGGCACGCTGTTCCTGGACGAAATCGGCGAATTGCCCCTCGAGGCCCAGGCGCGCTTGTTGCGCGTGCTGCAGGAAGGCGAGATTCGCCGCGTTGGCTCGGTGCAATCGCAGAAGGTCGACGTGCGCCTGATCGCCGCGACCCACCGCGACCTCAAGAGCCTGGCCAAGACCGGTCAGTTCCGCGAAGACTTGTTCTATCGCCTGCACGTGATTGCGCTCAAGCTGCCCGCACTGCGCGAGCGCGGCCCGGACGTGAGCGAAATCGCCCACGTGTTCCTCAAACGCCAAAGCGCGCGCATTGGCCGGACCGACCTGCGCTTCGGGGCGGATGCCGAACAAGCGATCCGCCGATATTCGTGGCCAGGCAATGTGCGGGAGTTGGAAAACGCGGTCGAGCGTTCGGTCATCCTGAGTGACAACGCGGAGATTTCCGCCGACCTGTTGGGCATCGACATCGAACTGAGCGATCTCGAAGACGACGAATTCATTGGTCTGCCTCCCCAGCAGGGCGGCAACAACAATGTCAGCCACGACCCCACGGAAGACCTGTCTCTGGAGGACTACTTCCAGCACTTCGTCCTCGAGCATCAAGATCACATGACCGAGACCGAGTTGGCGCGCAAATTGGGCGTCAGCCGCAAGTGTCTGTGGGAACGTCGCCAGCGCCTGGGCATTCCGCGACGCAAGTCGAGTGTGGCGAGCGAGAGCTGATTCGTTTCAGCTGTTACCGGTAAAATGTTCGTAATAAAACTACATAAATACAAGGTGTTACCGCAGGTTTGCGGGCGTAACAAAATGCGATCCCTACGGTAACGAAATTTGTCTGACGCTGTAAGTCACGAATCCACTCAATCCAGCCAAGCCCTTGATTTTCGGGCATTTTCAAAAGTTGGCACAGGACCTGCTATATCTCTTGTACAAGAACAACAACAAGCAACGCAAAACACCATAATAAAAATAAGACGAATCGACTCACGCATAATAAAAACAAGACGGCGGAGGCGCAGCTAACTGATTCTTTTGGAGAGGAGTTGTATTTGGGGCTTGCCCCGCAGCCAGGCCGAGAACAATAAAAATTGCACTCAAGCAAGGGCCCGAACTGGTTGGATCATCTGATCATTGCAACGCAGCGACCAAAGCAATCCGTTTGCTCTTGGCTCCCGGTTAGGGAGGTGGCCCTCAGGCGATGATGCCAGGAGGGTAGGGCATTCAACAAAAACAAGAAGCCCGGCATAACAACAAAAACGAGCATGCAACTATTACTTGGGGAGCTTCGGCTCCCCTTGTGCTGTCTGGCTTTCAGCCATTTCCCCTCCCCCCGCGCAGTGCCTCCTGTTCCGCCAGTTGTTTCAGCGTCCTACACGATTCGCAGACTAAATGCTAGAATCCCCCGCCATCATGCAGCCGTTCCCTTTTCTGGCTGACCATTCCTTCAAACAGTGCATCCCATGCTGAAGAAGCTGTTCCAGTCTTTCCGCCCTCCTGCGAGGGTTGTGCAACATTTGCGTACCACGCCTGAAGTGCTCAATAGCGGCCAGCACTCGCTGCAGCGTGGCCAGTTCAGCCGGCATGCCGTGGGCATCGTCGAACGGCTGCAGAACGCCGGGTACCAGGCCTATCTGGTAGGCGGCTGCGTGCGCGACCTGCTGCTTAATATCACCCCCAAGGATTTCGACGTTGCCACAAGCGCCACGCCGGAGCAGGTCCGTGCCGAATTTCGCAACGCGCGAGTGATCGGCCGCCGCTTCAAGCTGGTCCATGTGCATTTCGGCCGCGAGATCATCGAAGTCGCAACCTTCCGCGCCAATCATCCTGAAGAGGGTGAAGAAGAAGAGAACACCAACACCTCTTCGCGCAACGAGAGCGGTCGCATTCTGCGCGATAACGTTTATGGCACTCTGGAAGAAGACGCCCAGCGTCGCGACCTGACCATCAACGCGTTGTACTACGATCCGGTCAGCGAGAGGATTCTGGACTACGCCAACGGCGTGCACGACATCCGCAATCGCCTGATCCGTCTGATCGGCGATCCGCAGCAGCGCTACCAGGAAGACGCGGTGCGCATGCTGCGTGCGGTGCGCTTCGCCGCCAAGCTCGATTTCGGTATCGAAAAGCACACCGCCACGCCGATTAAGGCCATGGCGCCACTGCTGCGCGAGATCCCTTCGGCGCGCCTGTTCGAAGAAGTGCTCAAGCTGTTCCTGTCGGGCAACGCCTCGGACACCTTCGAGATGCTGGTCGACCTGCAATTGTTCGAGCAACTGTTCCCGGCCAGCAGCGATGCCCTGGAGCACGAGCCCACCTACACCCACACCCTGATCAGCAATGCCTTGATCAACACCGACCTGCGGGTCAAGCAGGGCAAACCGGTGACCCCGGCGTTCCTGTTCGCCGCCTTGCTGTGGCCAGCGCTGCCACATCGCGTGCTGCGCCTGCAGGCCAAAGGCATGCCGCCGATCCCGGCGATGCAGGAAGGCGCTCACGAACTGATCGCCGAGCAGTGCCAGCGTATCGCCATTCCGAAACGTTTCACGCTGCCGATCCGCGAGATCTGGGACATGCAGGAGCGCCTCCCGCGGCGCAGCGGCAAACGTGCCGACCTGCTGCTCGATAATCCGCGCTTCCGTGCCGGCTATGACTTCTTGCTGCTGCGCGAATCCGCCGGTGAGCAGACCGATGGCCTGGGCGAATGGTGGACCGATTATCAGGACGCCAACGACAGTGGCCGACGCGACATGATCCGCGATCTGGGTGGCAAGGACGAAACTGCCGGCGCCGCACCGCGCAAGCGTCGCCGCAGTAGCAGCAAACGCAAAGGCGCCGACGGCGAGTAGCCCCATGGAAACCGTGTACGTTGGCCTGGGCAGCAACCTCGCCGCACCCGAGCAGCAGTTGCGCCAGGCGCTGGCGGCGCTGGCCGCCCTGCCCGACAGCCACTGGATAGGGGCGTCGGCGCTGTACAGCAGCGAATCGTTGCTGCCAGGCCAGCCGCGCTACACCAATGCTGTGGCGGCGTTGAGCACCGATCTAGCGCCTCTGGCACTGCTCGATGCGCTACAGGCCATCGAAAACGCCCAGGGGCGCGAGCGCCTCGAGCGCTGGGGCCCGCGCACGCTGGATCTGGACATTCTGTTGTTTGGCGAGCGGGTGATCGACGAGCCCCGGCTCAAGGTGCCGCATTATCATATGCAGGCACGGGCATTCGTCCTTTATCCCCTCGCCGAGCTGGTGCCACCAGGCTTTGTACTGGCTGACGGTAGAGCGTTACAGGCGTTGCTTGATGAGTGTCCGTTCGAAGGCTTGCAGCGGCTCTGATGACGCCGTCGCGGGCACAGTCCGCTCCCACGGGATCAACTGCGCACATGTGGGAGCGGCCTCTGCACGCGAAGGCTATCGACAGCTGACCGCCAATCAGCCGCGAATATTTGACTTCGCCCCCCCTCCTCACGACTATAGGCGTCCCGCGGCCATCATCCAGGCCGAGCGGTGAAACACCCCGGGGCAGCTCTTTGAAAACACCACGCCAGATGATGTGCTGCTCCGATCGATGAATCACAGCGTCGAGCACCCGCGCCCGACCGAGGAAGCCCTTGCATGCCCCAGATCTCCCTGTCCACCCTGCAGAGCCTGAAGCTCAAGGGTGAGAAAATAACAATGTTGACCTGCTATGACGCCACGTTCGCCCGCGCCGCCAGCGAGTCCGGCGTCGAGATCCTCTTGGTCGGCGATTCCCTGGGCATGGTCCTGCAGGGCCACGACAGCACCTTGCCGGTGACCAACGCCGACATGGCGTATCACGTGGCCAGCGTCAAACGCGGCAACCACGAGGCACTGATCCTCGCTGACCTGCCTTTCATGGCCTGCGCGACCCTCGAGCAGTCGTTCGCCAACAGCGCGCAGCTCATGCAGGCCGGGGCCCATATGGTCAAGATTGAAGGTGCTGCCTGGCTGGCCGACACCGTCCGCCTGCTGGCCGAACGCGGCGTGCCCGTGTGCGTGCACCTGGGGCTGACCCCGCAAACGGTCAATGTACTTGGCGGCTACAAAGTGCAAGGCCGCCTTGAGGCCCAGGCCCAGCAGTTGCGAGCCGATGCGATCAGCCTCGAACAAGCCGGCGCAGCGATGATCCTGCTCGAGTGCGTGCCCAGTGAGCTGGCGGAACAAATCACCAAAAGGGCCAAGGTGCCCGTGATCGGCATCGGCGCAGGCAATGCCACCGATGGTCAGGTGCTGGTGCTGCACGACATGCTCGGGCTGTCCCTCAGCGGTCGCGTGCCGCGCTTCGTGAAAAACTTCATGACTGGCCAACCTGACATCCACAGCGCCCTGCGTGCCTATGTCAGCGCCGTCAAAGACCACAGCTTTCCTGCCACCGAACACGGATTCAACGCATGAACACAGTCACCACCATCGCTGAACTGCGCGCCGCGATCGCCCTGGCACGCCGCGCCGGTAAACGCATCAGCTTCGCGCCGACCATGGGTAATCTGCACAGCGGTCACGCCGCGCTGGTGACTCACGCCCGCGAGCTGAGCGATTTCGTGGTGGCGAGCATTTTCGTCAACCCGTTGCAATTCGGCCCCAGCGAAGACCTGGACACCTATCCGCGCACCCTGAAGGCCGACCAGCAGCGCCTGATCGAGGCCGGCTGCGACCTGCTGTTCGCCCCCAGCGTGGCGCAAATGTACCCTGAAGGCACCGCCGTGCAGACCCGCGTCAGCGTGCCGGAACTCTCCCAGGGCCTGTGTGGTGCAAGCCGCCCTGGGCACTTCGAGGGCGTGGCCACGGTAGTCAGCAAGCTGCTCAATATGGTGCAGCCGGATGTTGCCATCTTTGGCCAGAAGGATTACCAGCAGCTGGCGGTGATCCGCGCCATGGTCCGCGACCTGAACATGCCCATCGAGATCATCGGGCAGCCGACCGTACGTGCCGAAGACGGCCTGGCGCTGTCTTCGCGCAACGGTTATCTGGATGCCACGCAACGCGCCAAGGCGCCGGCGTTGTATCGCTGCCTCAGCGAGATGGCCGAAGCCATTACCCAGGGCGAGCGCGACTATGCCGGGCTGCTGGAGCGCCAGCGCAAGATCATCAGCGCCTCGGGATTCACCCTCGACTACCTGGAAATTCGCCACGCAGTGCACCTGCGCCCGGCCACGGCGCTCGACCACGACCTGGTCATCCTGATCGCGGCGTACCTGGGCACCACGCGGCTGATCGACAACCTGCACGTGGATCTGCATGCAGCGGCTTGAGCAAGATGTGCACTCGCGGTGCCGGCCTCTTCGCAGGCAAGCCTTGCTCCCACAGTTCAACGGCTCAGGCCTGACACTGTAGGAGCAAAGCTTGCTCGCGAAAGGGCCCTCTGCAGCGCAGCCGATTCTGCCGCGATCATGAAAATCGGCTTCATCTGCCAACGATTGCGAAAAGTATCAGTCAAAAAGCAATCCAGGCGCAGACAGACGCGCAAAGGATGTTTACTGTAATCACAGTTCCGCTTGATCTGCGCCCAGGCGTCGTCGTTAGCAGTGCGACAAGACCTGCAGTGTGGCTTGAACCGCTACGCAACCTGGCCGGATCAGTCAGTGTCCACGAGGCAGTACCAGTAAAAGGAAACCCGCAGCGATGGCGTACTACCGCACTCCTCACGACGTTACCCAGTTGCCCGCATGGAAGGCGCTCAGCCAGCACCGTACCGCCATGCAGGACTTCAGCATGCGCGAAGCATTCAAGGCCGACCCGCAGCGCTTCAATCAATTCTCCCTGAGCGGTTGTGGACTGTTCCTCGACTACTCGAAAAACCTGATCACCAGTGAAACCCGCGACCTGCTGGTCAAGCTCGCTGCCGAGGTCGACCTCAATGCCGCGATCAAGGCGATGTTCGCTGGCGAGATCCTCAACGCCTCCGAAGGCCGCCCGGCGCTGCACACCGCGCTGCGCCGCCCGGTCGGCGACAAGCTCAGCGTCAACGGCACCAACATCATGCCGGACGTGCACAAGGTGCTGAACCAGATCACCGAGCTGGTCACCCGTATTCATGATGGCCTGTGGCGTGGTTACACCGAAAAACCGATCACCGACGTGGTCAACATCGGCATCGGCGGCTCCTTCCTCGGCCCCGAGCTGGTGTCCGAGGCGTTGCTGCCGTACAGCCAGAAAGGCGTGCGTTGCCATTACCTGGCGAACATCGACGGCAGTGAATTCCACGAGCTGTCGGCCAAACTGCGCGCCGAGACCACCCTGTTCATCGTCTCGTCGAAATCCTTCAACACCCTCGAAACCCTGAAGAACGCACAGGCTTCGCGTGCCTGGTACCTGGCCCAGGGCGGTTCCGAAGCCGAGCTGCATCGACACTTCATCGCGGTCTCAAGCAACAATGCCGCGGCCGTGGCGTTCGGTATCCGTGAAGAAAACATCTTTCCGATGTGGGACTGGGTCGGTGGCCGCTACTCGCTGTGGTCGGCCATCGGCTTGCCGATCGCGCTGTCCATCGGCATGGCCAACTTCAAGGAGCTGCTGTCCGGTGCCTACACCATGGACCAGCACTTCCAGACCGCGCCATTCGAGCAGAATATCCCGGTCCTGCTGGCCCTGCTGGGCGTGTGGTACAACAATTTCTGGGAAGCCCAGAGCCACGCGATCCTGCCGTACGATCACTACCTGCGCAACATCACCAAGCACCTGCAGCAGCTGGACATGGAGTCCAACGGCAAAAGCGTGCGCCAGGACGGCAGCCCGGTCAGCGTCGAAACCGGCCCGGTGATCTGGGGCGGTGTAGGTTGCAACGGTCAGCACGCGTATCACCAGTTGCTGCATCAAGGCACACAAATGATCCCGGCGGACTTCATCGTTCCTGTGGTCAGCTTCAATCCGGTCGCCGACCATCACCAGTGGCTGTTCGCCAACTGCCTGTCGCAAAGCCAGGCGCTGATGCTCGGCAAGACCCGCAGCGAAGCCGAAGCCGAGCTGCGCGAAAAAGGCATGGCCGAGGCAGATATCCAGAAGCTGGCACCGCACAAGGTGATCCCGGGCAACCGTCCGAGCAACACGCTGGTGCTCGAACGCGTCAGCCCGCGGCGCCTGGGTGCGCTGGTGGCCATGTATGAGCACAAAGTGTTCGTGCAGAGCGTGATCTGGGGCACCAACGCCTTCGACCAGTGGGGCGTGGAGCTGGGCAAGGAGCTGGGCAAAGGCGTGTACCAACGCCTGACCGGCGGTATCGAAGAGCCGGCCGAGGATGGTTCGACCCAAGGCTTGATCAGCTACTTCCGTGGTCGTCACCGCGGTTAAGCGCGACACCTTGTAGCGAGGGGGCTTCCCCCGAAAGATAGGTCAGGCAACGCGAATGTGTCTGACCCCTATCTTTCGGGGGCTAGCCCCCTCTCTACATCTGCTACGCCCCGGCAGAACCTCAACCCGCCTCTATACTCATCCGATCATAAGGATGAGGACTCGCCATGATCCAGCTCAGCGCATTCCCCGTCGCAGAGGCTGTCAGCAAGGCGGCTCGCTTGAGCCATGCCGATTACCAACGACTCTATCGTCAGTCGATCGACGATCCGGACACCTTCTGGGGCGACCAGGCGCGCGCGTTGCTGCATTGGTTCAAGCCGTGGCAGGAGGTCCAGCGCTGCGATTTCAACCAAGGCCAGGCGGCCTGGTTCGGAGGCGGCGAACTCAACGTCAGTTACAACTGTATCGATCGCCACCTGGACAGCAAGGGCGAGCAGGTGGCGATCATCTGGGAAGGCGATCACCCTAGCGAATCCGCCGAAGTCACCTACCGCAAGCTCCATCGTCACGTCTGCCGCCTGGCCAACGTGCTCAAGAGCCGCGGCGTGCGCAAAGGCGATCGAGTGTGCATCTACATGCCGATGATTCCGGAAGCCGCCTATGCCATGCTCGCCTGTGCCCGCATCGGCGCGGTGCACTCGGTGGTGTTCTCCGGGTTTTCCGCCGAAGCCTTGGCCGACCGCCTCCAGGATGCCGGCGCCAGCACCGTGATCACGGCCGATGAAAGCGTCAGGGCGGGCGTCTATGTGGGCCTCAAGGACAATGTCGACCAGGCATTGCTCAGTTGCCCACAGGTCAGCACGGTGATCGTGGTGCAGCGTACCGAGGGTGAGGTGCAATGGGTCGAGGGCCGCGACCTGTGGTATCACGAGGCGGTGCACGGCGCCAGCGCCGAATGCCCGGCAGAGCCCATGGCCGCCGAAGACCCGCTGTTCATCCTCTACACCTCCGGCAGCACCGGCAAGCCCAAGGGCGTGTTGCACAGTACCGCTGGCTACTTGCTGCAGACCCTGCTCACTTACCGCGATGTATTCGACTACCGCGAAGGCGATATCCACTGGTGCACGGCCGATATCGGCTGGATCACCGGGCAGAGCTACATCGTCTATGGCCCCCTTGCTGCCGGCGCGACCACCCTGATGTTCGAGGGCGTCGCCCATCATCCGGATGCCTCGCGCAGCTGGCGCATCATCGACAAGCATCAGGTGACCACTTTCTACACGGCGCCCACCTCCCTGCGCGCATTGATGAAAGAAGGCAACGAGCATTTGCTCGACAGCTCCAGAGAAAGCCTGCGGGTACTCGGCAGTGTCGGTGAGCCGATCAATCCAGAAGCCTGGAACTGGTTTTTCCATGAAGTGGGGCGCCAGCGCTGCCCTATCGTCGATACCTGGTGGCAGACCGAGACTGGCGCGATCATGCTTTCGCCGCTGGTCGGCACCCCTGCCAGGAAGCCCGGCAGCGCCATGCAGCCGCTGTTTGGCGTGCAACCGGTGCTGCTCAGCGAACAGGGCGAGCCCATCGAAGGCGTCGGCACCGGCCTGCTGGCACTCAAGGGCAGTTGGCCGGCGCAGATCCGCAGCGTGTGGGGCGATCATCAGCGCATGATCGACAGCTATTTCGCGCCCTTCCCGGGTTACTACCTGACGGGCGACGGGGCGCGCCGTGATGCCGATGGCGACTTGTGGATCACCGGTCGAGTCGATGATGTGATCAATGTCTCCGGGCACCGCATCGGCACCGCCGAGATCGAGAGCGCGCTGGTATTGCATGAGAGTATCGCCGAGGCGGCGGTGGTCGGCTACCCACACCCGGTCAAGGGCCAGGGCATCTACGCTTTCGTCACGCCAATGACCGGAGTGCGCTTCGATGAGGCACTTCGCGAAGAGTTGCTGGCCTTGGTGAGCCACGAGATCGGCCGCTTTGCGCGACCGGAACTACTACAACCCGCCGACGCCTTGCCCAAGACCCGCTCGGGGAAAATCATGCGCCGTCTGTTGCGGCGCATCGCCAGCAATCAGCTGGACGACCTGGGCGACACCTCGACGTTGACCGACACCAGTGTGCTGGACGGCCTGATCGCCCACCGGCTCAATCGCTGAGGATGGCAGCGTGCGCCCCATCCATGTCACCATGCCGATCGATCCCAGGCGGGTGTCGACACCCTCGGCACCCCGACAAATCCAATAAATCGAGGTCTGAACCATGCAGGACGTTGTCATCGTCGCCGCCACCCGCACTGCCGTCGGCAGTTTCCAGGGTGCCTTGGCACACATCCCGGCCGTTGAGTTGGGCGCCGCCGTGATCCGTCAACTGCTGGCCCAGACCGGCCTTGATCCGGCGCTGGTCGATGAAGTGATCCTCGGCCAGGTGCTCACTGCCGGCGCCGGACAGAACCCTGCCCGCCAAGCGGCCATCAGGGCCGGACTGCCCCACGCGGTGCCGGCCATGACCCTGAACAAGGTCTGCGGCTCGGGGCTCAAGGCTTTGCACCTGGCCACCCAGGCGATTCGCTGCGGCGACGCTGAAGTGATCATCGCCGGTGGACAGGAAAACATGTCCTTGGCCAACTACGTGATACCGGGCGCACGTACCGGTCTGCGCATGGGCCCCAGCAGCGTGATCGATACGATGATCAGCGACGGTTTGTGGGACGCCTTCAACGACTACCATATGGGCATCACCGCCGAAAACCTGGTGGATAAATACGCCATCAGCCGCGAACAGCAGGACGCCTTCGCCGCCGCCTCGCAGCAAAAGGCCAGCGCGGCCATCGAGAGCGGGCGCTTCGTCGATGAAATCACCCCCATCCAGATTCCCCAGCGCAAGGGCGAGCCGTTGTCCTTCGCCGTCGACGAGCAGCCGCGCGCCGGCACCACGGCCGAGGCGCTGGCCAAGCTCAAGCCGGCGTTCAAGAAGGATGGCAGCGTGACTGCGGGCAACGCGTCATCGCTCAACGATGGCGCCGCGGCGGTAATCCTGATGAGCGCCAGCAAGGCCGAGCAACTGGGTTTGCCGGTGCTGGCACGCATCAAGGCATATGCCAACGCAGGCGTCGATCCGGCGATCATGGGCATCGGCCCGGTGAGCGCCACGCGCCGTTGCCTGGACAAGGCCGGCTGGACACTGGCCGAGCTGGACCTGATCGAGGCCAACGAGGCTTTCGCCGCACAGGCGCTGGCGGTGGGCAAAGAACTGGAATGGGATGCCAGCAAGGTCAACGTCAACGGTGGCGCCATCGCCATTGGCCACCCGATCGGTGCCTCGGGGTGCCGGGTATTGGTGACCCTGCTGCACGAGATGATCAAGCGCGATGTGCATAAGGGGTTGGCGACGCTGTGCATTGGGGGTGGCCAAGGGGTAGCGCTGGCGATCGAGCGGTAGGCTCGTTGGCAGTCGATGGACCCGCAGGGCCGGCCTCTTCGCGGGCAAGCCTTGCTCCCACAGGTGCAAGGCTCAGGACCTGTGGGAGCAGAGCTTGCTCGCGAAGAGGCCGGTACAGCCGGCCCATTACCTCACCGGCTTGCTGCATTGCAGACCAACACTGGTAAACTGCGCCCCTATTCACCAAGGCGCTCCGCATGTCCGTTTTGACCCAGGCGCTGCGCGCCGCCCTCGACTCCCGCACCGATCTGTTAGCCACCTTGCACACCCAGGGCACTGACTGCTATCGCCTGTTCCATGGCAGCCAGGAAGGCGCCGGCGGCCTCACGCTGGACCGCTATGGCCCACAGTTGCTGGTACAGAGCTTCCACCAACCACTGGACCGTGACGCCCTGCTCGGCCTGCACGCCGAGGTTCAGCAGGGCCTGGGGCTAACACTGCACCTGGTGTACAACGACCGCTCCGGTGGCAACTCGCGCATCGACCGCCACGACACGGTCTACAGCGCCGAACCCGCCGCGCTGGAAGACATGATCGGCCACGAATGGGGCCTCGACTACCGTGTGCGCGGGCGCCATGCCGGGCAAGACCCGCTGCTGTTTCTCGACCTGCGCCAAGCCCGCGGCTGGGTCAAGGACAACGCCCACGGCAAGTCCGTACTCAACCTGTTCGCTTACACCTGCGGCGTCGGCCTGAGCGCCGCAGCCGGGGGAGCCAGTGAGGTCTGCAACCTGGATTTCGCCGAGGGCAATCTGGCAGTCGGTCGCGAGAACGGCCTGCTCAACCCCCAACTGCCGGAGATGGCGTTCGTGCAATCGGACTACTTTCCGGCAATCCGTCAGCTCGCCGGATTGCCCATCAGCCAGCGCCGCGGGCAAAAACTGCCGAGCTACCCGCGCCTGGCGCAACGCCAGTTCGATCTGGTGCTGCTCGATCCTCCGGCATGGGCTAAGAGCGCCTTCGGTACCGTCGACTTGCTGCGCGACTATCAAAGCCTGCTCAAGCCGGCGATCCTCGCCACCGCAGACGATGGCGTACTGATCTGCTGCAACAACCTGGCGAAAGTCGCCTTCGACGATTGGCGCGATCAGGTCCTGCGTTGCGCCGAAAAAGCCGGCCGCCCCGTCCGCCAATGGTCGCGCCTGGGCCCGGGTGCCGACTTCCCCTCTGCCGATGGCCAGCCGCCGTTGAAAATCATGGTGCTGCACTTCTGAAACCGTAGCGAGGGGCCCCCGAATAGATGCCGCGCCTGCCGATTTCAGGAGGCAAGCTACCTCGCTACAGCTGAAGCTCAAGGTTCATCGGAACTGTATCCCCGTGCCATACTCCAAGGCACCTCGATCGAACAGACGAAGCCGCACATGCCCAAAGGATTGCAACGCGCCCTCGGCGCCACCCTGATTGCCCTGGCCCTTTACAGTCTGCTGGGCTTTCTGGTCCTTCCCGGCGTCGGCTTGCGCATCGCCAATCAGCAATTGGCCAAGTACGCCAGCGTGCCGGCGCACCTCGAACGCCTGGAATTCAACCCCTTCAGCCTGGAGTTGACGCTGTGGGGCCTGCGCCTCGGGGCCCCGGGTGCGGAACAGCTGAGCTTCGAGCGCCTCTATACCAACCTGCAAATCGACAGCCTGTGGAGCGGTGCCTTGCACCTGTCCGCCATCGAACTCGACAAGCCGCACACCGAACTGCTGTTCGACAAGCAAGGCCAGCTCAACCTCGCTCAGTTGTTCAACTTGCCACCCTCGGCACCCGCGTCCGCCGATCTACCACCGTCCAAGCCGTTCCCGCTGCGCATCGACAGCATCAAGCTTGCCGAAGGCTACCTGCACTTCAAAGACCCGCGCCCCAGCGAGCCGATCGAATTCGTCTACAACTCGATGAACCTGGAGCTCAACAACCTCAGCACCCTGCCGGAAGACAACGCCGACATGACCCTCGCTGCGGTCAGCCCGGATGGCGGGCGCATCGACTGGACCGGCAACCTGAGCCTGTCGCCGATCGCCTCCACCGGCAAACTCAAGGTCAGCGATGCGCGGATGAAAGTGTTCTGGCCCTACGTGCGCGACGCGGTGCCAATCGATTTGCAGGAGGGCGTGCTCAACCTCAGCACCGATTACCAGCTCAACCTGGCCAAGCAGACCGAAGTGCTGCTGAGCAATGCTTCACTCAGCGTCGCGCCATTCGCCATCAAGGCGCCCGATGGCCGGCCGCTGGTCAACCTGGCCCGCCTGGACGTCAGCGAGGCCAGCGTCGACCTCGCCAAGCAACAAGTGCTGGTCGGCAAGATTCGCAGCAACGGCCTGGAAACCTGGGTCGCGCGTGAGGCCGACGGCCAACTGGACTGGCAGAAGCTGCTAGCCAGCCAACCGGCCAAGCCCGCCCCGGTGGACGCCAAGTCGCCTGCCACCGCTGACAGCAAACCCACGCCGGCCCCCGCGCCGAGCAAGCCATGGCAGGTGGTGCTCAAGGACGTGCAACTGCGCGACTACAAGGTCCATGTGGCCGACAAGGCACAGAAAGACCCGGTGGCACTGGACATCGCCCCCCTCAATATCGACGTGCGCAATTTCGACAGCCTCAACGGCTCGCCCTTCACGCTCAAGCTTGATACCGGTCTGGGCAAGCAGGGCAAGATCAGCGCCGAGGGCGAGGTCAATCTGCAACCGGTGAGCGCCCGCCTCAAGGTCGCAACCCGCGATATCGATCTGCGTGTGGCCCAGGCCTACATCACTCCATTCATCCGCCTGGAACTGCGCAGCGGCATGCTCGACAGCGACCTGGCGGTCAACCTCAAGGGTACCGTGCCACTGGCCATGAGCATTACCGGGCGGGCCGAGGTCGATCAACTGCATACTCTGGACACTCTCAAGCAACGCGACTTCGTCAAATGGGAACACCTGGTGGTCGAGGGTATCGATTACGAGCACGGCGACAGCCTGAGCATCGACAAGGTCAACCTCGACAAGCCCTACGTGCGCTTCATGATCAACCCGGACCGCACTACCAACGTCGATGACCTGCTGATACCGCAGCCCGCCGACTGTGGGGCCAAACCCGTCAGCAAAGCCGCGACGACAGCCAGCGCCAGCAAGCCGATGGGGATTCATGTGGGCGGCATCGCCATCAACGATGGCTCTGCCAACTTCGCCGACTTCAGCCTGCGCCCCAATTTCGGTACCGCTATCCAGGAGCTCAACGGCCAGATCGGTACCCTCGACAATCGCAAGCCGGTGCCCGCCAAGGTCGATATCAAGGGCCAGGTCGACCGTTACGCGCCGGTGACCATCGCCGGCAGCCTCAACCCCTTCGACCCCATGTCGGCATTGGACATCGCTACCAGCTTCAAGCGGGTCGAACTGACCAACATGACACCGTACTCGGGCAAGTTCGCCGGCTATCGCATCCGCAAGGGCCGTCTCAACCTCGACCTGCACTACCAGATCACCAAGGGCCAGCTGAAGGCCGAGAACAACGTGGTGGTCGAACAGCTGCAACTCGGCGAAAAAGTCGACAGCCCTGACGCAGTAAGCCTGCCGATCAAGCTCGCCATCGCTCTGCTCAAGGATACCGACGGCAAGATATCCATCTCGCTGCCAGTTACCGGCGATCTCAACAACCCGCAGTTCAGCGTCATGCCGATCGTCTGGCAGACGTTGCGCAATCTGGTGGTGCGCGCAGCGCAAGCGCCGTTCAAGTTCATCGGCGGGCTGATCGCCGGCGGCGGTGGCGAGGACCTCGGCACCGTGGCCTTTGCGCCGGGCTCCAGTGATCTGGACGCCAAGGCCCAGGCCGCGCTGATGAAGCTCTCCGCGGCACTCAAGGAACGTCCGGCGCTACGCCTGGAAGTCGAGGGCAGTGCCGCCCAGAGCAGCGATGGTCCGATTCTCGCCGAACGACGCCTGCAGAAGGAATACCAGGGCACCTACTACAAGATGCTGCAGCGCCGTGGCGACAAGGTTCCGGCCGATGCCAGCAAGATGAGCGTGCCGGACGACGAAAAGCCAGCCATGCTCGAAGCGATCTACCGCACACGCTCCAAGCAACAACCTCCGGCCGAGTGGCAGCAACTGGACAGCAAGGCGCGGGCCGCCAAGCTCCACGACGCAGTGATCGATTCCTGGGATGACAGCACGCCGCTGCTGCGCGAACTCGGCCAGGCACGCGCCGCCAGCATCAAGGACTTCATGGTGCAGAAAGCACAGTTGAGCGATGATCGCGTCTTCTTCATCGACGCGAGCCTGGGCCAGGCTGAAAAGGACGGCAGCGTCGTCACTCACCTGCATCTGGATGCTGAATGAACACTCTGTACAAACTTGCCGCTGGCCTGACTCTGCTTACCGCAGCCACTGCCCATGCTGACGACTCGATGCGCTGTGACAGTGCTCTGGTGTCGGTGAATGACAACATGAACACCGTGTTGCGCAAGTGCGGCGAACCCAGTGCCCGCGGCCCAGTCAGCTATCTGAAGAGCTCGGATGGCAAGCAACGCGAGGAGGTCCCCGTGCAGCAGTGGACCTACGGTCCGACGTTCGGGATGTATCATTACCTGCGTTTCGAGGGTGACCGCCTGGCCAATATCACCGGCGAGCGCGGTTGAGTTGTTGTGCAGGCCTTCGGGCCTCTTCGCGGGCAGGCCTTGCTCCACCAGTGTTTGACTGTAGGAGCAAAGCTTGCTCGCGAAGGGGCCCGAAAGCCCATACAAAAAAGCCCCGCAGCATTAATGCTGCGGGGCTTATCGATCAGATCCTTCTGCTCTTCGCATGAACCCTCTACAGGGTTAGCGATGTTCGCCAGCTTATTCGGCTTTCAGGCCGTCAGCCGATACTGCTTTGACGCCTTTGATTTTCTTGGTGATCGCCACCGCAGTGGTTTTCTGCGCGGAGGTGATCGCTACGGTCGACGACAGGGAAACCACGCCTTTGTTGGTTTCTACCTTGATGTCGGTGCCTGGGATGCCTTTCTCGGTGACCAGGTCGGATTTGACCTTGGTGGTGATCCAGGTATCAGAGGTGTCTTCTTTAGCCTTGGTCATTTCGCCAGCAGCGACGACCATTGGCTGGGAAGTCTGGGCAGCCTGGACCATGGCAGCGTTAGCCAGAGTCAAGGTCAGGGTAGCGGCAGTAGCGGCGGCAATTGCAAACTTCTTCATACGAGTCACTCCTGTTTTCGAAAAACCTGCGCCCGTTCTGATCAAGGCTGCAGAGTTACATAATAGGATTGCAGGGGGTGTGCCAAGTTCACATAAAAAAATAATCGTTATCTTTCAAGTAGTTATAAAACTTCCAGAACTCGATGATCGTGCAGACTGCATGATCGCCCCTTAAACCCGCGTGCAAGTTGCACCTTCGCCAAATACCACGGGGCCTTTGTCCATCTCGCCATGGGCAAGCAATACCTACCGCTGCCGCAGTGTGCGACGGCTCTACCTTTTGCGCTCTTGCTTCCGGACATACCGGAACTCATAGCGCAGAGGCCGTCATGAACAGCATCCCGTACTTCGACGCCCGCACATTGCGGGCAAACTATCTGGGCGCGCTGGATACCGCGCTGGAAGAACTCAGCTTGAGCATCACAGAAGCCCAATGGCTGCGTCGGCTGGCTA
>CAJCIO010000152.1 GCA_903970465.1 Gammaproteobacteria bacterium
GTCAGAACCGATAGATTTCCATATCAGTGCGAATCGGCGTCGCCAGCGGCATCTTCGGCTTGTCTTCCCGGGCAGCGGGTTCAGGGGCGGCCTTGCGCGGCTCCTGTGCCAGCGCCGGTTGACTGGCCAACGGCTTGACCGCCGCCGTCAACTGCTCGGCCAAGCGCTGCAACAACACTCCTTGAGCCCGCACTTGCGCGGCAGTATCGTCGGTGTGCTTCTCTTCCAGGTGCACGATGCGGCTGTCACGCACTTGGCCACGGCGATCGAGCACCCGCCATTGCGCGTCCAGCACCGCCGGCTGACCATCGCCCGAATCCAGGCGGGTAATGGACAGCAACACCTGAACATCCGGGCTGAAATTGGCCGGCTTCGGCGACAGCATTACCTTCGGGCTGTCGAGGCGCCAGGCCAGTTGGCGAACCAGCAACTGATCGATATCCGAGGCCAGGCTACCGGCCCAGCGGCCGTCGGTGGCGGCCGTGAGGCTACCGTCCTTGTGGCGCTGCAGCAGGGTTTCACGTTGCAGGTAATCGGCCACCGACACTGGCCCGAGCAGCACCGACATACCGCTGGTCGCTTTTGGCTGACCCGGGTTGCCGCTATCGAGTTGATACAACGCCACCGGCTGATGCACGCTGCAACCCGCCAGACCAAGCACGCCCATCAATATTAAAGCGCGTGGAAAGCGCAGAAAATTCATCATCCCGTCCAGGCGGCCGCCTCAAGGCATGCCGCAGTGATACTGTCAAAATTCATCAGGATGCCCGGCCACGCCGACACCTCAAGGGGCCATATCATCCGCGAATATTCGCCGTGACTCCAGTGCTTCTATGCCGATCTGACCGAATGGACATGATCGGCACTGGCACCGCGCCTCACCCGGCGTATTCGACCAACAATGCGTCGACTCGCTGGAAGCCCCGCGGCAGCTTGTTGCCCCGCCGCCCGCGCTCGCCCTTGTAGTGCTCCAGGTCGTCGGCCTTGAGCGATAGAGTACGCTTGCCGGCCTGCAATACAAGGGTCGAACCCTCACTGAGCACCGCCAGATCAGTGACGTATTCTTCACGACTGGCCACCCGCTCACCGGGCACGCCGATGATTTTATTCCCCTTTCCTTTACCAAGTTGTGGCAGGTCGCTGACCTTGAACACCAGCAGGCGACCTTCTGTCGTCACCGCAGCCAGATAATCCTGCTCGCGGTCGACGACCGGTCGTGGGGCCATCACTTTGGCCCCATTTGGCAGGCTGATCAGCGCCTTGCCGGCCTTGTTCTTGGCCTGCAGGTCTTCGCCCTTGACCACAAAGCCATAGCCGGCGTCAGAGGCCACCACGTACAACGCATCGTCTTCCGGCATCAGCACGCATTCGAAGCTCGCCCCCGGCGGCGGCGTCAGGCGCCCCGTCAGCGGCTCGCCCTGGCCACGGGCCGACGGCAAGGTGTGGGCCGGCACCGAATAGCTGCGCCCGGTGGTGTCGATGAACACCGCAAACTGATTGGAACGCCCCGCTGCAGCGACCTTGAAGCCATCGCCGGCTTTGTATGAAAGCCCCGTGGCGTCGATATCGTGGCCCTTGGCCGAGCGCACCCAGCCTTTTTCCGAAAGCACTACGGTGACTTTCTCGTTGGGCAACAGCTCGTTTTCCGACAGGGCCTTGGCTTCGGCACGCTCGACGATCGGCGAACGACGTTCGTCGCCGTAGGTTTCGGCGTCCTTGATGATCTCGCTGCGCACCAGCTTCTTGAGCTTGGCTTCGCTGCCCAGCAAGGCTTGCAGCTTGGCTTGCTCCTTGCGCAATTCATCCTGCTCGGCACGCAGCTTCATTTCTTCGAGGCGCGCCAGTTGCCGCAGGCGGGTATCGAGGATGTAGTCGGCCTGCACTTCGCTGAGGGCAAAGCGTTCGATCAGCTTGGCTCGCGGATGCTCCTCGGTACGAATGATGTGGATCACTTCGTCGAGGTTGAGGTAGGCGATCAGCAAACCGTCCAACAGGTGCAGGCGCTTTTCAACCTTGTCGAGGCGGAAACGCAGGCGCCTGCGCACGGTTTCGACGCGGAACTCCAGCCATTCCAGCAGCAGGGCGCGCAGGTTCTTGAGTTGCGGCTTGCCGTCGAGGCCGATGATATTGACGTTGACCCGGTAGCTGGACTCCAGCTCGGTGCTGGCGAACAGGTGCTGCATCAGCACTTCGTGATCGACCCGGCTGTTGACCGGAATGATGACGATGCGGCACGGGTTCTCGTGGTCGGACTCGTCACGCAGGTCGGCCACTTGCGGCAGCTTGGACGGCTTGGCCTGCATCAGCGCGGCGATCTGTTCGAGCACCTTGGCGCCGGAGACCTGATGCGGCAACGCGGTGACGATGATGTCGCCGTCCTCGACGTGATACACAGCGCGCATGCGCACCGAGCCACGGCCGGTCTCGTAGATTTTCAGCAGATCGGCACGCGGGGTGATGATTTCCGCTTCGGTCGGATAGTCCGGTCCCTGGATGTGCTCGCACAATTGCGCCACGGTGGCCTTGGGCTCATCGAGCAGGCGCACACAGGCCGCAGCTACTTCGCGCAGGTTGTGCGGCGGTACGTCGGTGGCCATGCCCACGGCAATACCGGTGGTGCCGTTGAGCAGGATATTGGGCAGACGTGCCGGCAATACCAGCGGCTCCTGCAAGGTGCCGTCGAAGTTCGGCCCCCAGGTCGCGGTGCCCTGGCCCAGTTCGCTGAGCAGCACTTCGGAATAACGCGACAGCCGCGCCTCGGTGTAGCGCATGGCGGCGAACGACTTCGGATCGTCCGGTGCCCCCCAGTTACCCTGGCCGTCGACCAAGGTGTAGCGATAGCTGAACGGCTGCGCCATCAGCACCATCGCTTCGTAACAGGCCGAGTCGCCGTGGGGGTGGAATTTACCCAGCACGTCACCCACGGTACGGGCGGACTTTTTGTGCTTGGAATCGGCATCCAGCCCCAACTCGCTCATGGCGTAGACGATGCGCCTTTGCACCGGCTTGAGGCCATCGCCGATATGCGGCAGGGCGCGGTCCATGATCACGTACATGGAGTAGTTGAGATAGGCCTGTTCGGTGAAGTCAGCCAGCGACCGGCGTTCTACACCGTCCAGGCTGAGATCAAGGGAGTCGCTCATGCGGGCCTCATCATTGTGTGGTCTGGCGCAGCAGCATGTTGCCACCGCGCTGGGTAAATTCAAGTTGTCTCAGGGCACTCATGCCCAGCAGTACCTGGTCGCCGTCGAGCCCGGGGGTGACCACCGCGCGCACGTCACGCAGGACGATATCGCCCAGTTTCACCTGATCGAGTTGCGTGCGATAGCCCTCGCTGCGGCCATTGGCGGTGTTGATCTGCACCGGCATACCGCGCTGCAAGGTCAGCTGGCTGGCGACGCTGGCCGGAATCGCCACATCGGTGGCGCCGGTATCGAGCATGAACTGCACCGGCACCTGGTTGATCATGCCGCTGGCGACGAAATGCCCTTGGCGATTGCCTGCCAATTGGACTTCGATATAGCCTTGGCCATGCGCGGAGCTGACCTGAGTGTTGGGGTTGGCTTCATGCTCTTCCCGAGCGGCAAAGTACCGGGTGGCCAAAAAAAGCCCGGCGATCCACGCCACCATCAGCAAGATCCGACCGGCGCGCCGACCCGGTGGCGCCGCGCTCAAGGGTGCGCCTCCCAACCATCGGCCGGGGCAGCAAAGCGCCAGACGATCGGCCGGACATCGCCATCGCCACGGGCCCAGTTGTTGTTGTCATTGCCGATCCAGGCGCCTTGGGCGTCAACCACCAGCGCCTCGGCCACGCCATAGGGTTTGGCATAGCGACGGGCCGGGGTCAGGGCCGCGTCGGCGAACGACCAGCAGCGCTCGACTGCCACGGTGCGGGCGTCGCGTCGGCAGATCTGATAGGCGTTGCGCTCCAGGGTGTAGAGCTTGCCGTTGAACCAGGCCAGGTCGGAGAAGTCGATCGCCAGCGGCATGTCGCTTGGCGTGGCGGCAGCCGGTCGGGCTTGCACGCCGTCTTCACTGAGTAGCACACAGGCGCCGTCGCAGGTCCACTCGCCGCCGTGCAGGTTGACCTTGAGCAAGCCACGGCGCGAACGCTCGGCCGCCAGCCACAGCTGATCGCCCGCCGGATTGACCGCCAGCCCTTCGAATATCGCGTTGAAATGCGCCAGCAGCCCTGCCGCACGGGCTTCACGGACCAGCGCTGGACTGATGTTGAGCCACTGCGCCTCGCCTGTTGGGCTGATCTTGAGCACTTGCGCGCGCGCCTCGCTGACCAGATAGCGGTTGCCGGCGGTGTCGCAACTGATGCCCTCGAAGTCGAGCGTGCCACCGCGCACGAAGCCCGCGGCCCAGGTGCGCACGTTCATGCCCCAGCTCAGGCCGCTGGGCGCAGGCGTCGGCACGTCGAAACGTTGCGCCTCGGCCTGCCACACGGCCTGGCGGGTATCCAGCCGATAGAGGCGGTCGTCATCGCGGTCCGACTCGGTGTAGAGCTCGCCGCCACAGATCGCCAAGCCTGACAAGTTACCGTCACGCATGCCTTCGACCGGGTGTTCAGCGAGCAGGCGCAGCTGCTCGACGGGCGCAGCAGTTGCCAGCGTCGCCGCCAGGCACAGCGTCATCAGCAGCCAGGCTGCCAACGCCGCACGCATCAGGTCAGCACCTCGGCCAGGTTGCCCTTGGTCTCCAGCCAGGTCTTGCGGTCGCCAGCACGTTTTTTTGCCAGCAGCATGTCCATCATCTCGGAGGCTTTTGGGTAGTCCTCCAACGTCAATTGCACCAGGCGCCGGGTGTTCGGGTCCATGGTGGTTTCACGCAGCTGCGGCGGGTTCATTTCGCCAAGACCCTTGAAGCGTGTGACCTGCGGTTTGCCGCGTTTTTTCTCGGCCACCAGGCGATCGAGGATGCCATCTCGCTCGGCTTCGTCGAGGGCGTAGTAGATCTCTTTGCCGAGGTCGATGCGGTACAGCGGCGGCATGGCTACGTACACGTGACCGGCATCCACCAACGGGCGGAAGTGCTGGACGAACAAGGCACACAGCAAGGTAGCGATGTGCAGGCCGTCGGAGTCGGCATCGGCAAGGATGCAGATCTTGCCGTAGCGCAGCTGGCCGATATCCGCGGCGCCCGGGTCTACGCCGATGGCCACGGCGATGTTGTGCACTTCCTGGCTGGCCAGCACTTCGCTGCCATCGACTTCCCAGGTGTTGAGGATCTTCCCGCGCAGCGGCAGGATGGCCTGGAATTCCTTGTCCCGCGCCTGCTTGGCCGAGCCGCCGGCGGAGTCACCCTCGACCAGAAACAGCTCGGTGCGGGCGAGGTCCTGGCCGGCGCAATCGGCCAGCTTGCCGGGCAGCGCCGGGCCTTGGGTGATGCGCTTGCGCTCGACCTTCTTGCTGGCCTTGAGGCGGCGGCCGGCGTTGTTGATGGCCAGCTCGGCCAGTTGCAGGCCCAGCTCCGGGTGGGCGTTGAGCCACAGGCTGAAGGCGTCCTTGACCACTCCGGACACAAACGCTGCAGCTTCACGGGACGACAGGCGCTCCTTGGTCTGCCCGGAGAATTGCGCGTCCTGCATCTTGGTCGACAGCACGAAAGCGATGCGCTCCCAGACGTCTTCCGGAGCCAGCTTGAGGCCGCGCGGTAGCAGGTTGCGGAACTCGCAGAATTCGCGCATCGCATCCAGCAGACCCTGGCGCAGGCCGTTGACGTGGGTGCCACCCTGAGCCGTGGGGATCAGGTTGACGTAGCTTTCCTGCACGACATCGCCGCCTTCGGGCAGCCACAGCAGCGCCCAGTCGACGGCTTCCTTGTTGCCGGCCAGGCTGCCGCAGAACGGCTCTTCGGGCAGGCGGATGAAGTCGCTGACAGCGTCGATCAGGTACGAGCGCAGGCCGTCTTCATAGTGCCACTCGACCTTCTCGCCGCTGCTTTTGTCTTCGAAGCTGACCAGCAGCCCCGGGCACAACACGGCCTTGGCCTTGAGCACGTGCTTGAGGCGGCTGATGGAGAACTTGGGCGAATCGAAGTACTTTGGGTCCGGGGCGAAATACACGCTGGTGCCGGTGTTGCGCTTGCCGACGGTGCCGACTATCTCCAGCTCGCTGGCCTTGAAGCCGTCGGCGAAGGTCATCTGGTATTCGTTGCCGTCGCGCTTGACCTTCACCCGCACCTGATTCGACAGGGCGTTCACCACCGAGATACCCACCCCGTGCAGGCCGCCCGAGAACTGGTAGTTCTTGTTGGAGAACTTGCCGCCTGCGTGCAGCTTGGTGAGGATCAATTCGACGCCCGAGACGCCCTCCTCCGGATGGATGTCCACCGGCATGCCGCGACCGTCGTCGCTGACTTCCAGCGAGTGGTCGGCGTGGAGGATGACCTGGATACTTTTGGCGTGACCAGCCATGGCTTCATCGACACTGTTGTCGATGACTTCCTGGGCGAGGTGGTTCGGCCGGCTGGTATCGGTGTACATGCCCGGGCGTTTGCGCACCGGGTCGAGGCCCGAGAGGACTTCGATGGCGTCTGCGTTATAAGAGCTAGCGCTGGGATTGGCCATGGGGTCTCGTCGTCAAAAGTGGGGTAACCAAAAGTGGAGCCGGGCGCCGGGCACCAAGCCTGGCACCCTGGCAAAAGCTCAAGGCGCAGCGAAATCTATCCCTTCCCAGGCCTTTGCAGCAATGCCCGCGTACGCGAACAGTTGTGGCAGGTGCTCGGCGAAGCCCTGGAAGCCATGGTCGCCACCGACTTCGATGCGCAGATCGCAGCCTGTATAGAAGTGCTCGGCGTGGCGATAGTCGAGGGTTTCGTCACCCGTCTGCAGCCACACCTGATAGCGCTCGGCGCTGTGCGGCGGCGGGACTTCGAGCGCTTTGAGCGCCTCGATGTGGTCCAGGGTCAGGTCCCAGGTCTGGCCGTTGTAGTGGTTGGTCTGGGGGCCCAGAACACCTTTGAACAGCTTGTGGGGGTTGACCGCCGGATTGATCAGCAGGGCCTTGAGGCCCAGGCACTCGGCCAGGTGGGTTGCATAGTAGCCGCCGAGGGAGCTGCCGACCAGTAGTGGCGTGCCGCCGAGCGCTTTGATATCGGCGTGCAACTGGGCGATGGCCTGGCGCGGATGATGGTGCAGCTCCGGCACTCGCAACTGATCGGCCAGGCCCATGCGCTGCAGGGCGGCGGTCAGCTGCCGCGCCTTGAGCGATGCCGGCGAGCTGTTGAGGCCATGGATATAAAGAATGGAAGCGGACACCCGAGGCCCCCTGGGTCATGTGGCAAAGGTGGGCAGTCTACAGCAATCGAAAAGCTCCCAGGCACAGTCGCGAGCGGAGGCGGTGTTTTAGTAACCATCGCTCGAAAAATCCGGCTTGAAGGCGTAGCCCTCGACGCGGGACACGGCTGTTTCGATCTCGCCATTCGGCTGCAAACGCAACCAGCGATAGCCAGGCGGCAGATCATCCAAGGCAAAATCATCGCTGCGCGGCTTGAACTGGATGCAGGTAGAGGGCGTTGCCAATAACCGCAGATTGCCGCGCGGCTGATCGACTTCCTGATGAATATGCCCCCACAACAGCGCTCTGGTCTGCGGATAGCGATCGAGAATCGCGAACAGTGCGTCGGCGTTGCGCAGGCCGATCGGCTCCATCCATTTGCAGTCGATGGAGATCGGATGATGGTGCAGGCAAACCAGGTGATGACGGTCGGGGGCCTCTTGCAACGAGCGCTCCAGCCGCTCCAGCTCGCACGGAGCCAGGCGCCCCGGCACTGAACCCGGGACTGCCGAATTGAGCAGAGTGATGCGCCAGGCGCCGAGATCGACCACCGGGTCCAGCAGGTCCGTGCCCTGAGCGACCTCTTCCATGACCACCGGCTCGTCGTGGTTGCCGGCGAACCAGCGCGTCTGTTTGGCCGGGAGTCGCGCACTCATTTCCCTGAACGCGTTATACGAGGCTGTCGAACCATCCTGGGTCAGATCGCCCGATATCAGCAACAGGTCGATCTGCGGCTGCTCCAGCAGCACCTTGTCGATGACCTTTTCGAGGCTGTCACGGGTATTCATGCCCAGCAGGCGACCCTCCGCTTCAGCGAACAGGTGTGGATCGGTAATCTGCACGATCAACGGCGCAACGGGTTCTGCAGAGGGGTTCGGCAAGGCCGTCTCCTTGAACGGATTCAGCTGGGATTATGGTAGGGATGAGGCAAGGGGGCAAATCGGCCGGCAAACAAGTGTT
>CAJCIO010000153.1 GCA_903970465.1 Gammaproteobacteria bacterium
TACCGATCCACCGCCCGGCGCCGTTCGTTGTCATCACGCATGTCATACGCCGCGGTGGTCTGGATATTGGTGTGGTGCGCCAGCTTCTGCGCGATCGACAGATCGTGCTCCTCGATCACCCGCGTGATAAACGAACGGCGAAAATCATGGGGCATGATTTTCACCCCCACTTCTGTCCCGCGCTGCCGGGCGATGTAGTAAATCGCATGCTTGGTGATCCGTTCCCGGGTGATATGACTGCCCCGACGGATGCGATTGAACAGAAAATCATCGTCCGCCTGCCCTGCCGGCAACTGACTGCGCCGCAGCGCCAACCAAGCCTGCAACTTCTCGAAGGCCCAGGCCGGCGCGTATTTAAGCAACTCGCGATTGCCCTTGCCGATCACCCGCAGGCTGCGCTCGGCGAAATCAATCTGGCTCAGGTCGAGGTTGACCGACTCCGATTTGCGCATCCCCGATCCGTACAGGACCGCGATCACCGCAGCATCGCGCTTGCCCTGTGGACGCGGATCGGCGTCACAGGCGGCCATCAGGTCGCGGATCAGCGTGCGTTTGAGATTGCGGCCGTTGCCCAGGCGCACGCCTTGGGTGGGCTTGACGCCACGAATCTTGAGCAAGTGGGCGTGGTCGACCAGTTCAAGGCGCCAGGCCTCGTTGACCACACCACGGATGGCATTGACGTAAAGCGACGAGGTGTTGGGCGCATAGCCATCCTCGCGCAGGGCCGCCACCAGACCGGTGACGTGGGCCGGCTGCAACTGGTGCCAGGGCACCTCGGTGATATCAGTGTCGGCAAACCCCAAGCGATCGGCAGCGTCCTGCAGCACATAGCGCAGCGTCAACTGGCTGCCAGGCGCCAGCCGCGCGAAATATTGCACCAGTGGATTGCACAATGGCGACGCGGGAGTGAAATCAGCAAATGGAGGAGAATCATGTTCAGGCAAACCGGGGCCGCTCTCGGCAAAAGGCGGCAGTTTAACAGGCGTCGTGGGCTCGCTGGCTAGCCAGTGGTCTTATAGTTAATGCATTCAGCCAAGTAATGGCCATATCACATTGATTAAAATATGATTTTTCCCAATACCCTGCTTGTCCACCACCCCACCGGCAGCCGCCGATGAACGCCGACCAGTCGTCCTCGCGAAGGGCCATGTTCCGCAACGGTGGGACTCGTTGTCAGCGTGCACACTTGAACTTTGTTTCACCAAGGCCTTCCATCGGATGCTCTAGCATCGCTCACTTCGGCTTTCTGCTTTACTCATACTTTGCACGTCATCCGCCTTGAAGAGGCTTCAAAGAGGGCAGTCCTTGAATCGAGTATTGCTGTACACGACTGCCCTCATACTGGGCCAGTTGACTACCTTCACCGCCACTGCCTCAACGGTTGCTACCGATATGCGCAGCGTCGAACCGATCACGGGCCAGGGCGTGCTGCATTACTACCAGACAGATACCTCAGTGCTCGACGGCAAGGTCCCGACCGCTGCGGTCATTGCTATCCATGGCCATCCACGGGATGCGCTGCGCACCTTCCAGGCCACCGCGACTGCGGTCAAGGGCACCGACACGCTGGTGGTGGCACCGCTGTTTCAGGTCGACGAGCGTCATTCCGACCGCTGCGTCACTGCCGGTGAGCCGCTGGCCGAACCGGGTGATCTGCTATGGACCTGCGGCTCATGGATTGCCGGCGAACCGTCCAGCAATGCGCCCGGCGTGAGCGCCTTCAACGCGCTGGACGCACTGGTAGCGCAGGTACACCAGCAATTCCCTGGTATAAAAACCATCACCGTGGCCGGATTCTCCGCAGGCGCGCAGACGGTCCAGCATGCCATCGCCTTCGCTGCACCGGCACCGGCCGGGGTCAAACTGCGTTATGTGGTGGCCGACCCTGGCACCTGGCTGTATTTCGATACCTGGCGGCCCTCGGCAACCAGCGACTGTGCGGATTTCAACCAATGGAAATACGGCCTCGAGGCGCAGCCGGCGTGGCTCCTCCAGACGCCGCAGCACGCCCGCCAGCAATATGCGGCGGCCGATATCCGCTACCTCGAGGGTGAGTTGGACAGCAGCAACGCCAAGGGCACCTTCTATCCGATCCTCGACAAGAGCTGCGCGGCTATGGCCCAGGGGCCTTATCGTCTGCAGCGCGGGCAGGCCTATCAGACCTATGAACGAGAGGTGCTCAAACCGAAGAGTCCGCGGCCGCTGGCGATCGTTCCAGGCTGCGCCCATGAGGTGACGTGTGTGTTTCCCTCGGCTGCGGGCCGCGCTGCTCTTTTGGATCAGTGATGTGTGCCGGCTGTACCTGCCTCTTCGCGGGCAAGCCTTGCTCCCACAGCACCTGTGGGAGCCGGGCTTGCCCGCGAAGAGGCCAGTCGCCATTCGCCAAAGATATTAGCCCCCTCCGTCGCACCGACCAAAAAGTCAATTAACCGGCATTTTTTCTTTACAGCCCTCAACCACTGATCACTTTGTTCGGTTTTTTGACAACTCCCCGATATTCGGTCGCAACTTTCCGTCTCCGTCCTGTCATAACTGCGCTGCCTGCCGATGGTTTATTGGCAGTCAGAGCCGTTTTTGCCTCACAAGGAGATAAGTGCATGATTTTCAACGTACAAGACTTTGGCGCCAAAGGCGACGGCGTCACTGACGACACCGCAGCCATGCAAAAGGCGATCGACGCGGCCTCAGCCGCCGGCGGTGGCCAAGTGTACGTGCCGACCGGCACTTATATCGTATCGGGAGGCGAGGAACCCTCTGACGGCTGCTTGATGCTCAAGAGCAACGTGTACATGTCCGGCGATGGCATGGGCGCCACCACCATCAAGGTGGCGGATGGCTCTGACAAAGAGATCACCGGCATCGTGCGGTCTGCCTATGGCGAGGAAACCCACGATTTCGGCCTCAGCAACCTGACGCTGGATGGCAACCGGGACAACACCACGGCCAAGGTCGATGGCTGGTTCAACGGTTATATCCCCGGCAAGATCGGCTATGACTCCAACGTCACCCTCGACGGCGTCGAGATCAAGGACTGCTCCGGCTACGGCTTCGATCCCCATGAGCAGACCGTCAACATGGTGATCAAGAACAGCGTCTCCCATGGCAATGGCCTGGACGGCTTCGTGGCTGACTTCCTCAGCGACAGCGTCTACGAGAACAACGTCGCCTACGACAACGATCGCCATGGTTTCAACATCGTCACCAGCACCCACGACTTCACCCTCACCGACAACGTCGCCTACGGCAACGGCGGTGGCGGTATCGTTGTGCAGCGCGGCAGCGAAAACATCCCCTCGCCCACCAATATCACCATCACCGGTGGGGAGATGTACGACAACGGTGCCGAAGGGGTGCTGATCAAGCTGTCCGACAACGTCACCGTCAGCGGCGTGGACATCCACGACAACAACAGCGCCGGGGTGCGTCTGTACGGCAGCAGCAACGTCACCGTCAGCGACAACACGCTCAACAACAACTCGCTGGGCGGTGGCGTGCCTGAAGTGATCATCCAGTCCTATGACGACACCCAGGGTGTATCCGGCAAGTACTACAACGGTAGCGACAACACCATCGAGGGCAACACCATCAGTGGCAGCAACCTGTCCACCTATGGCGTCGCCGAGCGTAACGAAGACGGCACCGACCGCAACGCGATCGTCGGCAACACCATCAGCCACACCAGCAAGGGCGACACCCTGGTTTATGGCGATGGCAGCTATGTGAGCGCCACGGTACCGGTGATCACCGTGCAAGGCACCGATGGCAACGACACCCTGCTGGGCAGCGGCGCCAACGAGATCTTCTACGGCGGCGCCGGCAAGGACATTATCAACGGCGGCGCTGGCGACGACATCCTGGTGGGCGGCGCCGGCGTCGATAAACTCACAGGCGGTGCGGGCGCGGATACCTTCCGCTTCTCCAGCCCGACAGACAGCTACCGCACCGCCACCAGCAGCTTCGACGACATCATCACCGACTTCAACGTCAGCCAGGACAAGATCGACCTCGCCGGCCTGGGCTTCACCGGCCTGGGCAATGGCAGCGGCGGCACCGTGCAAGTCACCTACAACGCCAGCAGCGACCGCACCTACATCAAGGACTACGACGCCGATGCCAGCGGCAATCGCTTCGAGCTGGTGCTGTCCGGCAACCTGGCCAGCACCTTGACTGCCAGCAATTTCATTTTCAATCGAGTGGTCACCGGCACCACGGGCAACGATTCGCTGCAAGGCACCGATGGCCCCGACACCTTGCTGGGCCTGGCCGGCAACGACAGCCTCAGCGGCGGCGCGGGCGATGATCGCCTGGATGGCGGCGCTGGCGCCGATACCCTCACTGGCGGCGCCGGGGCAGACACCTTCGTGTTTTCAAGCCGCCAGGACAGCTATCGCAACTACAATACCGGCGGCGCCAACCTTGGCGACCTGATCACCGATTTCGATGCCAGCGCCGACAAGATCGACCTCTCGGCCCTGGGCTTCACCGGTCTGGGCGACGGCAAGAACGATACCGTCTACCTGGTGCTCAACAGCGCCGGTACCAAGACCTACATCAAATCGCTGACCGCCGACGCTGCCGGAAACCGTTTCGAAGTGGCCTTGGACGGCAACTATCTGAACACCCTGACGGCGGCGAATTTTGTCTTCGCCAGCACACCGACGATCAACCACGCGCCGGTAGTGGCGTCGCCGCTGCTGGACCAGAACGCCACAGAAAATACCCCGTTCACCTTCGTGGTGCCGGCCACCAGCTTCACCGATCCGGACAACGACAGCCTGGCCTACAGCGCCACCCTGGCCGACGGCAGCGCCCTGCCCGACTGGCTGAAATTCGACGCTGCCACCCGCACCTTCAGCGGCACGCCGAGCGACACCGCGTCGGGGACCTATTCGGTGCTGGTCAGTGCCGCCGACGCCAGCAACGCCAAGGTCAGCGACAGCTTCACCTTGGCCGTGCAGGATGTGCCCGGGCCGCCTAGCATCATCAATGGCACCCCCGGCAACGACACCCTGACCGGCACTGCGGCCAACGAGCAGCTGTTTGGCGGCGCCGGTAACGACGTCATCAATGGTGGGGGCGGCAACGACATCCTCATCGGCGGTGCCGGGGCCGACAAGCTCACGGGTGGCGCGGGTGCCGACGTGTTTCGCTACACCTCCAGGCTGGACAGCTACCGCACCGCGACCACCAGCAACAGCGACCAGATCCTCGATTTCGACGTGACGGCGGACAAGATCGACCTGTCGGCACTGGGCTATATCGGCTTGGGCGACGGTAAAAATGGCACGCTGCAGATCAGCTACAACGCCACCAGCAACCGCACCTACCTCAAGGACCTGGTCGCAGACGCCAGTGGCAACCGCTTCGAGATATCGCTGAATGGCAACCTGGTCAACACTCTGACCGCTAGCCACTTCGTGTTCGCCGATCAGGAGCAGACGGGCAATGTCGCGCCGGTCGTGGTGATCCCGCTGCTGGACCAGAACGCCACCGAAAGCACGCCGTTCACCTACACCGTCACCAGCAACAGCTTTGTCGACGGCAATCAGGACCCGCTGACCTACACCGCGTCTCTGGTCGATGGCACCCCCCTGCCCACCTGGCTGACATTCGATGCCAGCAAGATGACGTTCACCGGCACCCCGACCGACACCGCCTCGGGCGCCTACAACGTGCTGATCAAGGCCACCGACCCCACCGGCGCGTCGGTCAGCGACAGCTTCGCTCTCACGGTCGCCGACGCCCCCGCCAACACCATCACTGGCACCAGCGCTGGCGAAACCCTGACCGGGACCGCCGGCGCCGACCTGATCCTTGGCCTGGGTGGCGACGACACCATCAAGGCCGGGGCCGGGATGGACATCATCGACGGCGGCGCCGGCCGTGACGCCCTGTATGGCGGCGATGGCGCCGACACCTTCCGCTTCAGCCATCTGCTGGACAGCTACCGCGACTATGACGTCGGAGGTGTCACGGCGACGGACACGGTCTATGACTTCACCGTGGGCAGCGACAAGATCGATGTCTCGGCGCTGGGCTTCCTCGGTCTGGGCGATGGTTCCCAGCACACCCTGGTCATGAGCCTCAATGACGCGGGCGACAAGACCTACATCAAGTCCAGCGAAGCGGACGCCGACGGCAATCGGTTCGAGATCGCCCTCAATGGCAACTATCTCAACACCCTCACCAGTGATGACTTCGTCTTTGCCGAGCGCGCCCAGCAGGACATCCTCTACCTGCCGACGCTGGGTCAATCCAACGCTCGCCTGCTGCGCATGACCGACGACGATGACCAGTCCGGCACCTCGATGCTGGTCAGTGACCTGACCAAGTACACCAACTACGATGTGCGCAGCCAATTTACCGATGCCGACGGTAACGGCATCGACATTGCAGTGGGTGGCAGCACGGTCAACGGCCTGTCGACCATGACCCCGGCCGAACTGACCCTGTGCTGGTGGCTGACCGATACGCAGCAGCCAGGCCCCGCCTTGTTGCGCGCGGTTGCATTGCTCAAGGACCAGCTCGGCCAGCTCAACGCCATCGACAATGTGACCATGGGCATCGTCTGGGGCCAAGGTGAAGAAGCCGCCCAGGAAATCGCCCGCTCCACCGACAAGGTCGCGGCCGCTGCGGCCTACAAGGCCGCGACCCTGGCGGTGTTCGACTACCTGCATGCGCAGTTCGGCAACTTCAACGTGTACATGATGGAAACCGGGCATTACGAGCAGGACGCTGCCCGTGCCCGCGGTTATTCCGAGGACAAGATTGCCGGCATCGTCGAGGGCGTGGGGATCGTGCGCGAGACCCAGGAAGCCATCGCCGCCGAACGTTCCGACGTGAAACTGGCCGTGGATTACACCGACCTCCCACTGCGTTACGAAGTGGATCCGCTGGTGTACCCCGATGATGTCTGGCACCTGCATGAAGAGTCGGCGGAGATCGTCGGCCAGCGCCTGGCTGACTACATCGCTGATGACTTGGGCTTTCAGGGCAATCCCGACGACAACAACAGCGTGCAGGCGATCTTTGATGGCGCCCAGAACGCAGGCGGCAAGATCTTCGGCACCGATCAGGACGACACCCTGGTCGGCACGGCCGGCAACGACACCATCGATGGCGACCTCGGCGCCGACACCATGACCGGCGGCGACGGCAATGATATCTACATTGTCGACAACGCCTTCGACACGGTGACTGAAACTAACCCCGCGCCGGCGCAGATCGACGCGGTGCAGGCCTCGGTCAGCTGGACGTTAGGCGCCAATCTGGAAAACCTGGTGCTCACCGGGGTCTCGGACATCGACGGCACGGGCAACGAGTTGCGCAACTTCATTACCGGCAACACCGGCAACAACGTGCTTGACGGTGGCGCTGGCGCGGACAGCCTGAGCGGCGGCGATGGCAACGATACTTACTATGTGGACAACGCCGACGACAACGTCATCGAGACCAACAGCAACAGTCAATCCGGCGGCATCGACAGCGTCCACAGCAGCCTGGCGGCCTATACCCTGACCAGCAACGTCGAGAATCTCTACATTGATTCAGCGGACGCCGCCAATGGCACCGGCAACGCGCTGGACAATACCCTGTTTGCCGGCGCCGGCGACAACGTGCTGGACGGCCGCGCCGGGATCGACACCGCGTCCTATGCCAACGCTACCGCAGGGGTGGCAGTCACCCTTTCGACCTCGGCGCAACAGACCACGGGCGGTTCCGGTCTCGATATCCTGAAGAACATCGAGAACCTCAGCGGTAGCAGTTACGACGACACCCTGACCGGCAACAGCGGTGCGAACACCCTCAATGGCGGTGCAGGCAACGACACGCTGGTGGGTGGCGCTGGCGATGATCGCCTGGTCGGCGGCCTGGGCACCGATACTCTGACCGGTGGCACCGGCGCCGACACCTATGTGTTCGGGGCCGTGGCGGATATGGGCGTGGGCGGCCTGCGCGATGTGATCAACGGCTTCAAGTCCGCCGAGGGCGATCACCTGGACTTCACCGGCCTGGACGCCAACCCGCTGACACCGGGTATCGATGCCTTCAGCTTTATCGGCAGCAATGCCTTCGATGCCAGCAACGCCACCGGGCAGTTACGCTTCGCCGACGGAATTCTGTACGGCAGCGTGAACGCCGATGCGACGCCGGAGTTCGAGATTCAGCTGGTGGGCGTCAAGGAGTTGCACGCTTCAGACTTTACCGCCTGAGGGTAATGCCTTGTAGCGAGGGGGCTTGCCCCCGATTGGCCTCTGCTGACACTACGCGTGATTCAGCCAGGGCCAATCGGGGGCAAGCCCCTTCGCTATGTGTAGATCACGTCGAAGCGCTTCAAAACAATCCCTGCACTTGCGCCAGCACCGCGCGGTTCATCTGTCCGGTGTGGGTGTGCAGGCTTACATAGCTCTGCAGCATGTCCAGCTTGGTGTTGAGCAGATCGCGGCGGGCCTGAAACAGTCGCTGCTGAGCATCGAGAATATCCACCGTCGAGCGCACACCGCCCTGGAACCCCTTTTCGGTCGACGTCAGCGCGCGCTGATTGGACTCCACCGCGCGCAGCATCGCCTTGCTCTTGGTAAAGCCTGCGACCACGCCCAGATAGTCGGTTTCGATGTCCTCGGCCAGTTGCTGGCGCTGCACGTCGTAGTCCGACTGCGCGCCGGCCAGCTGCGCCTCGGCCTTGGCCACCGAGGCCCGCACGGTGCCGCCCCGGTACAGCGGAATGTCCAGTTGCACGCCCACGTAGTAGGTGTCCTGACGCGGATCGAGGTCGTTGTATTGCTGGGTTTCGCGGTGGGTGGTCTGAGCGGTCAACGATAGCGTCGGGTAGTGCCCGGCACGCTGGGAATCGGCCTGGGCCTCGGCCACCTTGACCGCCGAAAGCCGCGCGGCCAGCTCCGGGCTGGCATCACGGGCGATCGCCGTCCAGTAGGGCAGATCCTGCTCGGATGGGATGGGGCTGCTACTGGCGAGCGCTTCATGCATGGGCTGGATGTCGTCGATGGCCACGCTGGCTCGTCCTGACAAGGCCCGCAGCGCTGCGACCCGTTTGGCCTGAGCTTCGGCCTCCTGAGCCTCGACCAGATCGAAACGCGCCTGGGCCTCATCGATGTCAGTGACGGCGCCCTGGCCCAATTCGTAAAGCCTTTTGCTCTGGGTCACCAGGCCACTGATGGCGGTTTTCTGCTGGGCGATCAGCTTGATTTCGTTCTCGGCACGGGCCACATCGAAATAGCTCTTGGCAACCCGGTCGTAGAGGGTCTGCCCGGCCACATCGAACTGCTGCACGCCCAGTTGGCCGCGGGCCTTGCCTTCCTGATACGCGGCCCAGCGGCCCTTGTCGTACAGCGGTTGCTGCACGGCCAACGTGACGTTGTTGGCCTGATAGTCGTTGCTGTTGACGTAGGTGTTGTCTTCTCCGCCGTCGGTGCGTCCACCACGTCCATAGCGTGAGCTCAGCGACACTTGCGGGTACAGCCCGCCTCGGCCGATGTCCTCTTCGTGCTGCGAAGCTTCATAGGCGTGGTTGGCCGACTGCTGCGTCGGATCATTGACCCGCGAGGCATCGTAGGCCGCGGTGAGGGTCAGCGGGTCTGCACCCCAGGCCGGACTGATCGCCGCCCAGGTGGTGAGCAGGCAGAGCGGCCAGAGTGCCTTGCTGGCGCGGCGATTACGCTCGGTCATAAATCATTCTTCCTTGAACGCGGCGAGCAAACGTTCGCGCAGGGGTTTCATCAGGTAGTTCATCAAGGTCCGTTCGCCGGTCACCACGGTGACGTCGGCGAGCATGCCGGGGCGCACCAGCAAGCCGGCGGCCTGCAGCGAGGCGACGGTGTCGGCGGGGATGTCGACCCGGGCGGAAAAATACGGTTGGTGAGTCTGCTCGTTGAGCAATTGGTCGGCTGACACTGTGGCGACGATCCCCGTGACCGTCGGCGTATCGACCCGCTGCAACGCGGTGAAGTGCACATGCACCGGCAACCCCGGACGCAGCTTGTTGGCCATCAGCGGTTCGAAGCGCGCGGTGATGGCCATGGGCGCGTCCAGCGGCACGACCTGCATCAGGCTCTGCCCGGCCTGAGCGACACCGCCGACGGTGTGGATGCTCAGGTCCATGACCTGACCGCTCACCGGCGCGCGGATGGCACCGTTGTCGACCTCGAACTGCAGCGCGCGGATCTGATCGGCAAAGCCTGAGGCCTCGGCCGAGACTTCACTGAGCTGGGTTTCGGCGTCGCGGCGAAATTCCTGCTGGGTCTGCAGGGCCTTGAGGCGGCTCTCGTTGATGGCCTGGCGAGTCTTGCCGACATCGCCTATGCCCGAGGCGATCTGGCCGGCCAGTTGCGCGGCGTTGCGCTCGGCCTCGAACAGTTTGTTGCGTGGCACGTAGCCCTCGCGGGCGAGGTCGCGCAGGCCTTCGAGTTCCTGCTGTTGAAACTGCATCTGCGTGTCGTAGTTGCGTTTGACCCCTTCATAGCCGTGCAGCTGCTGTTCGAGGGAAGCCGCTTCGTGCTGGATGATCTGCACGCGGCTCGCCAGTTCGGTGCGGCGAGTCTCGAACAACTGCGTCTGCAGGGCCATGGCCGCCTTCACGCGGGGCTCGCTGGCATGGGCGAGCAACTCGGCAGGCCACTCGATAGCGGGTTTGCCCAGGCGCTCGGCGATCAACCGCGCCTCGATGCTGCGATCGTTGAGCAGTTTGCCCAGCGTCACGTCGAGCTGCGATTGCGCCTGTACGGTATTGAGCTGCACCAGCAACTGCCCTTGGGTGACCCGATCGCCATCGTTCACCAGCAGTTTTTCCACCACCCCGCCCACCAACGATTGCACCGCCTTGCGCTCGCCGGCGACCACCACGGTGCCGCTGCCCACCACGCCCTGGTCAAGGGGCGCCAGGCAGGCCCAGAGTAGAAAGCCGCCCAACGCCAACACCAGAAAACCCACACCATAACGGGCGGCGGCGCCGGCGTCGGTACTGGCGCTGGGCAGCGTGCCGTTGCTGCGCACACTCAAACCATGGGGCTGTTCGCTATAAGCCTTGGCACCCGGAGTCAAATCACGCATCTTTGCCAGCCCCTCTGACGACCGTCGGTTTCGGTGCGGGCATCAACGCCTTGAGCACCCTGTCGCGGGGACCGAAGGCTTGTTGAGTGCCGTCCTTGAGTAGCAGGATGTGATCCACCACGGCCAGCACGCTGGGCCGATGAGTGATCAAGACCACGGTGCTGCCCAGCGCTTTCAAGGCGCTGATGGCCTGCACCAGCGCTAGCTCGCCGGCCTCATCGAGGTTGGAGTTGGGCTCGTCGAGCACGATCAACGCCGGGTTGCCATACAGCGCCCGCGCCAGCCCTATGCGCTGCTTCTGCCCACCGGACAGGCCCAGCCCGCCCGGGCCTAGTGGCGTGTCGTAGCCCTTGGGAAAACGCAGGATCATTTCATGGATGCCGGCGTGGCCACTGGCGGTGATGATCTTGTCGGCATCCTGCTCGCCGAAGCGGGCGATGTTGTCGGCCACGGTACCGTCGAACAGCTCGATGTCCTGGGGCAGATAGCCCAGGTACGGCCCGAGAGCATCGTGGGACCACTGACTGATCTCGGCCTCATCCAGGCGCACCGAACCGCCCAACGGCGGCCATACCCCGACCAATGCCCGGGCCAGGGTCGACTTGCCACTGGCGCTGGCGCCGATTACCGCCAGCACCTCGCCTTTGGCCAGGCTCAAGTTGATACCCCGCAGCGTCGGCTGCGGCGCGCCCGGCGGGCCGACATAGAGTTGCTCGAGGCGCACCGCACCACTGGGTGGCGGCAGCGGCATGCGCAAACGGTCGCGAGGATGCTGGGTGAGCAGATGGCTCAGCCGCTGATAGCTTTGGCGCCCGGCGTTGAATTGCTTCCACGAGCCGATGGCGATCTCTACCGGTGCCAGCGCACGGCCCAGCAGCAGCGACATGGCGATCATCATGCCCGCCGACAACTGCCCTTCGAGCACCAGCAACGCCCCTAGCCCCAAGGCCAGCGACTGCCCGGAGATACGCACGAAGCGCGTGGTCGAGGTGATCCGCGCGCTGCGGTCGCTGGCGTGCGCCTGGGCAGCGATGATGCCCTGCTGCAACAGGCTCCAGCGCTGGCGCAATGGCCCCAGCATGCCCAGCGCCTGGATCACTTCGGCGTTCTGCAACGTGCTGTTAACGTAGATCGCCGACTGTACACCCAGGCGGTTCGCTTCCCCCAGACGCACCCGGGTCGCCAGTTCGCCCCATAGCGCAAGGCCGATAAGCACCAAGGCGAGAATCAGGGTCAATACGCCGAACCAGGGATGGAAGATGAACGCGACGATCAGAAAGATCGGCAGCCAGGGCGCATCGAGCAAGGCGATCAGGCCCTGACCGGTGATCAACTGACGCAAGGTGGTCAGGTCGCTGAGGACCTGCGCCGGGTTGGCGTTGTGTTCGCGCAGGCTGCGCGCAAACGCGGCGTCGAAGATCCGCTCGCCCAAGGCATCGTCCAGGCCCGCGCTCATGCGGATCATCACTTGGCCGCGGATCCATTCGATCAAGGCGCTGAACATGAACAGACCCAAGGCGATGAGGGTGAGCATGAACAGCGTGGTTTCGTTGCGGCTGGTCAGCACCCGATCGTAGACCTGCATCATGTAGAGCGACGGCACCAGTACCAGCAGGTTGATCACCCCACTGAACAGCGCCAACGACCAGAACACCCGGCGGTAGCTGAGCAACGCGGCATCAATGTCGTGGTGGGGGTCGAGTAGCAGGCGCATAGGTTCGGACCGCAAGTAGCGGCGTCCATCCTGTAGCGAGGGGCTTGCCCCCGACGGCGGTGGGTCGGTCGGCTGAGCACTCACTGACACAACCTGTCGGGGGCGAGCCCCCTGACTACAGTTCGAGCACCGGGGGTTATCGTTGGCAAAGTACTGACCGCATTTCCGCAAGTTAGTGCCACCATGTATCAACAATGACAATAACAGCCAATTTATTGACTTCAATGCGTCAGGCCCCTGCCGCAGGCCTTATGTTCTAATGGCCGCCCTTTTTCCTCGAGAGCTTGAAACATGCGCGTGCTGGTCATCGGCTACGTCTGGCCTGAACCCACTTCCTCCGCGGCCGGCGGGCACATGATGCAAATCCTGGAGGCCTTCGTCGGGCAAGACTGGCAGGTGACATTCAGCAGCCCCGCCGCCGCCGGTGAACATACGGCGAATCTCGCCGCACTGGGCATCGAGGGCTGTGCGATCACCCTGAACGACAGCAGCTTCGACCGCTTCGTCGAACAACTGCAGCCGGACATCGTGCTGTTCGACCGATTCATGATGGAAGAGCAATTTGGCTGGCGCGTCGAGCGCCATTGCCCCAATGCACTGCGCGTGCTGGAGACCAGTGACTTCGCCAGCCTGCGCGACGCTCGTCAGCGCAGGCTCAAACAGCACCTCAAGGAGGCTCCCGAGCCGAACGACTGCACAGCGCTGTTCGCCCCACAGGGCCAGGCCCTGTACGAGCAGATGGCTGAAGCGGACATGACCCTGCGCGAGATCGCCGCGATCTATCGTTGCGACCTCAGCCTGATGATTTCCGATGTCGAGATCGAGCTGTTGACCCAAATATTCGGTGTGCCAGCCAACCTGCTGTTGTGGTGCCCGTTGATGCTCCAGGCGCCCGAATTGCCGCTGCCAGGCTTTAGCGACCGCCAGCATTTCCTGAGCATCGGCAACTTCCGCCATGCCCCCAACTGGGACGCCGTGCAATGGATGAAAACTGCCGTGTGGCCATTGATCCGCGCGCAGCTCCCGCAAGCGCAACTGCATATTTATGGTGCCTACACGCCGCCCAAGGCCACGGCTTTGCACAATCCCAAACAAGGTTTTCTGGTGCTTGATCGGGCCGAGGATGCCTTGGTGGTGATGCGTCAGGCGCGAGTGGCACTCGCTCCATTGCGCTTTGGTGCCGGCATCAAAGGCAAGCTGGCGGACGCCATGCTGTGTGGTACGCCCAGCGTCACCACGCTGATGGGCAGTGAAGGCATGCATGGGGATCTGCCATGGCCCGGCGCGGTGGCCAACGATGCGCAAGGTCTGGCCGCCGCCGCCGTCGCGCTGTACGAGGACCCGCAACGCTGGCAGCTCGCCCAGCAACAGGGCGTGCGTCTGCTTGCCGCGCGCTATGCCGCCCAACCCCACCAGGACGCTTTGATCGCTCGCCTGCAAACGCTGCGTGGTCAACTGGGGGCACACCGCCTGGCGAACTTCACCGGCACGTTGCTGCGCCATCACCACCACAAGAGCACCCAATACATGGCGCAGTGGATAGAAGCTAAAAATCGACTAGACTGACGGCTTTTAGAGCACCAATATTTCATCAGGTAGCTACCTGTCGTTGACTTACCTGCAAAGTCACTGCCATCAGGATGAGGCAACAAGATGTACAACCGCCCCCAAAGCACACTCTACGAAAGCCCGTTGATGCTGCAGTTCATCGAGCTGCTACCCACCTTGAAGCCCGCATTGCGCAAGGTCGCCGAGTACATCCTGCGCGACCCGCTGCAGGCAGCGACCATGAACATCCACGAGTTGGGCGCCAGCACCGATGCCTCCACCGCCGCCGTTCACCGCTTCGCCAAGGCCGCCGGTTTCGACGGGTTCATCGGCTTGCGCCATGCACTATTGATCAACTTGAGGGAATGGGTCTCCCGGGCTGTTGACCTACGCGAAGCCATGCTGGACCTCGACGCCGGCCACTTCAGCCTCCTCCAGCAGGTACGCCAGGCCAAGCACAATCTCGACGGCGTCATAGACAACAATCCACCTGCCACTTTCGACGCCGTGGTCGAGGCAATGGAGAGCGCCAGGCGCCTGTATATCATCGGCTTCGGCAACAGCTTCCACCTGGCAGGCCTGCTGGGCGCTTTCCTGATCCCTTTTGGTAACGACATCGCTGTGATCAGTAACGATGGCGGTATCGATATCACCGCCCACCGCATCGCCCCCATCACAGCCGATGATGCGCTGCTGGCGCTATCGCTCCCTCCTTATACTCGGGAAACCGTGCATCTGGCCCGTTATGCCAAGAGCAAGGGCGCGCGCATACTGGCCCTGACCGATGCGCCCATGTCGCCTCTGGCCGCGCTGGCGGACCATGCACTGTATACGCCGCCCACTCATCCGGTACTGCGCAACAGCAAGATCGCCTTGCTGAGTGTGATCGAAGCGTTGGTCGCCGCCATCCAGTTGCGTCATCAGCCCAGGATCGATCTGGCTCTGGATCAGGCGAACGAAGCGCAGATCTTCATGTATGGCGAAGACATTCCAGGGTACGACGTCATCGCAGATGGCAGATAAACCCAAAGGTGACGTGTGATAGGCGCACATGCTAAATAAAGCGCACAACAATAACCGTCCGGCCAACGCTCATGTCCAGAACCGCCCGCGTCACCGACCCGTCCTATGAACTGATGGATGACCATGAAGGGTTGTCCATCATCTATCGCCAGCATGGTTTTCCCTGCCCTCTGGTGCGCTGGCACTTTCACAAGGAATACGAGCTGCACCTGATCGTCGCCAGTGCCGGCAAGGTCTTCGTCGGCGACTATATCGGCAACTTCACCCCGTACAGTCTGTTCCTTACCGGTCCCAACCTGCCGCACAACTGGATCAGTCAGGTGGCGCCCGATGAAGTCGTGGATAAACGCGACATGCTGGTCAACTTCACCGACGAACTGCTGGAGAGCGGCTACCAGGTGTTTGCCGAACTCAAGCAACTGAGCCCGTTGCTCGAACGCTCGCGGTACGGCATCGAGTTCCGCGACCCCAAGGTCATCCTGCAGGCCGCGGAATTGATGCAGGCCATCGCCGACAGCCAAGGGATGAGGCGCCTTGGGCATTTCTTCATTCTGATGGAGTTGCTGGCGGGCTGTGAGCAATACCAATTACTGTCGGCCACCACCTCACTGCAAATGGCCGACGAAAGCAGCGTCGATCGCACTAACCGCGCCGTGGACTTCATTTTTGCCCACTATGGCCGTGAGTTGTCCCTTGAAGAGGTCGCCGAGCACCTGGGGATGAAACCAACGTACTTTTCCCGAGTGTTCAAGCAGGCCACTGGCCGGTCGTTCGTCGAGTTCGTCAATCGCCTGCGGATCAGCAAATCCTGCGAATTGCTCGCTGAAGGTGAGCGATCAGTGACGCAAGTGTGCTTCGAGTCAGGCTTCAACAATATCTCCAACTTCAACCGGCGCTTCCAGCAACTCAAGGGCATGACCCCCTCCCACTATCGCCGCCTGGCGGTGCAGCGTTTGAGCGAGCCCACCTGCGGCTGACGGCTGTGCAGGCCAAGTGCAAGAAAGTATCAGTCATCGTGCAGCTACGGCGTTGCCAAGCGCCCCGATCGGGGCTGTAATCGACGGCAGATGCTTGCCATTGCGCAGGACAACAAAAACAAAAACCACTGAATCGGACCTTCGGGGACCGATGAGGAGACGCACGATGCACACTCCCGCAAAAACCCTGCTTGCCATTGCCTGCCTGGGCCTGACGGCCAGCGCCTTCAGCCTGAGCGCCTCTGCCGCCGATACCTTGACCATCGCCACGGTCAACAACAGCGACATGATCCGCATGCAGCGCCTGTCCAAGACCTTTGAACAACAGCACCCTGACATCAAGCTCAATTGGGTGGTGCTCGAAGAAAACGTCCTGCGTCAACGCCTGACCACCGATATCGCCACCCAGGGTGGGCAATTCGACGTGCTGACCATCGGCATGTACGAAGCGGCGCTGTGGGGTGCGAAAGGTTGGCTCGAGCCGATGAAGGACCTGCCAGCCAACTACGATCTCGACGACGTGTTCCCCTCGGTACGCGAAGGCCTGTCGGTCAAGGGCACGCTATATGCCCTGCCGTTCTATGCCGAAAGCTCCATGACCTACTACCGCACCGACCTGTTCAAGGCCGCCGGGTTGACCATGCCTGAGCGCCCGACCTGGGAGCAGATCGCTGACTTCGCCAGCAAGCTCAACAACCCGAGCAAGGACCAATACGGCATCTGCCTGCGCGGCAAGGCCGGCTGGGGCGAAAACATCGCGCTGATCACTACCATGGCCAACAGCTTCGGCGGGCGCTGGTTCGATGAAAAGTGGCAGCCCCAGTTCAACACCGAGCCGTGGAAGAAAGCGCTGAACTTCTACGTCGACACCATGAAGAAATCCGGCCCGCCGGGGGCTTCGAGCAACGGCTTCAACGAGAATCTGGCGCTGTACAACAGCGGCAAATGCGCAATCTGGGTCGATGCCAGCGTGGCCGGTTCGTTCGTCATCGACAAGACCCAGAGCAAGGTCGCCGACAACGTAGGCTTTACCTATGCCCCGCATCAAGTGACCGAAAAGGGCTCGGCATGGTTGTATTCCTGGTCGCTGGGCATCCCTGCCAGTTCGAAAGAAAAACCCGCCGCCAAGGCTTTTGCCGCCTGGGCGACGTCCAAGGAATACGCCGAACTCGTGGCCAAGACCGATGGCGCCGCCAACGTTCCGCCAGGGACGCGCAAGTCGACCTACACCGATGCGTACATGAAGGCGGCGCCGTTCGCCAACATCACCCTCGAATCGCTGAAAGTGGCTGACCCGAGCAAGCCGACCGTGGACCCAGTGCCTTATATCGGCATTCAGCTGGTCACCATCCCCGAGTTTCAGGGTATCGGCACTTCGGTGGGCAAGTTGTTCTCGGCAGCACTGACCGGCCAGACCACGGCTGACCAGGCGCTGGCTGCGGCCCAGACAAGCACCGAGCGCGACATGAAGCGTGCCGGGTATCCGAAGTAGGCGCTGCCGTCGACACCGCCTTCGCGAGCAAGCTTTGCTCCCACAGGTGCAAGCAGACCCTGAGTCGAACGCCTGTGGGAGATTTGCTCCACCGGTGTGTACAGACCCTGAGTCGTACATCTGTGGGAGATTTGCTCCACCGGTGTGTACGGACTCTGAGTCGGACACCCGTGGAAGATTTGCTCCCCCGGTGTGTACAGACCCTGAGTCGTACATCTGTGGGAGCAAGGCTTGCCCGCGAAGAGGCCCTTGAAGCCAACGCTCGATACTGGAAGGTACAAAAACAATGAACACCCACACCGCCAAGGCCCAGCTGCACGTCCCCAAGGACGTCAGCAAACGCCGCTTGATCAACCCCGGCTGGTTTCTGGTCAGCCCGTCGGTCGTGCTCCTGCTGTTGTGGATGATCGTGCCGCTGGGTATGACCGTCTACTTCTCGCTGATCCGCTACAACCTGCTCAATCCCGGAGAAAACGAGTTCGCCGGGCTGGATAACTTCACCTACTTCATCACCGATTCCGGCTTCCTGCCCGGCGCCTGGAACACCTTGGTGCTGGTGGGCAGCGTGCTGCTGATCAGTGTGGTGTTCGGCGTGTTGATCTCAGCGCTGCTGGAGGCCAGCGATTTCGTCGGCCGAGGCATCGTGCGGGTGCTGTTGATCTCGCCGTTCTTCATCATGCCCACGGTGGGCGCGCTGGTGTTCAAGAACCTGATCTTCCACCCGGTCTCGGGCATCCTCGCCGCGCTGTTCAAGGCCGTCGGCCTGCAGCCGATCGACTGGCTGGCCAACTACCCGTTGCTGTCGATCATCATCATCGTCAGTTGGCAATGGCTGCCGTTCGCCATCCTGATCCTGATGACCGCTATGCAGTCGCTCGACCAGGAACAGAAAGAAGCCGCGCGCCTCGACGGCGCAGGGCCGATCGCGATCTTCTGGCATCTGACTCTGCCGCACCTGGCGCGGCCCATCGCCGTGGTGGTGATGATCGAGACGATCTTCCTGTTGTCGGTGTTCGCTGAGATTTTTACCACCACCAACGGCGGCCCCGGCTTTGCCTCGACCAACCTGGCGTACCTGATCTACAACCAGGCGCTGGTGCAGTTCGATGTCGGCATGGCCTCGGCCGGGGGCTTGATCGCGGTGGTGATCGCCAACATCGCAGCAATCGTGCTGGTGCGCATGATCGGCAAAAACCTGACCGACAAGACTTGAGGAGCCAGCCATGATGACGCTCAAACAATCGCGGCGCCTGCAAAGCGCCCTGCTCGGGACCCTGGCGTGGATCATCGCGCTGGTGATCTTCTTCCCGATTTTCTGGATGATCCTCACCAGTTTCAAGACCGAGATCGACGCCTTCGCCACGCCGCCGCAGTTCTTCTTCACGCCGACGCTGGAAAACTACCTGCACATTCAGGAGCGCAGTGACTACTTCCACTTCGCCTGGAACTCGGTGCTGATCTCGTTCACCGCCACGGCGCTGTGCATGCTGATCGCGGTGCCGGCAGCGTACTCGATGGCGTTCTACGAGACCAAACGCACCAAGAAGACCCTGCTATGGATGCTCTCGACCAAGATGCTGCCGCCGGTGGGCGTATTGATGCCCATTTACTTGCTGGCCAAGGGTACAGGGCTGCTGGATTCGCGCACGGCGCTGATCATCATCTACACCCTGATCAACCTGCCGATCGTGGTGTGGATGGTTTACACCTATTTCAAGGACATCCCCAAGGACATCCTCGAAGCTGCGCGCCTGGATGGTGCCACGCTGTGGCAGGAGATGGTGCGCGTGCTGCTGCCGATCAGCAAGGGTGGCCTGGCCTCGACCGTGTTGCTGTCGCTGATTCTGTGCTGGAACGAAGCGTTCTGGTCGCTGAACCTGACCAGCTCCCAGGCGGCGCCGCTGACGGCGTTGATCGCCTCGTATTCAAGCCCTGAAGGGCTGTTCTGGGCCAAGTTGTCGGCGGTGTCGACATTGGCCTGTGCGCCCATCCTCATCTTTGGCTGGATCAGTCAGAAGCAATTGGTGCGCGGCCTTTCTTTTGGGGCGGTCAAGTGAATTCCGTTCCGCAGGCCCGGCCCCTTCGCGGGCGAGCCTTGCTCCCACAGTGCAAGCCGATATGGAGTCGTACATCGGTGGGAGCAAGGCTTGCCCGCGAAGAGGCCCGCCCCGACAACAACAATCCACTATCAGGAATCCAGACATGGCCACGCTGAAAATAAAAAACCTGAAAAAAGGCTTCGAAGGTCTGCAGATCATCAAAGGCGTCAACCTCGAAGTCCACGACCGCGAATTCGTGGTCTTCGTCGGCCCGTCAGGCTGCGGCAAATCCACCCTGCTGCGCCTGATCGCCGGCCTTGAAGACGTCACCAGCGGTACCCTCGAACTCGATGGACGCGACATCACCGAAGTCACCCCGGCCAAGCGCGACTTGGCCATGGTGTTCCAATCCTACGCCCTGTACCCACACATGACCGTGCGGCAGAACATGGCCTTTGCCCTCAACCTGGCAGGCCAGGACAAGGCCGAAGTGACCCGCAAGGTCGACGACGCCGCGCGCATTCTCGAGCTAGGCCCGCTGCTCGACCGCAAGCCCAAGCAACTGTCCGGCGGCCAGCGCCAACGCGTGGCGATCGGCCGGTCCATCGTGCGCAACCCGAAGATATTCCTGTTCGACGAACCGCTGTCCAACCTCGACGCCGCCCTGCGCGTGCAGATGCGCCTGGAGCTCTCGCGGCTGCACAAGGAGCTGCAGGCGACCATGATCTACGTCACCCACGACCAGGTCGAAGCCATGACCCTGGCCGACAAGGTCGTGGTGCTCAACGCGGGGCAGATCGAACAGGTCGGCTCGCCGCTGGAGCTGTATCACCACCCGGCCAATCTGTTCGTGGCGGGTTTTTTGGGGACGCCGAAGATGGGCTTCCTCAAAGGCAAGGTCAGCCGCATCGACGGCCAGGCCTGCGAAGTGGAGCTGGCCGCAGGCACGCGCATCACCCTGCCCCGCGTCAGCCCGACCCTGAGCCTGGGCTCCGAGGTGACCCTAGGCATCCGCCCCGAGCATCTGGAGCTGACCAGCGAAGGTCAATGCCAACTGGCAGTGACCGCCGATGTCAGCGAGCGCCTGGGCAGCGATACCTTCTGCCACGTGGTCACTGACTCGGGGGAGCCGCTGACCTTGCGGATCCGTGGCGACATGAGCAGCCAATACGGCGAGCGCCTCAACCTGCACCTCAATGCCGAGCATTGCCACCTGTTCGATGCCCAGGGCGTCGCGGTTATCCCCGCGCTGCGCGCCGCGGCCTGAAGTCGAGAACTGTCATGAAACTCAATCTGAAAAACCTGTCGCAGTTGCCCGAGCATATCGAGCGCCCTGCCTATCAGGCCTCCAGCACCACCCAAGGCATCGTGCACATCGGCGTTGGCGGCTTTCACCGCGCCCACCAGGCGTTCTATACCGATCGCCTGATGAACCGCGGCGAAGGCCTGGACTGGGCCATTTGTGGCGCCGGCCTGCGCGCCGAGGACCGCAAGGCACGCGATGACCTGGCAGGCCAGGACTATCTGTTCACCCTGGTGGAGCTGGCCGATACGCCAGACACCGAAGTGCGCGTCATCGCCGCCATCACCGGGATGCTGCTGGCCGAGGACGATCCTCAGGCGCTGATCGCCAAGCTCGCCGACCCCGCCACCCGCATTGTGTCGCTGACCATTACCGAAGGCGCGTACTGTATCGATGACAGCACCGGCGAATTCATGGCGCATCTGCCATTGATTCAGCACGATCTGGTGCATCCGCACGCCCCGCGCAGCGTATTCGGCTTCTTGTGCGCAGCGCTGGCTCTGCGCCGCGCCGCGGGGGTGGCACCCTTCACGGTAATGTCCTGCGATAACCTGCCCCACAACGGCGCCGTGGCGCGCAAGGCACTGCTGGCGTTTGCCGCACTCGGTGAAGATCAGGCCCTGCATGACTGGATCGCCGCCAACGTGAGCTTTCCCAATGCCATGGTCGACCGCATCACACCGATGACCAGCAATGCCCATCGCCTGGCATTGCACGATCAACACGGCATCGACGATGCCTGGCCAGTAGTGTGCGAGCCTTTCGTGCAGTGGGTGCTCGAAGACAAGTTCAGCAACGGTCGCCCCGCCTGGGAAAAGGTCGGCGTGCAGTTCACCGACGACGTCACACCCTATGAAGCGATGAAGATCAAGCTGCTCAACGGCAGCCACCTGGCCCTCACCTATCTGGGCACACTGGCGGGTCACGAGTTTGTTCACGAGACCATGAACGATCCTTTGATCGTCGACTACATCCGCCAGTACATGGACCTCGATGTCACGCCGCAGCTGGCACCCGTGCCGGGTATCGACCTGAGCGACTACAAGGCGACGTTGATCGAGCGCTTCTCCAATCAGAAGATCGCCGACCAGTTGCAGCGGGTCTGCTCGGACGGCTCTTCGAAATTTCCCAAATTCACCGTGCCAACCCTTAATCGGCTGATTGCAGACGGTGCAGCGCTCGACCGTGGCGCCTTGGTCGTCGCTGCCTGGGCCCTGTATCTGCAACAACCAGCCGATGTACGCCCCTACACCATCGTCGATCCGCGGGCGGATTTTTGCCGGGGACTGGTCGCGGACGATTCCAAGTTGACCGAGCGCTTGCTGGGTGTCGAGGAAATCTTTGGCAAGACCATCGCTCAGTCGACGGAATTCGCCGCAGCTTTCGAGCGGCAACTGCACAATTTGCGCACCATGGGTGTGCGGAGCACGCTTGAAGCCTTGCTGGCCAACGGGAGGGAAATCGGGCATGTTTCTGGGCATTGATTGCGGTACTCAAGGCACCAAGGCACTGATCCTCGACACCCGCAGCGGCAAGGTGCTAGGCCATGGGTCGGCACCTCACACGCTGGATGCGCAGGCCAATGGCCGCCGCGAACAAGACCCGGCTCAATGGGTGGTGGCTTTCGAGACAGCCACCGCCCAGGCTCTGCAGGAAGCAGGCATCGATGGCCAACTGATCGAAGGCATTGGCGTTTCAGGCCAGCAACATGGCCTCGTGCTGCTCGACGCCAATGGCCAGGTGTTACGCCCGGCCAAGCTCTGGTGTGATACCGAAACCACAGCCGAGAACGACCGACTGCAGCAATACCTGGGTGGCGAACAAGGTTCGTTGGCACGTCTGGGCGTGGTGATCGCGCCCGGTTATACCGTCTCCAAGCTGCTGTGGACCAAAGAGCACTTCCCGCAGTTGTTTCAGCGGATCGATTCGATCCTGTTGCCCCACGATTACCTCAACTATTGGCTGACTGGACGGCGCTGCAGCGAATACGGCGATGCTTCCGGCACCGGTTACTTCGATGTCCGCAGCCGCCAGTGGGACCTGCAACTGCTTCATCAGATCGATTCCAGCGGGCGGTTGCAGGCCGCACTGCCCGAGCTGCTGGAGGCCCACGAAGCCGTGGGCCGGATCCGACCGGAAATCGCCAGACGTCTGGGCATCAGCGCCGACGCCATGGTCGCCAGTGGCGGCGGCGACAACATGATGGGCGCCATAGGGACGGGTAACATCGTCGCCGGGGAAATCACCATGAGCCTGGGCTCTTCAGGCACGGTGTACGCCTACAGCGAAACGCCGGTGATCAACCCCAGCAGCGAAGTGGCGACCTTCTGTTCGTCCAGTGGTGGTTGGTTACCGTTGATCTGCACCATGAACCTGACCAACGTCACCGGAGCCGTGCGCGAACTGTTCGAACTCGACCTCGCGGGCTTCAATCGTTTGGTAGCCCGGGCTCCGATCGGCGCCGAGGGGGTCCTGATGCTGCCCTTCCTCAATGGTGAACGGGTCCCCGCCTTGCCCCATGCTCAAGGCAGCCTGCATGGGCTGACCAGCACCAACTTGAACCAGGCCAACCTGTGCAGGGCGGCGGTCGAGGGTACTACTTTCGGCCTGCGTTACGGCCTCGACCTGCTGCGGGCCAGCGGCTTGCCTTGCCACAGTATCCGCCTGGTGGGCGGCGGCTCGAAGAGCCCGCTGTGGCGCCAGATAGTGGCCGATATCATGGCCGTTCCGGTGATCTGCACCGATGAGCCCGAAGCGGCCGCGCTGGGCGCCGCGATTCAGGCCGCCTGGTGTGTCGGTGCTGGCGCGACGACTTTGCAAGCGCTGTGCAATCGTTGTGTACGGGTGGATGAGCAGAGCCAGACGGCACCGCTGCAGAGCAACGTCGCAGAGTACCAGCAGGTATATGATCGCTACCGCCAGCAACTAAAAGCACTGTGAAGAAGCAATGTACAAGTTGATGGAATTGCGGTGAGGTTGTCGAGGTGATCAACTAACACATTGATACAATTTTTAGAAATCAACTAAATCGCCGTCATTCGCCGGCCGTTTAGTTGATTTTTTACGTTAATCTACAGCTCGGTTATTTACGTTTTGACTTTTGGACACTATTCTGGCGGCACATCAATGTGACCTCGTCACCCCTGCCGGAGCTTCAACCATGTCCAGACTCGCCGAATTTCGTGCTGCCGAAAAAGCCCTGCAAGAGCAACTTGCACAGCTGGAGACACTGAAAAACGACGCAGGCCTCAAGAAAGAAATCGAATTTGAAGAAAAACTTCAAGCCCTGATGAAAAGCTACGACAAGAATCTGCGTGACGTCATTTCGATTCTCGATCCTTCTGCGGTCAACGCCAAATCGACCCCTGTTGCCCCGGTCAAGACCCGCAAGCCTCGTGTACTGAAAGTGTACGAGAACCCGCACACCGGCGAACTGATCGAAACCAAAGGCGGCAACCACAGCGGCCTCAAGGCCTGGAAGCGCGAGCACGGCAGCGATACCGTCGAAAGCTGGTTGCGCGCTTAAAAGTTTTTTTAAGGTTCACAGAACCACTGCCTGATTTTCACGGTATTTTCACCGTTAAAGGGAGATTATCAAGGCTGCTGAAGGACCAGCGCCCCATATGCCCGCTTCGGCGGGCTGCTTATTTCCCGCTCTACTGTTTCATTCCCTTCCCGCGCTTCACTTGATCTTCTTTTTCCTGAACATCCGTTCATGTTTGCTTCTTTCCAACCGTGCATTTGGCATACACGTCTTCGCTGCGTATTATGGATCAGCCCCGTCGCGACCCGCATTGCGTTGGCGACGATTCATTTTTCAATGGAGCCCTCATGAGTCTCGATACCTTGAACACTTTGGAAGGGGTTACCGCCAGCCCCGACACAGCCACGCAACAGTTCGTCTTCAACCACACCATGTTGCGCGTCAAGGACATTACCCGCTCGCTGGATTTCTATACCCGCGTATTGGGTTTCAGCCTGGTGGATAAACGTGATTTCCCTGAAGCTCAATTCAGTCTGTATTTTCTCGCCTTGGTGGATAAACAACAGATTCCCCAAGACGATGCCGAGCGCCATCAATGGATGAAATCAATTCCGGGTGTATTGGAATTGACCCATAACCACGGCAACGAGTCAGACCCAGACTTCGCCTATCACAACGGCAACACTGATCCGCGCGGCTTTGGCCATATCTGCATCTCCGTACCGGACGTCACTGCGGCGTGTGAGCGTTTTGAAGCCTTGGGCGTGACCTTCCAGAAACGCCTGAGCGATGGGCGCATGAAGCACCTGGCGTTCATCAGGGATCCGGATGATTACTGGGTTGAAATCATTCAGCCAGCGCCAATGGCGTGAAATCATAAAAAAACCCGCGAATTCGCGGGTTTTTTGATCTATGCAAACCCTGTATCAAACCGGTGCGGAAGTTCGGATCAAATGGTCGAATGCCGCCAGCGATGCCTTGGCGCCCTCGCCCATGGCGATGATGATCTGCTTGTACGGAGCGGTGGTCACATCACCTGCGGCGAACACGCCAGGATGGCTGGTCTCGCCACGCGCATCGACGATGATTTCTCCGCGCGGGCTCAGTTCAATGGTGCCTTTGAGCCAGTCGGTATTAGGCAGCAGGCCGATCTGGACGAAAATGCCTTCGAGTTGCACCGTATTGAGTACATCGTTGATGCGATCCTTGTAGATCAAGCCGTTGACCTTCTGACCGTCGCCAGTCACTTCAGTGGTCAGCGCGTTGGCGATCACCGTCACGTTCGGCAGACTGTGCAGCTTGCGCTGCAATACAGCGTCGGCACGCAACAGGCTGTCGAACTCGATCAACGTCACATGGCTGACGATGCCCGCGAGGTCGATGGCCGCCTCGACGCCGGAGTTGCCGCCGCCAATCACCGCTACACGCTTGCCTTTGAACAGCGGGCCATCGCAGTGCGGGCAATAAGCCACGCCACGGTTGCGGTATTGCTGCTCACCCGGCACGTTCATTTCACGCCACCGAGCACCCGTGGCGAGGATCAGCGACTTGGACTTGAGCACTGCCCCATTGGCGAAGTGCACTTCATGCAGGGCGCCATCGACGCCAGGGATCAGCTTCTCGGCACGCTGCAGGTTCATGATGTCGACTTCGTACTGCTTGACGTGCTCTTCCAGCGCCATGGCCAGCTTCGGCCCTTCTGTTTCCTTGACGGAAATGAAGTTCTCGATAGCCATGGTGTCGAGCACCTGACCGCCGAAGCGCTCGGCCGCAACCCCGGTACGGATGCCTTTACGCGCGGCATAAACCGCCGCCGCCGCACCGGCAGGACCGCCACCGACCACCAGTACATCGAAGGCTTCCTTGGCGTTGAGCTTCTCGGCCTGACGAGCGCCTGCGCCGGTGTCGAGCTTGGCGAGGATTTCTTCCAGGCCCATGCGGCCCTGACCAAAATTTTCACCGTTCAGGTAAAGGCTCGGTACCGCCATGATCTGGCGACGCTCTACTTCGTCCTGGAACAGCGCACCGTCGATGGCCACGTGGCGCACTTTCGGGTTGAGCACTGCCATCAGGTTGAGCGCCTGGACCACGTCCGGGCAGTTCTGGCACGACAGCGAGAAGTAGGTCTCGAACAGGTACTCGCCGTCGAGCGCCTTGATCTGCGCGATGACTTCGTCACTGGCCTTGGATGGATGGCCGCCGACTTGCAGCAGCGCCAGCACCAGCGAGGTGAATTCGTGGCCCATGGGGATGCCGGCAAAACGCACGCCGATGTCTGCACCCGGGCGGTTGATGGAAAACGACGGCTTGCGGGCGTCCTGACCATCATTGCGCAGGGTGATCTTGTCCGACAGCGCGTCGATGTCTTGCAGCAGGCCGAGCAGTTCTTCGGATTTGGCGCTGTCGTCCAGCGAGGCAACGAGCTCGATCGGTTGGGTGACCCGTTCCAGGTACGACTTCAACTGCGCTTTGAGATTGGCATCCAACATGAGGGCGATTCCTTGGTGTGTCTGGAAATAAAGGCGCACGAAAACCGTCCGCTGGCATCAGCAGGCTGGTCAATGCGGTTTCAAAAATAAAAGTACAGATCAAACGGCAAGTTGCCCCCTGTGGGGGCCGGCTCTGCCCGCGAAAAGATCAGCATCAGCGACCTTGAAGCTTCGCGGGCAGATCCCGCTCCCACAGGTTGCTTGCAACTGGCGATGGGGGTTCAGGAAGAGGCCCCCAGCACCGTCGGCAATTTAGATCTTGCCAACCAGGTCCAGCGATGGTGCCAGAGTGGCTTCGCCTTCTTTCCACTTGGCTGGGCAGACTTCGCCCGGGTGAGCAGCGACGTACTGAGCAGCTTTGACCTTGCGCAGCAGCTCGGAAGCGTCACGGCCAACGCCGCCGTCGTTCAGTTCGACGATTTTGATTTCGCCTTCTGGGTTGATCACAAAAGTGCCACGGTCAGCCAGGCCTGCTTCTTCGATCAATACGTCGAAGTTGCGCGAGATCAGGTGAGTCGGGTCACCGATCAGCGGGTACTGGACCTTGCCGATGGCGTCCGAAGTGTCGTGCCAGGCTTTGTGGGCGAAGTGGGTGTCGGTCGACACGCCGTAGATTTCCACGTTCAGTTTCTGGAATTCGGCGTAGTTGTCAGCCAGATCGGTCAGTTCGGTCGGGCAAACGAAGGTGAAGTCGGCTGGGTAGAAGAAAAAGATGGACCATTTGCCTTTGAGGCTAGCTTCCGAAACCTCTACGAACGCGCCATTGTGGAAGGCAGTTGCGTTAAATGGTTTTACTTTGCTGTTGATGATAGGCATCAGGTGACTCTCCTTCAGGGTTGATAATCTGATGGGGGGTATCCTAACGGCCTTTGCCCCATCGTGCCCATTGGCAAAGTCGATGTGTGCGATTTGTTTTGCCTATCGATAGACACTATAAAGAGTCATGGGCGTGTGTATGACAGGTCGGGCCCTGTCGGTGGCAAGGATTGCCCCCGACAAGGCCCGTGAACCGAACGCCGAATTACCAGCTATACCGCACCCCTACGTTAGCCCCCCAAGGCTGGGAGAGCTTTTCGCCATCGGTGTACTGGAAGTCGGCATGCACGTCCCACTTGTCGGCGATTGCCACCGACAGACCGGCCCCCAGCTCCCCACGCGAGCCGGACAGATCGTTGTTGAAGCTGTTGTCGTTGATCGAGACCTTGTTACCTTTGGCGAATTCATGCACATACGCGGCCCGCACGTACGGCTGCGCGTAACGCCCTTCGCCCAGGTCAAAGCGGCGTCCGGCGGTGGCACCCAGCTTGCCGAGCAGCGAACGCGTACGCTCACCGCTGGCCTGCAGGCCGTTGTCGAGGCTGTAGTCGCGTCCCTGGATGAATACCGTGGCCAATTGCGCAGAGGGTTCGACGAAGTAGCCGTCATCCAGCTTGATGTGTTTGCCGAACTCCGCCGAGGCCCCCAACGCGTTGTTGTCATAGCTGCCCTTGGTACGGGTGCCGTCGCTGAGATTGACCTTGGAGTCGTTGTTGAAGCGGTTGAACTTCAGCACGCCGTCGAAGTAGTAGCCGCTCTGGGCATCCAGCCAAGTGGTGTAGACGCCCGCGTAATAGCTCTTGACGGTGCCATTGGAGCCGCGGGCCAGGCTCAGATCTGAATCACTGTGACCGGCGAGCACCCCGACCAACCACTGACCATCACCGAGGGGCAACGGTGCATCGGCACCGATCGAAAAGCCATTCTGCTGCTGGCTATAGCTCAGGCCGTTGTTGCCGCTGACGTCGTATTTACCGCCGTAGACACGACTCCACGCTCCGCTCTGCCCACCGTTGCTGCGCAACTCGCCCATGCGGTAGCGCAACGAGCTCAACTCGCCATACCAGACCGTCGGCGCGGTATTGAACAGCGCCAGTACCGAAGCGGTGCCCGGGCTGATGGTTTTCTGCGAGGCATCCAGGTACCAGTCGGTGCCGTCGCCGCGCAGTCCGTAGGACCAGGTCCCGAGGTCGACAGACCCACCGACCAACCCGAACGTCGCATCGCCCGCGTTGATATGCACCACGTGCAGGCTGGCATCGTCCACCGGATCGGTACCGGTACTGCCAATCAGCAGTTCGTGGTTGCCGCTGGCACTGCCGGTGACGTTGAGGAAGTCGCGGTCGCCCGAGCCGAAGTCCACGTCCATGGCAAAGATGCCGTTGCCTGAAAGCGTACCGACATTCAGCGTCTGGAAATCCGTGGCCTCACCAAAGCGCACGCGCCCGCCGTTCAGGCTGAGATTATCGACGGTGCTGTCCTCGACCATCTGCCATTGCGCGTTATTGTTGACGCTCAGCGACTGCAGGTTTTCAAGTCGGCCGGTCAGCAAGGAGCCGGAGTCGAGGGTGACGTTGGCGGTGCTGCCGGCTGCGGCGATCACGTCACCGGTCAACTGGCTGCCGTTGGCCAGGGTTACCTGCGCGGTGCTGGTATCGGCCAGATTGACCGAGCCAGTCATCTGGCTGCCGCTGTCCAGATTCACAGTCGCGGTGCTGGCGTCGTTCAGATCGATATCGCCCAGCAGGTGGCCCATATTGGCCAGGTTCACCTGAGCAGCACTGGTACCGGCCAGGTTCACCGAACCGGTCATCTGGCTGCCGCTGCCCACATTCAGGGTGGCGGTGCTGGCGTCGTTGAGGTTGATATCACCCAGCAAGAGGCTGGCATTGGCCAGGTTGACCTGTTCAGCCGAGGTGTCGGCCAGGTTGAGGTTACCGGTCATCTGGCTGCCGCTGCCCAGGCTCAGGCTGCCCGTGCTGGCGTCGGTGATGTTGATATTGCCGGTCAGCAAACTACCGTTCGCCAGCGTCAGGTTGACGATACTGCCGTCCTGTACATCGACATCGCCTGTGAGGGAGGCGCTGTCCATGTTGAAATCCACCACTGCATCCATGTCGTAGGGGTCGTGCACAATGATGTTGCCCGCCAGATCGCTGTTGCTGACATTGATCTGAGCCTTGCTGCTGCCGCTCACGTCCAGAATGACCCCGTTACCACCCACCAGGGTCGACCCGTTCCGGATATTGATGACGCTCGTCGTCCGCCCGTAGTTGAAGACGGTCATTGCAGGGCCCGCGAGCCCTTCTACCGAAGTGTTATCGAGTTCGACCACCGAGGTACCGCTATCTGGCGGGCGCAGGACTCTGAGTCCGACATCACCGCCCGTGATTTGGCTGTCTACTGCGATGATGGTGCCACCACTGGAGCTGACACCGATTCCATCCGCACCGCTGCCGGTCACTTTCGCATTAGTCAGCGCCAAGTCTGCCAACTGAGTGACGACCCCGAAATCTCCCCCCGTTATGTCAGCATTACTAATAACCGCTTGGGTACTCGTTGTGCTGAGATTCAACCCAGCACGTGTGCCCTTGATAACCACGTTATTGGCGGTCAGGCTGGATTGGCTCAATGATAAACCGTCTCCGGCTGTTGAGCGGGCGCCCAGCGTTACACCGTCGAGATTGACGGTAGAGCCTGTAGTGGCCCGAATGCTTATCACGTCGCTGTCGGTGACGTTGAATACACCACCATTGAGCACATTCCATGCTTGATAGGCTTGATCGTTATCGACGAGCGAGACTGTGGTGCCGTCCACGTCCCCTGCCAAAGAATGACCGCTCCACAGTAACGGCACCACGGTGAGGCACCGGATCAGGTAGGCCAGGGGGCTCAATGGGAACTGCGCCGAGCGGGCAGGCAAGGGATTATCGGACGTTTTCAACAAAGTATCCTCCAGGCTGTTGATGAGCATGATCGTCATGCTCACGTTGCGGGTCCGCATGTTAGTGGCAACGTCTTGCAAACTCTTTAGGACGAGTCTGAATTCGCAAACTGATGCTTCAATTCCATATAACAGGGCACAGCAACCGTGATTGCCGTGCCCCTGTAACGTCTGCGACTCAACGCCGGGTCGGTATCGGGCAGATGCCGTTCGGGGTCCCCATTGTCACGATGTTCTCTTTAAACACCGAGTACACAGTCACTCCGTCGTGCACGATGCTGTAGTAGGACCGGCCCCAACCGGAGCCCTGGGTAGGAGCGTGCACTGGGTATAAACGGTCCTCTGCCGGTTCCACATAGAAAATGTTGTTAGTACTGCTCCATTTGAAAGTTCCGGTCTGGTTAGTTGCCGGGACAGGAACACCTATTTCACCATCGCCGACACGTGTATAACCTTCCCAATACACAGTCACTTCGGTTTCATTCTCTACAAACTGCGGGTTGCGAGGGATCTGAATATGAATGCGACCATGGTCCATCCACGCAACATTGCAGTTAATGTATCCATTGGGATTATTTGGTGTTTCTGTTTGCGGCAAGCTGGGCACGATGAGGAATTCCTCGACAGCCAGAACCCTGACCTGGGTCGGCTCACACCTGAGCTCATTGATGTGGGTTGCCCCACGGATGCTGTAGGAAACCGGTACAGCTTGCCCATTCCCGCCGTCGGCGACTGCCTGCCATGGAATCGGGATGGTGATGAGCGTCGTCCCAGGCAACTCCCCTGGTGCGACGGGGCGTGGCGGACCGACGCGCACGTTGCGCCAATAGGCCTGAATGACATCGCCCTCTGCGGCGGTGTCATAGAGTAGGAACTCTATAGACGCCTCTTGGTTGCGGTTGGCTTCGCCTATGATGGTGTTATCGTCGCCAACATGCGGCTTGAGCGTCAGCCGTGGCAAATCGGGGTTCACCGGGCCAGGCCATCCAGGGTTGGGCCCCCCGACGGTTTCGAAGTTAGTGGTAATGCTGATCTCGGCCGACGGCCAGGCGTTGGCGCCGCGCCAGACTTGGTAAGACACCGGAATGACCACATCCCCCGTAGCGTCTTCCGGGTATTCCTTACGAAGCACATCATTGGGGACTCGGATATCCAGCGGAAACGCCACCCCGCCGAACAGCGGATACAGAGGCAAAGGGGTAGCGCCCCAAATCACCTGGATGGCGTCGTCATCGCGAAAGTAATTACCAATCGGGCCAACGGTCACATGGATACCCAACGCGATATCGGCGTACTCGAGCTTCGGATTGGCCAAGTACACAGAGGGAGGGGTGATGGGCCCGGGTACCGGCCCCTTGGCTACTTTTACCGGTAACGCCTGGGAGAGACGGCTGATATTGCCGGCCTTGTCTTTCAGTAAATAGAAAAAATAACAGCGGCCGTTTACTTCGGCGGTGTCCAGGAGTACCTGCTGTGGAATAGTGACCTTATGGTCAATCAGCTCCTCTTCTTCCTGGTTAGGCAGCGAGACCCCTTCTTCCGGAATCCGCCCCAGCCACGCCCAGAGGATCACGTCGCCTGGCGCAGCATTTTCGTAGACGGGGATCTCCACCTCCAATCCACTGGTCAAACTGGCGATATAGGCATCGTCGACAAGAAACGTCGCTTGGTCGAATGGATATATGACCGGTGCGAGGATTTCATCTCTTGCACCGGGTGCGGTCCAGTCCTGAATGGCGCTGACCTCAACGGAAGCTGCTTGCGTTCCGCCCCAGCTCTTGACGAGAAAACGATAATCGAACTCACCCTCGTCTGCCATATAAGCCGCTGGCAACGGTATAGTGAGCGGAAACTGAGGTCGGCCTACCTTAAAGACCTCACCCATCTGTTGATAGGTTTCATCTGATTCACCTTTGTGTTTACGCTGAAGGAAAATCTCGTCCTCATCGGCCGGAAACTCTGAAGGGTTGGAATAGCTGTCCAGGAATACGGGTTGCGCTATACCCTTCTGGTTGGCCTTGAACCAAATACCCTCCACCATATTGGTGAGTTCGAAATGGGGCGTCGCTACTTCATCTGCATTCGGCATCGGGTCAGACAAGGCTCGCTCGCGGGCCTTTAGATAAGCCTCTTGCCTACGCTTCTTTTCAGCATCTCGTTTTTGCTGCGCTGCTTCAGAACTGGCTTTAAAATCCATCTTGGTAACTCCCTTCTCAGCCTCACCGGCCTTCGCATTCCCGCGTCGATATGACGGACGGGCAAACTTGCCAAGGATTAAAGGCCTTTTCACCTGCTCAGCATACTGTAGGAAATAACAGTTTTTTAACACACTTCGCTATAGGGCCCATAATAAAAATGATTGTGTAAAAATTAACTTCAATCTGCTTTCGACGAATATTTATTTTCAAGAAATAATTGCCGCCCGTCCAAACTATCGAAATTTTTTATCTCCTTTCAATCTGTCGAAAATTCCTACAAAGTCAGGCAGTTACGCCCTACATCAATTTTCGACTCCCCCCCTTAAACTTGAAAAACTGTCATTTCCTACAGGTTTCAAACATGGCAATTCAGGCTATAACCCACTGGGTACACCGCAGCACCAGCACAGGTCATGCCCGACGACCTGCATCCACCTTTGGGAGTGATTGCCATGCAACGGAATTCTCGCGAGCCCCAGACCGAAACCAGACCCACCCCCCCTGCCAAGGAAACGAACGTCGATCATCTGGCGTCAATACACCTGACAGTGCGAGAGCGACAGGTGCTCATGTGGGTCGCTCAGGGAAAGAGCTCCTGGGAGATTGGCCACATCATCAAATGCGAGGAGTGCACTGTAAATTTCCATTGCCGCAACATCATGGGCAAACTCAACGTCAGTACTCGCGCCCAGGCGCTGATGAAGGCCGTAGGCCTCGGATTGCTGTTTACCTGAACACCCGCCGCGCCGCAGTTGGTGCGGCCGTGCATCGCTCGGGTAATTGAATCTTGGACCTCAAAGTCATCATTGCCGACGACCACCCAGTCGTCCTGCTTGGCACCAGTGCCATCCTCAATGCCGACCCTCGTCAGGGCTTCAAAGTGGTCGGCACCGCCAACAGCGTCACCGGCCTTTTCGAACTGCTTGCGCAGGAACCCTGCAGGGTGCTGATTACCGATTTTTCCATGCCCAGAGGTGAACTCGCCGACGGCCTGACGATGGTCAGCCGCCTGCGCCGCGAATATCCAGACATACAGATAGTCGTGTTGAGCATGCTCAGCAGCACCCATATATTGCGGTCGTTACTGCGCATGGGGGTGATGGGGTTGTACAACAAGAACGAGACTCTGGCCGAACTACCGCGCGCGACGCGCCTGGCTGGCATGAAACGTCGTTACATCAGCCCTAGCTACAAGCGCAAGCTCGAACAACCCAACGATCCGCTATCCGCCCGAGAACTGGAGGTATTGCGGATGATGGCGAACGGGTTGTCGGGGCGCGATATCGCCCAGCTCTCGCACCGCAGCGAAAAGACCGTGAGCCGCCATAAACGCAATGCCATGGAAAAGCTTGGGCTAGTCCATGACAGTGCGTTGCTCGATTACATCAGTGGTCTGGATGCCAGTGGCTGAAGCCTCAGGCAGTGCACGGAGTTCGGCAAAGGACTCCGTGCACCGCTCCTTCACACCTTGGGTGCGGCTTGCGTCTGATGTTCCGCCACCAAGGCTTCACCCGCACGCATGATGGTGCGCGCGTCTCCCCCTAAGTCGATCAGATTTGCCAGCTCACCCCCACGATAGAAGCGTAGCTCCCTCGCGGCTTGGCAAATCCAGTCGTCGGCACCATAGCTATAAGGTACCTCGTCGCCATCCTTGGGTTTGACCTTGACCAACCGACTCAAGGCATCGTACTCCAGGCCTCGCCCCTCCTCGTCCACCAGCAGGCAGCCATTGGCATCGTAATTCAAGACCATGTCGAACTTGGCATACGCGGGGTGATCGTTAGTGATCTGGACCAGTTGCGCCGGGTCCCGCTCACTGTAGACATAATCGGCCCAGTTTTCAGCGGTGCCCCCGGTTGAAAGCTTGACCGTAGAAATGACCAGCGCATGGTTGTCGATTGCGTCACAGTCGAACACTTGACTGACCAGCTGGTTGCCTGCCGGATCGAATGGCGCCTCACTGCCGCTCGCCAGGTACATGTCCAGACGCCCACGGGCGTCATAAGTGAACTCTTCCTCTCGAAGAACCGTCCCGGCCTCTTTGAGGGTCCGCTTGCTCATCTGGTCCAACAGGGTGTAGGCCTGGGCGAGTGTCTGTACCTGGCCGGCGCCGAGGTCAAATGTACGCAGGGTCTCGCGGCCATATTCGTCATACTCCAGGCTGACCTTGACCTGCTGGCCAAGCGCTTCGTCCTGGGTGTCGATGACATCGTTCAAGCCCGATGCGTTGTAGGTCAGGCTGGTATGTGTGGTGCCCAGCCGAGTGGTACTCAGGCGCCCGTCCAGGTAGTAGTTGTTTGTCTGGGTATTACCCAATACGTCGGTGTAGCTGAGCAAGCGGCCGCGCAGGCTGTAGATATAGGTCATGCCGTGTTCGCCATTGGCGTCAGCGCGCTGCTCGGACTTCACATCGCCCGTACTGAAAAACTCCCGAGTGAATTCATGCCCCGACTCGCTGCCCGACAGCAACCGTGCATTTTGTTGATCGAGTCTGTAGACGGCCGAGATAGCCCCGCCATCGATCTGTCGGGTCACCGGTTCATCGCTCAGATGGGGTTTGTAGGTGTAGGCAATCATTTCCCCCGCCGGCGTTTGCACGAAGTCTGGCTGCGACCCGGTACTGTTGTAGGTATTACGCCGATGACGGTTTCCGGTGATCGACACGGTGAGCCGCGACAGGCCGTCGAACTCCTGGGTACCCAGATGATAGGTCTTGCCTCGGGCCACGACGCTGATCGAGGTCGGCAGGTCCTCGCCGCTGTGGGCGGCAAACGCACGGTTGACGACCGCGCTGTCCGGCAACACGTTGCTGATCAGGCGATCGAACACATCATAGGCATAGGAGGTGACTCTACCCCGCGCATCGGACTCCTTGCGCAGGCGCCCCAGGCCGTCGTACTCGGAGGTCTCCTTGCTGTACAAGCGGCCATCCAGGCTTCGACGCTCCACCCATTCGGCCTTGTCGAACACGTTAGTCTTGGTCACTGTCTTGCCAATCCCTGCACGCCAGGCTTCGGTCTCCTGAGTCACGGGGTTGGTCTGTTCATAGTCCACGATACCATCGGGGCCGGTCGTCGATTTTTGCTGGCCCCAGCCGTCGTATTCGATAGTGGTGGTCAGCGCCAGGCTGTCCTCGCTCAGCCAATTCCATTCGGCCTTGGTGAATGAGGTATCGGCCAGGTCTGGAGCATCGCCAAGGCGCACATCGAACTCGGTTTCACTGAACAACTGCCCCAGCTTGTCGTAGCTGGCGGCATAGGTCTGTACGAACTCGGTGGCGCGGGTCGCTGAGTCGGCGGTTTGCCGCTCTTCCTTGATGGCCCGGTTGAGGCCGTCGAAATACGTCCGGGTCTGCACACCTTTGACATCGGTGACTCGTTGCTCGGCCTGCCCCCCCGGCGCGTTGACCAGGACATATTCATAACTGCGCTGAGCGCGTTCCGCCGGGATGTTGGGCGCCGCGATTTCGGCGGTGACCTGGCCGAGCGCGTTGTAGAGAGTTTCGATCTCCACGCCATTATCATCGCGATCTAACAGAACATTACCGGTGAGGACCGACGCTTCTCGGGTGATGATCTTTTTCAGCGAATCGAAGGTAGTCGTGGTCTCGGTGGTTTTCAGCTTGGCGGCGATTTTTTCGTAGCTGTATTCGGTCGTCGACGCGTAGCCACCGACGGTCACAGGCGCTCCCACGGCCGGGAACGTGGTCTCGCCACCCAGGATCACTTTCAGCGACTTGGCGCGGCCGTGCTGCATCGGGTTCGCCGGCTGATGCAGATAGTCGCTGATCGTCACCTGCACCTCTGTGGCAATTTCGTTGACCAGCGTTGTCTGCAGCTCGCTGATGGGCGCCAGCCAGGGCTGGTAGGAGCCTGGCACCTGCGGCGCCTGACCGTCATCGTAGGGGATCAGGGTCAAGGGTTCCAACAGCGCATAACGGTAGCGAGTACGCAGCACGGGTTCGTCGGTGTAGGCCGAATCCGCCGGATAGACTGTGTGCTCGCGCAATTGGCTGACAAAGCCGTAGGGGTGATACGGGCAGCCTTCGGCCCCCTCGGCAGGGTACCAGGTGCTGACTTCGCGCACGCCAGTGGCCGCCGTTGTTTCGGTCGGATTGCCATAGCGGTCGAAGGTGCTGTATTCGTTCTCGGTACGAGCAATGTCTTCGGCCAAATCGGTCCAGGTGGTCGTCACTTGACGGGGCAGCTGCACTTGTGGAGGCTGCAGATCGAAGTCCAGGCCTTCAGTGATGTGATAACTGGTCGAGACACGCTTGACGCAGTCATCCTGCTGGGTGCGTTCTTCGATCAACAGGTGATAGCGATTGAAAGTGCGGGTGATGGACCGCACCGCCGCGCCGTCCACCCACAGCGCTTCGACCGAGCCATAGCGGTAAGCGGTGCGAGTCTTGTAGATGTTGTCCAACCCATCATCTTCGAAAATCACGTCGCTCAGGCCAGCCCCCAAAAAGTTGTGAATGCTGGGGGCGCCATCCAGGGTATAGGTGTAGCGAACCTCGATCGGCGGTTGGCCGAAACCTGGATCGGTGACATGACGGGTGACCCGCGGCAGCGGCACGCGTGCTTTGGCAGCGGCGCGTGCCTGAGCCACGGCGGCGGATTCGCCGCTGCGCTGCTGGCGTTTGAGTTCGAGGCGCTTGAGGGTCTCCTGAGCCTGCGCGGACAGCGGCGCGCCGTCATCGGTATGGTGATGAGTGGCACTCGACCCGTCGGGGAACACATGACCGTCATCCTGATATTCCAGGGTTTCAACGGCGCCGGTAGGTGAGCCAATGGTCTTCAGGCACGCTAGCCCTTTGACGACCTCATAGGTGAATCGCCAGGAGGACGCCGGGGTGGAGGGCAAACTGATGCGATCGACCCGATCACCGGCGCCCAGATGCAGGGTGTAACGCGCCCACGGGCCACCGTCATCGCTCGCACCCGGCCGTTGATCAATGTGCACCTGAGTGCCGTCGATCGAAATCGCCAGCAAGGTCGAACTGTCGTCACGTACAGAGGCCAATCGCAGGGTATTAGCGAAAGGTAGATATTCCAGTTGCAGTCGGTGTCCTTGGGGCGACTCGATATAACGGGGCAGCGCCACCTGATTTCCGGTAGTGCCCTGGACTTTCAGGTACTCCACCAGACCCGACTTGTGCACTACACGGTACCAGCCGTCACCGTCGACGAAGCAGCGGAAGGAGTCGAGTTTCTGTTCCTTGAATACCAGCCTGCCGTCCTCTGTGCCGGTCGACTTGAATGTTTCGCCCGTGCTTAGTGCGAGGATGCCGCTGCCAGGCGTGTATTGAGAAAGTTTAAGATCCCAACCCAGGCCATAGCCACTGTTTGTAGTATTGAGCGGATTGTAGTTAAGGGATACCTGAAACTCGGGGCCATTCAAGTCATAGGACTGCAGCGCTGGCAAGTTGATAGCCAGCGTATATTGTCCGGTGCGCGGATCGATACCACTTTCGATGAAGCTCATGAAATTGAAGGCGTTAGAATGCACAGCCGTTGAAGAAGTCATGTTGATTACTCCCTATAGGTCAACGCATGGCCCAGGCGGGCCACGCGACTAGCAGCGGTTTTAGACGGGTTGGATCGACGTCGTGATCTTGTTTCGCTCCTCGCCTTCAAATGCAAACTGGATGCGGTGGCGAGAGCCATTCTCGTCCCACAACACGACAGTGAATGGACGTTCAAGATCAAAACCAGGAATCAGATGTTTCTGACGGTAGAAAATCTTCACTTCCCGGTTCAGCGAGATCAGCAGCGTACCGACGTCGCCTCTGTCACCCTGTATGATTTTGGAGTGTGGCACTTCTCCAAGAAACGTGTCGCTGTTATACAAAACGGGATTATAGAGTTCAGTCGCATAGCGTACATGAGTTTGCGGCACGGTCTCGCGGACCACAGGATTCAGCACATAACCCAGGTAACTGAATCCATCTTCGTTGTTTACTTGGCTCCCCCATTTCACACCCGGGCCGTCCTCTTCCCATTGCAAACGCACAAAACTTACCCGTTCGCCGTTGAAGAGCAGCTGATAATTCCAATAATCAACAGTGGTAAAATACCGCGTAAAGTTCGGTTCTTCTGGCGTTCCGATCGGCTCGCTCGGGTCATTGCTAGTGTACCCACCCTCGACGCGCTTTCTCTTTATCTCAAAGTTATATGCCGAATAGAGGGGCACGTGTTCAGGTGTCACCGTCAGTATCCGCTCATCCTGTTCGCCGCCCGAGTCGCTAGAGGTGTGCTCCTGATTGAAAATATCGGTCAAGCGCACGGCAAATCTGGCGGGGAGAACGTCCAGCGTTTGCAGGTAGAACCTCACCTCTTTCGACTCGCTGGGTTCCACTGGCTGGGAGAGTCCAACAGGCCCCGTCGCCGGTGTAAAACGATTGGGTTGGGTCTTGTATGCCCACTTCGATACTGGATCGGTTGATCCCGAGTCGGGCGTTGTCAGGCCTTCAA
>CAJCIO010000154.1 GCA_903970465.1 Gammaproteobacteria bacterium
AATGCGAAAGAATATCATGTGATGGCGACCAAACGACTGCGGGAGGTTTCGTCCGGGCTATACTCACTGTATCCAGCCAAGGAGCAGCCTATGCCAGACCCGCGCTATCTCACATGGAGTGACAAGTGGCTTATCACCCACGACATGATCAACTGCTCGGAATGCCATGCAGCCCAGTTCATGGCGCACAGAAGCCTGGCTTTCTCCCACAAGGCCGGCTGCTCTCGTGCAGGCGTTGGTCAGTACCCCTACCTTGACCTGCTGGCGATGCTCACAGCCATGCAGGACGAAGTGGCCAAGCAGCTTCAATAATCGGCCAAGCGCTTCTAATCGGCTAAGCGCTTCGCCCCATCCCTTTCGATCAACTTGCAATCTGGCTCGTCAACGCAGGACACAGGCGTCCATACGGCCAACCGCGGCAGCAATTTCATCAGGGGTGTTTGGCGATAGGCAAGGCGGTGATGCCGACCACATACACTGCGGTTCGACTTCAGCTGCAGGCAAAGTTAAGGTCTGATTCAACTTGAGGAGTACAAGCTAACTGCTTGATTTTGAATGGTGCCCGAAGCCGGAATCGAACCGGCACGCCCTTACGAGCGGGGGATTTTAAGTCCCATGCGTCTACCAGTTTCGCCATTCGGGCGGCAGCGCGGTGTTGCGGATCGGTTCGGAGCCTTAGATGCATCGCCCACGGCTAATAACCGCCGGGTTCTGCCTGGATGCCCCGAACAGGCAAACGAATATATACACCCCGGCCGTCCTAGGCAAGCAGAAATCCGCGATCGCACAGCAGTTTGTCTCTCATCCCATCAATACAAAAGTACTTCAGAATCAGCGCAGTAGCGGATGTTGTGAATGTGATGAGGGAGCCTGAACGCCGACTCAGGGCCCGCTGCCACTGCAAGCGACCACCTGCCCGCCGCGGTTGCACGTATTGTAGTTGAAGCCTTGCTTGCCGTCGTACTTGAGCTTCTCGCCGCTCGGGTCCGGAATCACCGTGACCGTGTATTTGATCCTCGTGTTATAGCCCTTGCGCAGGATCTCGGTGGCGCGCTCGTTGATTACCTGCGGCTTGGCGTCTTCGGGCGAGACGCTTTTGAGCTTGGTGCGCACCGTGGGGCTCTCCCAGCGAGTCGCACCGACCTCGGGCTTGCACGGCACCGCTGCAAAGCTCACCGAGCCGTTCAGATGGGTGCACTTGAATACATCGGCGTGCGCGCTGACCGCGCCGCCCAGAAGGAGCGTCAGGAGCGTGAGGGATCGAATCATTGCATACGTCCTTGTCGGGCAACACAGTCGGCGAGACACGCCGTGACAGATGGGTGAGCTATATTAAATCGCCATCACTGCGGCTGCAATGCCCTGTTCCAGGCGTCTTTCATGCCGGCAATACCGGACATGCAACAACTCTGAGCACCCCAGGATTGCCCAGACGAACAAAATACCCACCCACAAAAAAAGCCCCGCAGCCTAATGGCTACGGGGCTTCAAGAGTGGAGGCCGAGGTCGGAATCGAACCGGCATAGACGGATTTGCAATCCGCTGCATAACCATTTTGCTACTCGGCCCCAAATGTGAAGCACCCAAACCGGCTTGCTGCACACTTTAAACTGGAGCGGGAAACGAGACTCGAACTCGCGACCCCGACCTTGGCAAGGTCGTGCTCTACCAACTGAGCTATTCCCGCGTCGTGTTGACGGGCGCCATTCTATCGAATCGGCGGAGCGCGTCAACCCCTTGATTCAAAATAGTTTTAATTATTTTCAGTGGTGGTGCGCAGATGCGGCCAGGCGGCTCGCAAGTACTTGAGCATCGACCAGATCGTCAGCCCTGCTGCAACGAGCAACAGCACGTAACCGGACACCACCCAGAAGCTGAACGCCGGCGGATTGGCCAGCAGGATCACCAAGGCGCTCATCTGCGCCGCAGTTTTCCACTTGCCCAGGTTGGACACGGCGACGTGCGCCCGTGCGCCGATCTCTGCCATCCATTCTCGCAATGCCGAAACCACGATCTCGCGGCTGATGATCACCGCCGCTGGCAGCGTCAGCCAGATGTTGGCGTGGGCCTGCACCAGCAACACCAGAGCCACGGCAACCATGAGCTTGTCGGCCACTGGGTCGAGGAAGGCACCGAACGGCGTGCTTTGCTCGAGCCGACGGGCCAGATAACCATCCAGCCAGTCGGTGGCGGCAGCAAAGGCGAACACCGAACTGGCGGCGGCATAGCTCCAATGGTAAGGCATGTAGAACAACAGGATGAAGATCGGGATCAGGATGACACGCAGTACGGTAATCAGGTTGGGGATATTCATTGGCACAATTGGCTACAAGGTGAGAGGGCATTCTACTCGCTGTGCAGGTTCGCATAAATCGACTCTGCGAGCTTTTTACTGATTCCTGGCGCTTTGGCGATTTCCTCGATACTGGCACGACTCAGCTCCTGCAGTCCGCCGAAATGCTTCAGCAGGTCGCGACGGCGCTTGGGGCCCACCCCCGCCACCCCTTCCAGGGTGGAAGTACGCCGGGTCTTGCCGCGCCGGGCGCGGTGGCCCGTGATGGCAAATCGGTGCGCCTCATCGCGAATCTGTTGGATCAAGTGCAAGGCGGGCGAATCCCCTTTCAGGGTGAACTCGTGCGCCACATCATTCAGGTACAGGGTTTCAAAACCGGCCTTGCGGGTGGTGCCCTTGGCTACGCCCAGCAGGATCAGGTCCGGCACCTCGAGCTCCCTGAGCACGTCGCGGGCCATGTTCAACTGGCCTTTGCCACCATCGACCAACAGCACGTCAGGCAACTTGCCCTCGCCTTCCTTGGCGCGCTTGAAGCGGCGCGTGAGCGCCTGGTGCATCGCCGCGTAGTCATCGCCGGGCGTGACGCCCTCGATGTTGTAGCGGCGATAATCCGCCTTGATCGGCCCCTCGGGACCAAATACCACGCATGACGCGACTGTCGCCTCACCACTGGAGTGACTGATGTCATAGCATTCCAGGCGTTGCGGTGGCTCATCCAGGTCGAGCACTTCAGCCAGCGCTTCAAAGCGCGCGGCGACGTGCTGCCGGTTAGCCAAGCGAGCGCCCAGCGCTTGTTCGGCGTTGGTCACTGCCAGTTGCTGCCAGCGCGCCCGGGTGCCGCGGACCCGATGACTGATACTCAGCTCGCGTCCGCGCAGGGTGTCGATGGCTGTCACCAGGGCCTCGAAGTCTTCGTGGACCACGTTGACGATCAATTCGCTGGGCAGCTCGCGCTCGGCATTGCCCAGATAATACTGGGCAAGGAAGGCGGACATGACCTCTGCCACCTCCTCCTCGATGCCTACCTGCGGGAAGAAATTCTTGCTGCCCAGCACGCGCCCGCCACGGACGCTGATCAAATGCACGCAGGCGCCACCCGGGTTGACGAAGGCGGCGACCACATCGATATCGCCAGTACCGCCCTCCATGGTCTGCTGATCCTGGATGCGCCGCAACTGCGCCACCTGATCGCGCAACTCAGCGGCCTTCTCGAAATCCAGGGCCATGGATGCTTTTTCCATGTCGACCACCAGTTCGTTGGTCAACTGATGGCTGCGCCCCTCGAGAAACATCACTGAGTGGCGGACGTCTTCGGCGTAGTCGGCAGGCTCGGCCAAGCCAACGCAAGGCCCTTTGCAGCGCTTGATCTGGTATTGCAGACAAGGCCGCGTACGGTTCTTGAAATAGCTGTCGTCGCACTGACGGACGAAAAACGTCTTTTGCAGCAGGCTCAGGCTCTCTCTAATCGCGCCCGCGCTGGGGTAAGGTCCAAAATAACGGCCCTTGGCCTTCTTGGCGCCGCGATGAATGCTCAGCCGCGGAAACGCCCCATCCGAGAGAAACACATAAGGATAGGATTTGTCGTCACGCAACAGGATGTTGTAAGGCGGTCGCCATTCCTTGATCAGCGTCTGCTCGAGCAGCAACGCCTCGGTCTCGTTGGCAACGATAGTGGTATCGACCTGAGCGATATGCCCGACCAGGGCAGCAGTCTTGGGTGCCAAACCGGCCTTGCGAAAGTAGCTGGCCAAGCGCTTCTTGAGATTCTTGGCCTTGCCGACGTAGAGCAGGCGCGCGTCGGCATCGAACATCTGGTAGACGCCCGGGCGCCCGCTGCAAGTGGCCAGAAAGGCGCTGGGATCAAATGGGGTTGTCATAGAGTCAGGCGCTGGCGTCGACCATGCCGTGTCGCACGGCCAGCAGGGTCAGCTCCACGTCACTGGTCACAGAGAGCTTTTCGAAAATCCGATAACGGTAGGTATTGACGGTCTTGGGCGACAAGTTGAGCTTGTCCGAGATGATCTGCACCTTTTGACAGCCGACAATCATCAGGGCGATCTGGATTTCGCGCTCGGAGAGCAGATCGAAAGGCGACGCGGTGGTTTGCGGCTGGAACGACTTGAGCGCCAGTTGCTGGGCGATCTGCGGACTGATATAGCGCTGGCCGGCAAACACCAGGCGAATGGCCTGGATCATCTCGTCGAGTCCGGCGCCCTTGGTCAGATAGCCCGCAGCCCCGGCCTGCAGCAAGCGCGTCGGAAACGGATCTTCTTCACAGACGGTCACCGCGACCACTTTGATATCAGGGTAGCTGCGCTGCAGTTTGCGAGTGGCTTCGAGGCCGCCGATGCCAGGCATCTTGACGTCCATCAGCACCACGTCAGGCTTGAGCTCGCGCGCGTGGCGCAGGGCTTCCTCGCCGGATTCGGCCTGCCCTACTACCTGCAATCCGTCTACATCGCCGAGCATCCGAGTGATGCCTGTGCGAACCAGATCGTGATCATCGACCACCAGCACCCTAATCAAGCAGACACTCCTCGTTACGCTTTCGCAATCAGACCGCTACATTAACAAACATCCGTCGTTAGACCTAGCTGAAAGCGTCACGAAAGTCGTTAATGGCGCCCTCTTGCCCAGGCAGAAAAATGCATGTCAGACATGCATTCACGGCCTGTGCCGGCTAGTAGCAACGAGTTCCATCACGCTACCCGCCAGCATCACCAGGCCGCTGCGTGCCTGGTTGGGCAAGAGCCGATAGGCCGTCAACAACTGGCTTTCGCTGGGGTCATGGCGATCGGCGGCAAGCGGCTCGCGACGGCCGGTCAGCACGTAAAGCACATCAACCCCTTGGGCCGCGACTGCGGCCAGATAGTCGGCCTTTGGCGCTCGCTCGCCGCTTTCATACTTGCCCTGAGCGTTGGGCTCGACGCCACCGATGTCGCCAAACGCTCGCTGGGTCAACTTGAGTCGCTCGCGTTCTTCCCTGAGACGGGAACCAATTCCAATCATTTGAATGTATAATCCCTTATCGACCACCCCAAAAGGGTGAAAAACTAAACACTAATAAATCGATATAAACGGACTTGAACTATGCACGGTATACGGACTGCTGCACAAGCAAAGGCTTGGCTGGAGTACCAGGGTAAATCGGTACAGGCATTTGCCAGGGAACACGGGGTCGACCCGGCTACGACCTATCAGGTATTGGCCGGACGCAAAAAGGGCAGGCGTGGGGAAGCGCACAAGGTCGCGGTGCTGCTCGGGATGAAACACGGCGTCATACCGCCGGAAGCGCCGTACCGCCCCGAGGATTGAACACGCGATCTGTCCCGCGGCCTCGCCGCACCGAGCCACGGGATGGAGTCAGGGCCGGCGTGTACCGGCCTTGGCGGCAACCTGGCGCTCCATGCGCAGGAAACACTCATCTTCGCCAACCTGCTCGAAGCCATGCCGGCGATAGAGCCGTTGCGCCGGATTGCTCTTGAACACCGTCAAACGCACCAGCGGCAAACCCCGCTGCACGGCCAGGGCATGCGCCCATTCCAGCACCAGGCCGCCCACCCCTCGCCCGCGCGCCGACTCGACCATCTGCAATTCACGGATGAACAACGCCCGCTGATCGACGCTGAGGCTGATGAAACCCAGCATCCCGGTATCATCCTCGATCAGGCGATTGTCCCGCCAACCCCAGCATTCATCAAAGGCATCGTCGACCCACAACAGGCCGAACTCGCTGTAATACGGCAGCATGTTGCGCCGCGCCAGCGTTCGCGCGAACGCCATGTCGGCAGGCGAAGTGGCAGGGATCAGTTGCAGGCTCATGGCACCTCTTTAGCTTTAGCGCATGATGGCAATTATTCAGGGCCGCAGGCTGCAGCCCGTATGCCAATCATTGTTTGTCGACGCGCCAGCCGTTGCAAGCCGCTATTGCTTCGACGCCTCGCACTGCAGTAAGCTCGGTCGCAATCAACGAGACGCATCCCATGACTTCTGCCCTTCCACATTCCATGCAAACCGTACGCGACGCCGCTGGCGTATTGATGGATATGGCTGTGGCCGCGCCAGTCGGCTGCGCTTCTTATTATTTTGGGTATTGGTTTAGCCACTTGCGCGACTGATACCCATCGGCGCGCACCTCCCCAGGGCCGCCGGACATTGAGAACCCCTCAACCCCCAGTCGGCCACCCGACTGGGGGTTTTGTTTTTCAGAGCCCTTCACAAACATCGATTACGGAGATTCATCATGAACTACAGCACTTGCCACCGTTACTGCACCTCGACTGCCTGGCGATTTAGCACCCTGCGTTCGGCCCAACTCGCCGCCAGCGAACGCACCTCATCGGGCGGCAACCCGGAACATATGGCACAGATGTGTCGAACAACCCGATAAGCGCTGCACGCAGGCACACCCACCTGCCGCCAGCCGAAGGACCGAACATGCATACCCTCACCACCCAGCTGCACACCCAGGCACCTGCCCTGGCCGCCAACATCAGCCTGAGCCAGCGTCTGCCCACTGCGCAGAGCCTCAAGCAGCAACTGCCACTGGACTCGCAACTGTCGAACCAGGTCACCCGCCATCGCGACGCCGTGCGCGCGATACTTGAAGGCCGCGACCCGCGCCTGCTGGTGATCGTCGGCCCCTGCTCCCTGCACGACCCTGAAGCCACTCGCGAATACGCGCGCAAGCTGTCGAAACTGGCCCGCGAGGTCGACGACCAACTCATGCTGGTGATGCGCGCCTATGTCGAAAAGCCGCGGACCACGGTCGGCTGGAAAGGACTGGCCTACGACCCGCGCCTGGACGGCAGTGACGACATGGTCGGCGGCCTGAGCCTGTCCCGCGAACTGATGCTCGACATGCTGCGCCTCGGTCTGCCGATCGCCACCGAATTGCTGCAACCCATGGCTGCGGCCTATTTCGATGACCTGCTCAGCTGGGTCGCCATCGGTGCCCGCACCACCGAATCACAGATCCACCGGGAAATGGCCAGCGGTCTGAGCATGCCGGTGGGTTTCAAGAACGGCACCGACGGCGGCGTTGCAGTCGCCTGTGACGCTATTCGCAGCGCCGCTCATGCGCACCGCCATTTTGGCGTCGATGCCAGCGGCCATCCGGCGATCATCGAAACCCACGGCAACGCCGATGGCCACGTGGTATTGCGCGGCGGCCATTCCGGCCCCAACTACGATGCGCACAGCGTCGCCCAGGTGCGTGAAGCGCTGATCAAGGCCAAGCTGCCGGTGCGCATGGTGGTCGACTGCAGCCACGCCAACAGCGGCAAGGACCCATTGCGCCAGCCACAGGTGTTCAACGACGTCTTGGCGCAGCGCCTGCAAGGTGACCGGTCATTGGTAGGGACGATGCTCGAAAGCAACCTGTTCGAGGGCTGCCAGCCGCTCAGTGGCCATTTGCGCTACGGCGTGTCGATCACCGACGGCTGCCTGGGCTGGGACGCGACTGAAGGGCTGTTACGCCAGGCCGCTGAACGGCTATCGCGGGTTGATCAGGCTGTGATCCGGATGGCGTGATCCCTGCGGGATCTTTGCTAGACGGGCCGGCCTCTTCGCGGGCCGGCCTCGCTCCCACAAATGTACGGCGTTAGCGCCGTGTGCACTGTTGGAGCAAGGCTTGCCCGCAAACGCGTCATCCACAGCGCTATTTCGCGGCTGTAATTCAGCCGCCCGATCCGGTAGGCTTGTCTCCTTAACTGAAAGGAGTAACTCCCCATGGCCAAAGCCACTGCCCGCCACATCCTGGTTTCCACCGAAGACAAATGCAACGAGCTGAAAAGCCAGATTGAAGGCGGTGCCGATTTCGCCGAAATCGCCAAAGCCAACTCGTCCTGCCCGTCCAGCCGTCAAGGCGGTGACCTGGGTTCGTTCGGCCCAGGCCAGATGGTCAAGGAATTCGACACCGTAGTCTTCAGCGCGCCGATCAACGTCGTGCAAGGCCCGGTCAAGACCCAGTTCGGTTACCACTTGCTGGAAGTGACCAGCCGTCAGGACTGATCCTGCACCGTGAATAAAAACGGCCCGCCTCGACGCGGGCCGTTTCGTTTGTCGCCCTACACGTGCATGATGAGTGGCGCCGCTTCTGTGTCCGGATGTTTCCGGCAGCCACCGTCAACGTTCAATCAAGGCAGACAATGCGATCGGTTTTCACGCACACACTGTTCACCCTCCTCTTGCTGGCCCTGACGCCTGCCATCGCCGCCCCCCAGCACGCCTTGACCGTCTACGGCGAGCCGGCCAAATACCCCGCCGGCTTCGATCATTTCGACTACACCAACCCCAAGGCGCCCAAGGGCGGCAGTCTGCGCCGTTCGGCCATGGAGATTGGCCAGTTCGACCATCTGCTGCCCTATCTGGACAAAGGCATCGGCGTCAGCGAAATCGACGGCCTGGTCTATTCACCCCTCGCTGTGCGCTCCCTCGACGAGCCTTATACCGTCTATGGTCTGGTCGCCCAAGGCATCGAGCGTGACAAGGATGGCCTGTGGCTGCGCTTCATCCTCGACCCACGGGCCACTTTCGCCGACGGCACGCCCATCACCGCAGAGGATGTGCGCTACACCTTCAATCTGTTGATCACCCAGGGCAGCCTGCGCTATCGCACGCAGTTCGCCGACGTCAAAGACGTGGTGATCGAAAGCGATCGGCAAGTGCGCTTCGACCTCAAGAACAACGACAGCCGCACCCTGCCCCTGGATCTCGCGACCCTGCCGGTGCTCCCCGAGCACTGGTGGAAGGACCGCGACTTTGCCGGTGGCGGCGGATTCGAGGCGCCGCTGGGCAGTGGCCCCTATCGGGTCGGCAAGGTCGATAACGGCCGCAGCATCACCTTCGAGCGCAACCCGGACTGGTGGGGCAAGGACCTGCCCGTCAGCCGCGGCCTGTACAACTTCGACCATTTCAGTGTGGAGTTCTTTGGCGATATCGACGTCGCCCGCCAGGTCCTGCGCGGCGGCGGCTATGACTACAACCGCGAGTTTTCGGCCACTGGCTACACCATCGGCTACGCCAGTGATGCGCTGGATGACGGTCGCCTGCAACGCGCGCACCTGGCGACCAAAGGCCTGCAATCGGCCCAAGGCTACGTGTTCAACCTCAACCGCCCGGTGTTCAAGGATCGCCGGGTGCGCGAAGCGCTGGCCATGCTCTGGGATTTCGAGTGGAGCAACCGGCAGATGATGCGCAACATGTACTTGCGCCAGCAGAGCTTCTTCTCCAACAGCGCGCTGGCCGCCAGTGCCCCGCCGACCGCCGACGAGCTGAAAATCCTCGAACCCCTGCGCGGTAAAGTCCCCGACGAAGTCTTCAGCCAAGTGTTCCAGGCGCCGAAAACCGATGGCAGCGGATTTATCCGCGACAAGCAGCTGCAAGCCCTGAAACTGCTCGAAGAGGCAGGCTGGCGCCCCAAGGGTGACCAACTGGTGAATGCCCAGGGCGAGCCGCTGAGCTTCACCTTCCTCAATACCCAAGGCGGCATGGAGCGCTTGCTGCTGCCGTACAAACGCATCCTCGCGCAGATCGGCATCACCTTGGAGATCCGCCGGATCGACCCGTCCCAATACCTCAACCGCCTGATGGCGCGGGACTACGACATGATCGTCACCGGCTATCCGGTGTCATCCTCGCCGGGCATGGAACTGCTCAACTATTTTGGCTCCCAGGGCGCTAATGACCCGGGTTCGAGCAACTACATGGCGCTGCAGGACCCTGCGGTCGACCAGTTGCTCAAGGGTCTGGTCAGCGCCACCACTCAACCGGTCATGGCCGCCTATGCCCATGCGCTGGATCGAGTGTTGCAATGGAATTACTACTGGATCCCCAACTATTACCCGCCTGGCACCTCGACGGTGTGGTGGAACCGCTTCGGCATTCCAAAAATCCCGGCCAGTAACGACGCCGCCCCCGAAACCTGGTGGGAGGTCAGCCCCACGCCGCTGAGCAATGCACAAATGGCCGAACGCACCAAAGGGGCACGCTGATGCTGAACTACATCCTGCGCCGGCTGCTGCTCATCATCCCGACATTGCTGATCATCCTGCTGGTCAATTTCGTCATCATTCAGGCGGCACCCGGCGGCCCCGTCGAACAGGCCATCGCCCGTTTGCAGGGCCTGGGCGGCACGACCGTCGGCAGCAGCGGCGGTGATAGCGCGCAAACGTCACGGGCCAGTCGCGGCCTCGACCCCAAACTGATCGCCGATATCGAACATCAATACGGCTTCGACAAGCCCGCCCCCGAACGCCTGTGGCTGATGCTCAAGCACTACGCGGTGCTGGATTTCGGCAAGAGTTTCTTCCGCGGCGCCACGGTCACCCAATTGATCCTCGACAAGATGCCGGTGACCCTGTCGCTGGGGTTCTGGGCCACGTTGATCACCTATCTGGTGTCGATCCCCTTGGGGATTCGCAAGGCGGTGCGCCACGGCAGCCACTTCGACGTCTGGACCAGTTCGGCGATCATCATCGGCTACGCCATGCCGGCGTTTCTGTTCGCCATGCTGCTGATCGTGGTGTTTTGCGGGGGCACTGGGGTGGACTGGTTTCCGGTGCGCGGTCTGGTCTCGGACAACTTCGAGCAACTGACCCTGCTGGGCAAGATCGCCGATTATTTCTGGCATCTGGTACTGCCGGTGACCTCGCTGGTGATCGGCGGCTTCGCGGCCTTGACCATCCTCACCAAGAACTCCTTCCTAAACGAAATCACCCGCCAGTACGTGGTCACTGCCCGCGCCAAGGGTGTGAGCGAACAGCGCGTGCTGTATGGCCATGTATTGCGTAACGCCATGCTGCTGGTGGTCGCCGGCCTGCCGCAGGCCTTCATCAGTGTGTTCTTCGCCGGCTCCCTGCTGATCGAGGTGATCTTTTCCCTCGACGGCCTCGGGCGCCTGAGCTACGAGGCGGCCGTCGCCCGGGATTATCCGGTGGTGTTCGGCACGTTGTTCATCTTTACCTTGTTCGGGCTGCTGATCAAACTGGTGGGCGACATCTGCTACACCCTCGTCGATCCGCGCATCGACTTTGCGGCGAGGAACGCCTGATGTCGCGACCCTCTTTCTTCCAGCTCTCCCCTTTGGCGCGCCGGCGCCTCGACCGGTTCAAACACAATCGTCGCGGTTGGTGGTCGTTGTGGCTGTTTGTCATCCTGTTCGGCGTGAGCCTGGGCGGCGAACTGATCGCCAACGACAAGCCGCTGGTGATGAAGCTGCACCACACCTATTACTTTCCGGTCTTCAAACGCTACACCGAGCAGGAGATCGGCGGGCTGCTGCCATTCCAACCCGACTACCGCAGCGACTACGTGCGCCAACTGGTGACCAAGGGCGGCGGCTGGATGTTGTTCCCCCCGATCCCGTTCAGTGCCGACACGCCCAACTACGAGCTGAGCCGCCCCTCCCCCAGCCCGCCCACGGCGGTCAACTGGCTAGGCACTGACGATCAAGCCCGTGACGTACTGGCCCGAGTGATCTATGGCGCGCGGGTGTCGATTCTGTTCGCCATCGCCCTGACCGTGATCAGCTCGCTGATCGGCATTGCCGCGGGCGCTCTGCAGGGCTTCTATGGCGGCTGGGTCGACTTGTTCGGCCAACGCGTACTGGAGGTCTGGTCAGGGCTGCCGGTGCTGTATCTGCTGATCATCCTCTCCGGTTTCGTCGAGCCGGACTTCTGGTGGTTGCTGGGGATCATGGCGCTGTTCAGCTGGTTGACCCTGGTGGATGTGGTGCGCGCCGAGTTTCTGCGTGGACGCAACCTGGAGTACGTCAAGGCGGCGCGCGCCCTGGGCCTGAGCAATCGCAAAATCATCGTGCGGCATATACTGCCCAATGCCATGAACGCCACGCTCAGCTATCTGCCGTTCATTCTCACCGGCGCGATCTCGACCCTGACCGCGTTGGATTTTCTCGGCTTCGGCATGCCCGCCGGCAGTGCGTCGCTCGGCGAGCTGATCGCCCAAGGCAAGAACAACTTGCAGGCACCGTGGCTGGGCTTTACCGCGTTCTTCACCTTGGCGGTGCTGTTGTCGCTGTTGGTATTCATCGGCGAAGCGTTGCGTGACGCCTTCGACCCCCGCGCCTAGATCAGGATATTGCCCTCGTGAAACAGCACGCCAAGATCGACCCGAGCGCCAATCTCATCGAGATCCGTGACCTTTGCGTGGCCTTCAACGGCCACACTGTGGTGCGCAACCTGTGCCTGGATATTCACGCCGGCGAGTGCCTGGCGCTGGTGGGCGAATCGGGGTCGGGCAAGTCGGTGACGGCTAACTCGATCCTCCAGCTGTTGGCCGAAAATGGCCAGCACAGCACCGGCAGCATCCGTTACCGCGGTCAGGAACTGCTAGGCGCCAGCGCGCGCACCCTGCAGGAGATCCGCGGCAATCGCGTGGCGATGATCTTTCAGGAGCCCATGACCTCGCTCAACCCGTTGCACAGCGTGCAAAAGCAGATCGGCGAGACGCTGCTGGTGCACCGCGGCCTGGCGGGCAAAGCCGCCCGCGCACGTATCCTCGAGCTGCTCGAAATGGTGGGCATCCACAACCCCGAGCAGCGCCTCAAAGCGTATCCCCATGAACTGTCCGGCGGCCAGCGGCAACGGGTGATGATTGCCATGGCACTGGCCTGCGAGCCGGACCTGCTGATCGCCGACGAGCCCACCACCGCCCTCGACGTGACGGTGCAACGCAAGATCCTGCACCTGCTCAAGGCGCTGCAGCGGCGCCTGGGCATGTCCTTGCTGCTGATCAGCCACGATCTCAATCTGGTGCGCAGCATCGCTCAGCGAGTGTGCGTGATGAAGGCCGGCGAGATCGTCGAGCAGGCCGAGTGTCACACGTTGTTCGAGCATCCCCAGCACCCCTACAGCCGCCTGCTGATCGATGCGGAACCGGCCGGCGAAGCGCTGCCGCGCGATGAGCGCGAGGTGGTGTTGCAGGTCGATAATCTGAAAGTCTGGTATGCGCTGGGCGGCGGACTGTTTCGCAAGCCCTGGCAGCACATCAAGGCGGTCGACGGCATCAGCCTGAGCCTGCAACGTGGCAAGACCCTGGGCATCGTCGGCGAGTCCGGTTCGGGCAAATCGACCCTGGGTCAGGCGATCCTGCGATTGCTCGACGCCGAGGGCGAAATCTACTTCCAGGGCCAGGCGCTGCATAGCCTTGACCAGAAGCAGATGCGACCCTGGCGCAAGCGGATGCAGGTGGTGTTCCAGGACCCTTTCGGCAGCCTGAGCCCGCGCATGTCGGTGGCGCAGATCATCAGCGAGGGGCTCGAGGTGCACAGTGACATGAAGGCCGGCGCCTGTGATGCCCAGGTGGTGCAGGTGCTGCGCGAGGTCGGCCTCGACCCCGAAACCCGCCACCGCTACCCCCATGAATTCTCCGGTGGCCAGCGCCAGCGCATCGCGATCGCCCGAGCGCTGGTGCTCAAGCCGGCCCTGATACTGCTCGACGAGCCGACGTCAGCGCTGGATCGCACGGTGCAGAAGCAAGTGGTCGCGCTGTTGCGCCAACTGCAGGAACGTCATGGCCTGACCTATCTGTTCATCAGCCACGACCTGGCGGTGGTACGCGCCCTGGCCCACGACGTGATCGTGATCAAGGACGGCAAGGTCGTGGAGCAAGGCCCCAGCCATGATCTGTTCGATGCGCCGCAGCATCCGTATACCAAGGAATTGCTCAAGGCCGCAGCGGTGCATCTGCATGCGCCGCATCCTCAGGATTGAGGTGAACGCGCGGTCCCCTTCGCTCGCGAAGAGCCGATGGACTGTGGGAGCAAGGCTTGCCCGCGAAAGCCCTCCCAAGCCAGGCGCTATTACGACATCAACGAATACACCAGCGCCGAAATCGCCACCAATCCCACTGCCACCACAAACACATTGGACATCGCCCCACGGTACTGCCGCATCGCTGGCACCTTGCGGATCGCATACATCGGCATCAGGAACAGGATCGCCGCGATCACCGGACCGCCCAGCGTCTCGATCATGCCGAGGATGCTCGGGTTCAGCGTGGCCACGATCCAGCACACCACCAGCATGAACGCCGCCGTGATGCGGTCCAGCGCCTTGGCGCCCGGGCGGCGGCCGCTCTTGTGGATCAGGCCCTTGAAACCTTCACTGGCGCCGATGTAGTGCCCCAGAAACGACTTGGCAATGGCCACGAAAGCAATCAGCGGCGCCGCGAATTCGATGGTCGGATTGTTGAAGTGATTGGCCAGGTACGACAGGATCGACAAGTTCTGCGCCTTGGCTTCGGCCAGTTGCGCCGGACTCAGGGTCAGTACGCAACTGAACACGAAGAACATCACCATCGCTACCATCAGCACATGCGCACGGCCGAGGATCTGACCGCTGCGCTCGTCGGCATGCTGCCCGTGACGGCGTTTCTGATCGACCGCGAACGAGGAGATGATCGGCGAATGGTTGAACGAGAACACCATCACCGGAATCGCCAGCCAGAAGGTGTGCAGGAATGCCGAGCCTGACGGCAACTCGCCCGCCGTGGCGAGAATGCCGCCGGTCCAGTGCGGCACCAGGAACAGTGCCAGCAACGCCAAGGCCACGATGAACGGATACACCAGCAGGCTCATGACCTTGACCGTGGCTTGCTCGCCGCAACGCACGATGGCCAGCAGACCGAGGATCAGCACCAGGGCCAGCACCGCGCGCGGAGGTGGCGCGATGTGCAGTTGATGCTCCAGGAAGCTGCCCACGGTATTGGTCAGCGCCACGCTATAGATCAGCAGAATCGGGAAGATCGCACAGAAATACAGCAGTGTGATCAAGGCGCCGGCCTTGATCCCGAAGTGTTCCTCGACCACTGCGGTGATATCCCCGCCGTCGCGCCCGGACAACACGAAACGCGTCAGCCCACGATGCGCATAGAAAGTCATCGGCAACGCCAGCACCGTCAGGATCAGCAACGGCCAGAAGCCCCCCAGGCCGGCGTTGATCGGTAGAAACAAGGTCCCGGCCCCGATCGCTGTGCCGAACAGGCCGAGCATCCAGGTCGTGTCCTGGCGGTCCCAGCGACTCAGGGTGGTCGGGGTCGAATCGTAGCGTTGCTCAACGCTGGGGGCCTGTTCATGCATCCGGTACAACTCCAATCGCGAGACGGCAAGTGTGCCTGGGCAGGGAAATCGATCCCGGCAAGAAAATAAGGGCCGCGATTGTGCCCTCATCCGGTGCAGATGCAAAGCCTTGGCTGAAGGACGGCGCACTGAATGGGGGCGAAGACGCAGGTACGCCGCCCAGGCAATGGCCCAGACTTACAGCTTGCAGCTTGCAGCTTGCAGCTCGCAGCTTGAGCCCGCAGCTACGCCTGACGGATAATGCGCGCTTGCACGCCGTCAGCTCGTTGTGAAGGCCGCCACAGAGGAAACCATGAGCTCCCCGATCGTTACCGCCAAGCAGCTCGAAGTGCAGCGCATCGTCGATGTCCTGTCCAAGGCCATCGCCCAGCATCGCTTGCGCCCCGGCACCCGACTGGTCGAGGCGCAGATCGTCGAGACCCTGCAAGCCAACCGCAATCATGTGCAGGTCGCCTTGCAGCGCCTCGCCATGCAACGCATCGTCACCATCGAGGCCAACCGCGGCGCAATGGTGTCGCAGCCCAGCGCCCAAGAGGCACGGGAAGTGTTTACAGCGCGTCGGGCCATCGAGCGGGCGATCGTCGAGTCCATCACCCCGACGATCATGCACAAGCAGCGCGAGCGCATCGCCCGGCACATGGCCAACGAGCGCAAGGCCACCAGTGCCACCGATCGGCGGGTGATCGTGCGTGAACTCAGCGAATTTCACCTGCTGCTCGGGAACATCTGCGGCAACAGCGTGCTCAGCGAAATACTCGCCAACCTGATGGTGCGCAGCTCGCTGATCGTTGCCTTGTATCAGCGCAACGACGTACCGTCCTGTGCCTCGGACGAGCATCAGCACATCATCACCGCGCTGGAAGCTGGCGATCAGGCCAAGGCCATCGCGGTGATGCTCGAACACCTTGATGAACTTGAAGCGCAACTCACCCTGGAAGACACCGTAACGCCCGAGGTCAACCTCAAGGATGCGCTCGCGGGGTTGTGATCAGCCGCTGCATGATGGGCTGACTGCACCGCCCCCTTCGCGGGCAAGCCTTGCTCCCACAGGGTACTGAGTGTGGGAGTATCGCGGTGATGCTCGAACCCCCTGGAAGACAACGTAACGCCCGAGGTCGACCTCAAGGATGCGCTCGCGGGGTTGTGATCAGCCGCTGCATGATGGGTTGACTGCACCGCCCCCTTCGCGGGCAAGCCTTGCTCCAACAGTGTACGAGTGTGGGAGCAAGGCTTGCCCGCGAAGGGGCCGGTGCTGCCGACCCAAAACCATAGGAGCACCCACGGCATCTGGCAACACCACCACCGCGAGCGCTCATTGCAGAGTCACTTACTTGCCATCGTCCTTGGCCGACTTGTAAAACACGAACCTGTCGGTTTGCGCCGTGCGCACATAGCGCTTGAAACTCTCGGGCAACAGGCTCTTGTCATGAAAATACAGCGCGCCGTGGGTGCGGTCCTTCAACTGCTGATTGAGCGCCTTGCGCGCGA